>DATIKE010000480.1:0-9142 GCA_035477895.1 Phycisphaerae bacterium
GGTGGGCCATGGGTGATATGGTACATTCGGAGCCGTATGCGGGACAGGACGCAGGTCGTGGGCGTGCGCGGCGACCGGGTAAAAGAGCCCGCGGCCGATCGACTTCTCAGCCGACCGGCCGCTGACGGCTTCTCTCAAAGACAGGAGGTCGCTCGTCCGGTCGGAGCCGGAGAGCGCGGTAGCCTTCGGTCACTTGACGGTCTTGAAGTACTCTTTCGAGCCCGTCGGATCGGGTTTCATCGTCTTTTCGCCGGGTTTCCAGTTGGCCGGGCAGACCTCGCCGTGCTTGGCGACGAACTGGTAGGCCTGGATCAGCCGCAGCGCTTCGTCGACGCTTCGTCCGACGCCGAGGTTGTTGACCGTGAACGTCTGGAGGACGCCCTTATCGTCGATGACGAAGATGCCGCGGGCGGCCACGCCGTTCTCGAGCAGGACGCGATACGTGCACGCGGCTTCCTTGTTGAGATCGGACAACAACGGGTACTTGATCTCGCCGAGGCCGCCCTGGTTTCGCGGCGTGCTCTTCCATGCCAGGTGCGTGAAATGGCTGTCCACCGACGCGCCGACGACCTTCGCCCCGAGCTTCTCGAACTCGTCGATGCGGTCGCTGAAAGCGATGATCTCGGTGGGGCAGACGAACGTGAAGTCCAGCGGATAGAAGAACAGCACGACGTACTTGCCGGTGAACTTCTCGTTGCCGACCGTCAGCGTGCCGTTCTCGTAGGACAGGGCCTTGAACTCGCTTCCGACGACCGCTTGGCCCTTGAACGCCGGGGCCGGGGCGCCGACCTGCAGCGCCGGACAACAACTGCCTTGGTTGTCGCTCATGAGTGTTGGTCTCCTTTCAGGGTTCGTGAATGGGTTTCCAAACTTCGGGGAGATTCTAGGGGGGGCGTGGCGAATCGGCCACAGAAGAAACGCCGAAACGCCGAAATCCGAAATCAAAGCGGCCCGCCTTGGGGGGGGCCAGGGCAACGGGGGGAATCGGCTCAATGTGACAGGGCGTAGAGCAGAATGTTGGCCGCGAGCTTGAGGGCGTCGGGGGCTTCGAGGCCCCGGCAGGCGAAACAGGAGCTGTCCGCCAGACCGCAGCCAAGGCCGAATGGACTGTAGACCACGAGGGTCCTGCCTTCGAGGGTGATGCCCTCCAACCAGACCTGATTGAGGTCCGGCTGTTCCCGCCGCACCGTCGGCAGGTAATCAACCTCGGGCATTGGGAATCCCGGCGTACCGGCGACGATCGGATGGTCGGGCGACAGACGTTCGAGGGGCGTCTCGGGGAACATCCGGGCCAGCATCTCGCGAAAGGAGAGGTCGAACAGTCGCTGCCCGCAGCAGGCATCCGCCCATAGCGTGCCCCCGCGAAGAAGATGTTGGTGCAGGGCCGTGGTTTCCTCCGGCGACAGAGTGAAAGACCTCGCACCGGTCATGTACACGATGGGGTGGCCGGCCAGGCGCGGGTCGGTGGCCGTCAGCCCTTCGTATTGCGGCACCACGTCCACGCCGAGGTCGCGGGAGAGGCGATCGGCGAGGTTGGGAATCGCACGGGGGAAAGGCCGCCAGCCGCCACCGTGGTTGAGGACCGCCAGGTAGAGAGCGCCGCGTGGGACCTCGAATGGCCGGCCGGCCGGCGGCTCGGCCGCAAGGCGCGGGGGGGCCAGCTTGTCGGGCAACGGTTCGGCCCCCGTCGCATACACGGCGATGTTGGCGCCCAACTCGAACGCAGTTCGGTTTCGCCCGGTTGTGTCGCCATATTCCCACTGACAGGCAAGGTCGGCCGGACTGAAAAAAACGCTCGTGCGACAGCCGATGTCCAGTCCATGAAGTTCCACGGTCCGCCCGTCCAGCGAGTACGCGGTTGAGAACACCGGATGCTCGGAGCCCAGGCGCAGCAATTCGTGTTCGGGGAACGTGTCGCGGCAGAATTGGCTGAATCCGGCGGCGGTTTCGGCCCGGCCGCAGGTGGCTTCGACGAGCACTGTTCCGCCGGCGTCGATGTACCGGCGGATCCGGTCCGCGTGCTCGCTCTTCAGCCGGGGGAACTCCAGCCCGCTGATGTAGAGAATCGGCCCGGCCAGCCATGCCGACAGATCGGCGTCGACATCAACGGTGTTCCAGGTCACGGGCTTGTCGCCGATCCTTTTCCCGATGAAGGCGGCCAGGTGCGCCAGGTCGTTGCGGGCGGTGTTCCAGCGGTTGTCGTTGGACCATCGCAGCTTCTGGACGAGGATGGGCCGGTGCCCCTTTGACAGAAAAAGAAGCGCGAAAGAAGTGTCGATGACGGAGTTGATGTCCCTCCATGCCCCGTTGCCGTCCTGTCGGGCGACCAGCCGCGCGGCCCCTTCGCGGTACCAGTCGTGTCGCCCGATGTACTGCAAGCCCGAGAGTATTCCAGCCCGCTCGAGGCTGTAGAGGTAATAGTAGTACCAACCTCCCGATCCGGGGTTCTGCTCGATGCTGAACTGCCGGCCGAGCCAGTTCAACCCGCGTGCGATGGGGCCATAGGTGCCGTAACGGCCGCAGCAGGGCAGGCCGGACTGGGCCGAACCGGGCGGCATTCGGACCGCCAGGCTGTTGCCGGTGACGTACAGGCTGGCCACGGCGGCGGCGGTCATGCTGCCGGTGGCGGATCTGCCGGCCGTGGTGTAAGTGAACCCGCCGTCGGAGCGCTGGTTCTGGCGGTAGGCGTTCTCCGCCTTGCGCCATACCGTGGACGGCACCGGCGAGCCGGCATTGGCGGCCTCGTGCAGGCCGAGCAGCGCGAACTGGGTGTTCGAGAAGTCCGCCTGCTCGCCCTTGAGCAGGTATCCCCACATGCCGTTGGACCGCTGGGCCTGGACCAGCCAGTCGGCGGCGGTGCGGATCTGCTCGCGGTAAGTTTTCGGGTCGGCGGCGGCCAGGGCCTGGGCTTTCAGGGACACGACGTAGGTCCGTTGCAGCGGGATCGACTGCACTACGTGCAGGGCGGCCTGCATCCGCGGGTCGTTGGGCGGCAGGCCGGCGTTCAGCAGGGCCAGCGTTGCCAGGGCGGTAGATCCACCATCGTAACCCGATAGCTCGGGCCAGGCGCCGCTCGAACGCTGGTTGGCCAGCAGGTATTGCTTGCCGGCCTCGACGGCCCGCAAAACCTGTTGGCCGGTCACTTCCTGGGCGAAAACGATGGCAGGAATTGCCAGCAGAGTCACCGCCGGCAGCAGTAACCAGCCGAGGCGAGTTGACCGGATGCAAGCGGCGGTGATCGCGGTCATCAGGCGCACCTCATACCCAGCGGGGGCGTCCAGCGAAGCCGGCTCACGCGTTCAGTATATCCTGGCCGGCAAACGCAAGGGAATCGCGGAAAGACTTGTTGCCGCGTTCCATGCGTGGAGTACGATGTCGTTTGTCGGAGGTTTCGATGAACGCGACGCCGGACAGCCTGAGGCAAGCCGCGGCCTGGGTGAGAAATGCCCGCAAGCCGGTGGTGTTCACCGGTGCCGGCGTATCGGCCGAAAGCGGTATTCCCACCTTTCGGGATGCCGGCGGCCTGTGGTCGAAGTTTCCGCCGGAGCAGTTCGCCACCTGGCGGGGGCTGATGGGCGTGGCCCTGCGACAGCCGAGGCGTCTGGCCGATTTCATCGTTGCGTTGCTGGAGCCGGTTGCCGCCGCAAAGCCGAATGCCGGCCACCGGGCGATCGCGGAACTGGGCCGCTGCAAAACAGTGACCGTCATCACCCAGAACGTAGACGGCTTGCACCAGGAGGCCGGCAGCGATGACGTGTGGGAGGTGCACGGGTCGTTGTTGCAGATTGTTGACCGGCAGGGTCGGCGCGTGCGGTGTTTGTCGCGGGACGATCTCAAGGCCGTTATGGATGCGGTCCGATCGGCGGGCGAGATGAGCCAGCCGCGCCGGGCGATCTGGTCCGCGATGCAGCCGATGTTCGGCGTCCAGGCCGGCAAGCTGCATCGGCCGACCATCGTCCTCTTCGGCGAGAGCATGGCTGAGCCGGACTGGTCGAACGCGCTCGATGCGGTGCGCGATTGCGATTGCCTGATCGCGGTCGGAACCTCCGGCGTTGTTTATCCCGCCGCGGCCCTGCCGAGCGATGCCCAGGCGGCCGGAGCGAAGGTCATCACCATCGACCCGACGCAGCCCGGGTGGGGACTGTGGCTGCGAGGGACGGCCGCAGAGGTCCTACCGGAGATCGTCAAGGCGATGGTGGATTCGGGACCGTCACCTCGCGGGGGTGGAGGGGCATAGCCGGCAGTGGAGCGAATCGCTTCCCCCCTGAATAGAGAACTCATTCTCCGTGTTCTCGGTGACTTCGTGGTGAGACAGCCGGATCAGCCGGCCGGCTGGCGTTTGCCGAAGGCGAGGACTTCGTTCATGCTTCCGCTGCGGAAGCCGCGGAGATCGATGGCTACGTAGTTGTAGCCGATCTCGCGCAGGGCGGCGTCGATCTTCACGCGCATTTCCGACTGCAGGGCCCGGTCGAGGTCGGCCACGGGCAGTTCGATCCGGGCGAGGTTGTTGTGGTGTCGGACGCGACACTCGCGGAAGCCCAGCGACCGCAGAAATGCCTCGCCGCGCTCGATCATGCGGAGTTTCTCCGGCGTGATCTGCTCGCCGTACTGAATGCGGCTGGACAGGCAAGGCATGGCCGGCTTGTCGAAGGTCGGCAGGCCCATGCGGGCACTCAGCGCGCGGATGTCCTGCTTGGTCAGGCCTGCCTCAGCGCAAGGTGATTGAACGCCGTGCTCGCGGGCCGCCTGGATCCCAGGCCGCCAGTCGTCGTAGTCGTCGGCGTTGATCCCGCAGACCGATGCATTCAGGCCGCGTTCGGTGATGAACCCGTCGAGCTTCTCGTACAACTCCGACTTGCAGTAGTAGCAGCGGTTGGCCGGGTTGGCCAGGTAGTTGGGATTCTTGAACTCTTCGGTCTCGATGACCACGAACTCGACGCCCATTGCCCGGGCCAGCTCGCGAGCCTCCTCGAACTCGGCCGAGGCCAGGCTGTCGCTCTTGGCGGTGACGGCCACGACGTTGGACGGCCCGAGCGTGTCGCGGGCCGCCTTGAGCAGAAACGTCGAGTCCACCCCGGCCGAGAATGCCACCGCCACCCGCTTCAGCGAGCGCAGCATATCCTGCATCCGTTCGTATCGCTGATCGAGCGACGTGTTCTGGGTCTGTGCCATGGTTTCCGGGTTCCCCCATCACAAGAGCGAGTGAGTATAGTAGCGCGGTCCCTGATAAACAAAATGGCGCACTGGGGCTCGGAAAGACTCATGCCCGGCATGCGCTGTCCGTCGCAGGGGTTTTTGAAGGGCGGTCTCCGCGATCACTGTGCCGGTTGCGTTTCGGTGACCGGCTCGAGGTTGACGCGAACCGGCGGCGGGGCCGGCAGCGTGGCGACCTGGGCGGCCGGTCCGGTTGCCGGCGCCGAGGCCGGCTGGGTGGCCAGGACCTTCAGCGGGATCATTCGTTCATCGAGGGTCTTCAGCTTTTGTTCCGCGATGCTCTTGAAGGAGGCGTCGTCCCCGGCGATCACGGCCTGGTACAGTTGCCGCACCGGCTCGACTTCGCCCTTGCCGAGCACCTGCAGGCTCTCTACCACGGCGGCCAGGCTCATCTTGAGGCGGGCGGCTGCGGCCGGCCGGTCGACCACCTTGGTCAGTAACTGTTCGTAGATCTGCTTGGCCTCAGTGAGCCGGGCGACCTTCTTCTCGCGGTCGCCGATCCCCATGCTCATTGCCAGATTGTATGCCAGATTGGCCTGCAGTTCGGCGGCCTTGGCCCCCAACTCGGTGTCGATTCCCTGTTCGGCGGCCAGCCGGCCCGCCTGGTCGATCAGGTCGGGCTTCTCGAACACGTCGCCGGTGCGGATCTCGTAGTAGGTCTTCTGGGCCTGGTCCATGGTTGCCTGACGATTGCGCTGGACGATCATGAAGGCCACCAGAATCACCACCACCACCACCACTCCGCCGATGATGTAGTTGGCGTACTGGCCGATGGCCTCGTAGGTCTGCTGGATATAGACGCTGAGGACGTTGGTCTTGAGGTCGTGTCTTCTCGATTTCTTCATGGCATAGGTCGCCGGCTGGGCGGCTCCGTGGCGTTACGACTGAACGGCATCACAACAACCTGAATTGTGCACCAGAAATAGCCCGTGGGCGAAATCTGAACGGTGCAGGATTCACTGGGTTTCTCAAAACGCAGCGATACAGTGCCCTTTACATTCTGGTCGCTCACCAGGTTCCACCCGTTGAGCGGCATCTGCTCGCGATAAAAGTTCCTGACCGACGCCAGGCTGGCGGTGCCCCGGTACAGGTGCCGGGCCCACCGCTGGGCGCCGGACTCGTAATCCTCGGTGTTCTTCTCCACCAGCGTGAACCCGTCGGGGACGGGCACGCCGGTCAGGTACGGCATGCCTCGCGGGCCGAGTCGGGGCGCGCTGCCGGCCTTGTCGCCGCACCCGCCGGTCAGGACGACCAGCATCGCGACCCCCGCCCAACCTCGCCCGAACATCCGATGGCCTGCCGCTTGCCGGCCGACATCACGCCGACCGGAGCCTGCACACCTGGTTTCCGACATTCTCGCTGTCATGATGATGACTCCACGCCCGGGCCCCTTTCCCCGGCCGGGTCACCAGCGATTCAAAGGGCGACAGGTTAGCCGAAAACCTGTCGGCCAACAAGCACCCGCCCACGGGTCTCTCTTGCCGTGTGCGCTCGGGAGGGTATGTTATGCATCGGCTGATACCGGGTCGGATTCTTGAGGGAAGAGGTATACGCGTGATTCACAGTGCGGTGGTGGTTCCATATGCCGGCCGTCCGCCGGTCGATTGGATCAGAGCGTCGTTGCCCGCCTGGTCGCGGGCCGGGGTCCGCAAGGTCGTCATGATCGGGCCGGCCGGTGCCGCGCGACTCACCGAGGCCGACGTCGCTGTTGTCCCCATCGCCACGGGTCTGCCCTACAGTGGCGAGGCCTGGCAGCAGGCCCTCGGCGAGATCAGCAAGCCGGTTATCCTGGTCATCAACGGCGACGCCGGCGTACAGATCGGCCCCGACGGGATCGGCCGGCTCGTCCAGGTGGTCGCCGACACCGGCACCTCCGTAGTCTACAGCCACTATCTCGAACAGACGTCGGCGGGAACCACCGAGCACGCCACGATCGATTACCAACTCGGCAGCATCCGTGAGGGGTTCGACTTCGGCCCGGTCCTGGCCATCAATACCGCCCTGGTCCGCAAGGCCGAATCGCGCTGGGGCCCGTTGGCCGACACCCAGGCGGCCGGCTGGTACGATCTGCGCCTGCGGTTGTCCACCGCCGCGCTCCCCATCCGTATTCCGGAGGCTCTCTACGTCTGCCGGCTGCTCGAAGGCCGTCCGACGGGTCAGCAGCAGTTCGACTACGTCGACCCTTCGAACCGCCAGGCCCAGATCGAGCTTGAGCGGGTCGCGACCGAGCATCTTCAGCGAATCGGGTCCAGGCTGGTTGCCCCGTTTGATGCCGCTCCAAAGCCCGAGGAGGACTTCCCCGTAGCGGCCAGCGTCATTATCCCGGTGCGGGACCGGGCCAGAACCATCGCCGATGCGGTCCGGTCGGCCCTCGAACAGAAGACAAGCTTCACCCACAACGTCATCGTGGTGGACAATCACTCGTCCGACGGCACGACGGACATTCTTCGCGATCTGGCCGCCCGCGATTCGCGCGTCGTCCACCTCGTGCCGGAGACGACCGACCTGCGGATCGGCGGGTGCTGGAACCTGGCGGTCCGGTCTCCGATCTGCGGGCGGATCGCCGCCCAACTCGATTCGGACGACCTTTACGCCGGCCCGGCCGCGCTGCAGACGCTTGTGGACAGGATGAACGAGGGGTCGTTTGCGATGGTCGTGGGCTCGTATCGGCTGGTGAACTTCTCCCTGGAGGATATTCCACCCGGTCTGATCGACCACCGCGAGTGGACTCGCGAAAACGGCCGCAACAACCTGCTGCGGGTCAACGGACTCGGCGCCCCGCGGGTTTTCGACACCACCGTCCTGCGGGCCAACCCGTTTCCCAATGTCAGCTACGGCGAGGACTATGCCGTCGGGCTGCGACTCTCGCGGCGATACGAAGTCGGCCGCATCTTCGAGCCGGTCTATCTCTGCAGGCGGTGGGAGGGCAACACCGACGCCGACCTCGCCCCGGCAGCGAAGAACCAGAACGATGCTTATAAAGACTGCCTGCGAACCCTGGAGATCCTCGCGAGACGGCGTATGATCGCCGGCGGGGAGTCGACACCGTGATGAACAACGACCGATGCTTGACGGTGCAAGGCCCCCTGGCCCAGCAGATCGACCTGCTGTGGCGGTGGCAGTCCGACGAATGGGCCATGCTGCAGGCCGGCCGGGCCGGCTTGCAAGCGGCCTTGACCCGCACGTTCGATGTGGACGGCTCGCGGGTGATCGCCCAGTGCAACCCGGCCCGCATGATCAGCGCCTCGGCTTGCGTGGATACCGCCGCGCTGGCCGCCCGTCCGTGCTTCCTTTGCGACGAAAACCGGCCGGCCGAGCAGCGGGCCGTCGCGTACCGCGGCGGATGGAAGATCCTCTGTAACCCCGCGCCGATCTTCGATCCGCACTTCACGGTCGTCCCGGCACGGCACGAGCCGCAATTGCTGATGTCCTGTCTCGGTGTGTTGCTCGACCTGGCTCGCGATCTGGAAGGTCGTTACACGGTCTTTTACAACGGGCCCAAGGCCGGCGCGTCCGCGCCGGACCACGCCCACCTCCAGGCCTCGCCTGCCGGGGCCACGCCCTTCGAGAACGAACTGGCCGCCGAGCTCTGCAGCGACCGGAACCAGAACGGTCACCAGTGGATCAAGTGGCTGCGCCGCCAGGGCGTGCGCATCGGCGTGACCCGTCCCGGACGACGAGCCGCGGTCATCTGCATGAGTCCCGACTCCGAAGCGCTGCAGGCTGCCGTCAGGGAGGTGCTGGCCGCTCTCGGTTCGGTGCAGCCCGCCAAGCCCGAGCCGATGCTCAACCTCTATACCACCTTCACCGACGAGCGATGGCTCTTGTGGCTCCATCCCCGGCGAGCGCATCGGCCGAGCTGCTATGGCTTCCGGCCCGATCAGTTCCTCATCAGTCCCGGAGCGGTCGATCTGGCCGGTCTGCTCAT
>DATIKE010000481.1:0-5241 GCA_035477895.1 Phycisphaerae bacterium
GTCCTACGGCCAGCAGTGGCTCACCGAGGAGGAAGAAGAATCCGCCGATTCGACGCAGCCGGCGCCGCCGGCCGTGGAGGGGGATCCTCGGAAACAGCAGGACACTCCGTCATTCGAGGCCCGGTGCGAGCATGCCCGGCAACAGCTCGACGCGCTGGAAGCGATGAAGCTTCCCCGGCTCACGTCGGGAATACTGCCTTTCGTCGTCGTGCTGCTTCTCACCGCGGCGGCCGCGGCGGCGGCCCAGGTGCTGTCGGCCAGTCGCGAGCCGCAATTCAAGGCGATGGGCATCGCCGCGGCGCTGGCCGCGCTGGCCGCCACCGTCGCAGGCATCATTCTTCGCAAGACCTCGGTCGCTCAGATCTGGGAGGTGGCCGCCGGGCTCCGCCGAACACTCGATGAGGCGGCACGATCGGCCAGGACGGCATACGAAAACGCCGCCAAGGCCCGGCAGGCCCGGCAGGCCGAAGCCATCTCCAAGCGGGACGGTGAGGTCCACGAAGCCAAAACCCACTACGCCCCCATGCTCCGCAAGGCCGTGCAGACCCGCGAGGAGACCATAGGCAACCTCGCCGACGAGCAGGCCCGGATCCGCCCGCTCATCGAGGCCCGGCGCGAGGCCGGCCTGGCCGAGGTCGAGCAGTGGCGGCAGCGACGCGAAGCCGAACTCAAGCAGGGCTACGAGAACGAAATCCGCGCGGCCGACGAACGGCACTCACGGCAAACGACCCGAATTCGCGAGGAACACGACGAGGAACGGGCCGCCCTGCGGCAGCATTGGGAGGACGGACTGGCCCGCATTCAGGCCCCGATCGACGAGAACAGCTCGGTCGGCGCGGAACTGTTCCCTGACTGGCAATCGGAGGTATGGAACGACTGGCAGCCGCGCCAGGCGTTCAGCTCGACGATCCGGTTCGGCGAGATGCGCGTCGACCTGAAGCAGATCACCGACCGGGTGCCCAGACAGTTCGAGCTGCTGGATACGTTCTCCGTGCCGGCTTTGCTGGCGTTTCCGAGACAGGCTTCGCTCCTGATCCACGCGGACCACGCCGGCCGATCCGACGCGATCCGCACCCTACAGGCGGTCATGGTCCGACTTCTCACCTGCCTGCCGCCCGGCCGGGTCCGCCTCACGATCATCGACCCCGTCGGCCTCGGGCAGAACTTCGCCGGATTCATGCATCTGGCCGACCATGACGAGGCTCTGGTCACCAGCCGCATCTGGACCAGCACCGAGCACATCGAGCAGCGGTTGTCCGACCTGACCGAGCACATGGAAACGGTCATCCAGAAGTACCTCCGCAACGAGTTCGAGACCATCGACGACTACAACGCCCAGGCCGGTGAGCTGGCCGAGCCTTACCGCTTCCTGATCATCGCCGACTTCCCCGCCAACTTCTCCGACGTCGCGGTCCAGCGGCTCAAGAGCATCGCGACCAGCGGGGCCCGATGTGGCGTGTACACCCTGATCGCCCGCGACACCCGGCAGAACCTTCCCGCGGGCACCAGCCTCGACGAACTCGAGGCCCACAGCGTCAACCTCATTCAACAGAACGGGCGGTTCGCTTGGAAAGATAAGGTTTTCCGCCAGTTTCCGCTGACGCTCGATGGGCCGCCGACGGAGGATTTCCTGACCCGCATCCTGCACGTGGTCGGCCAGCATGCCAAGGACGCCAAGCGCGTGGAAGTGCCGTTCGAAACCATCACCCCGCCGGCCGATCGGATCTGGTCCGGCACGACCGTCCGCGATCTTTCAGTGCCGATCGGCAAGATGGGTGCGACCCGGCTGCAATCGTTACGCCTCGGCCGGGGCGTCGCCCAACACGGGCTGATCGCCGGCAAGACCGGCTCCGGCAAGTCCACCCTGCTGCACGTACTGGTGACCAACCTGGCCCTGTGGTACAGCCCGGACGAGGTCGAGTTCTACCTGGTCGACTTCAAAAAGGGCGTCGAGTTCAAGGTCTACGTGACGAGCGGCCTGCCGCACGCCCGGGCCATCGCAGTCGAGAGCGACCGCGAGTTCGGGCTCAGCGTGCTGCAGCGCGTCGACTCCGAGCTGACCCGCCGCGGCGAACTATTTCGAAAACTCGGCGTGCAGGACCTGGCCGCCTACCGCAAAACCTCCGGCCAGAAGATGCCGCGCACCATCCTGATCATCGACGAGTTCCAGGAGTTCTTCTCCGAGGATGACAAGCTCGCCCAGGACGCGGGGTTGCTGCTGGACCGGCTCGTGCGTCAGGGCCGAGCCTTCGGCATTCACCTGTTGCTCGGGTCGCAGACCATCGGCGGGACATCCGGACTGGCCCGCAGCACGATCGGTCAGATGGCCGTCCGCGTCGCCTTGCAGACCAGCGAGGCCGACTCCCAGATCATCCTCGGTGACGGCAACACAGCCGCACGGCTGCTCTCGCGTCCCGGCGAGGCGGTGTACAACGACGCCGGCGGGCTGGTCGAGGCCAACAGCCCCTTCCAGGTCGCCTGGCTCTCCGACGAGCAGCGCGAGCAATGCCTCGCCCGCGTGCAGGATCGTGCCCGCGCCGCCGGCATCGTTCGACCCGAGCCCGTGGTCTTCGAGGGCAACGTCCCGGCCGACCTCGCCCGGAACCCTCTGCTGGCCAGACTGATCGAGGCCCCCGCCTGGCCCGAGCCAACCGCCGTCCCGCGCGCCTGGATCGGCGAGCCCGTGGCCATCAAGGAGCCCACCGGCGTGGTGTTGCGTCGCCAGAGTGGCTCCAACATCCTGATCATCGGGCAATACGACGAGGCCGCCCTGGCGGTGATGACCGCGGCCATGATCTCACTGGCGGCCCAGCACAAACCCGGCAGTGCATCCTTCGTCGTGCTCGACGGCAGTCCGGCCGGCTCTCCTTTGGCGGGCGTCCTGCCGAAGATCAAGGCGGCCCTGCCGCACGAGGTCCGTTTGGTTGAATACCGCGCCGCCGGCGATATCGTCCGTGAGTTGGCGGAGGAAATGCGCCGACGTGACCGCGGCGAGTCGGCGCCCGACCGCAGCACCTGCCTGCTTATCTACGGCCTGCAGCGCTATCGCCCCCTTCGCCGACAGGAGGACAGCTTCAGCTTCTCGGCCTCCGGGGATTCAGCCGACAAGCCCGCGCCGGACAAGGCGTTCGCCGACCTGCTTCGCGAAGGCCCGTCGCTGGGCATTCACACCATCGCCTGGTGCGACACGCCCGCGGCCGTCGAACGCATGCTCGACCGCGCCAGCCTGCGCGAGTTCGACCACCGCGTGCTCTTCCAGATGAGCGCGTCCGACTCGAGCAACCTCATCGACTCGCCGCTGGCCAACAAGCTCGGCATGAACCGGGCCCTGGCCTACAGCGAGGAACTCGGCACCATCGAGAAGTTCCGGCCTTACGCCCTGCCTTCCGATGCGTGGCTCGCGGAAATAAAGAACCGGATCGCCGGCAGAGGCTGAGTCGGCCGGCGGACAATGGCTGCAAACCGGATTTCAGCGATTCACGTTGCCGCCTTCACCCTGCCGCCGCGGCGGAGAAGCTTGCCGAACAGACCACCGCCCTGACCGGCCGCGGCCCCCGCCTCCGCCTCCATGCCCGCGATCTTGCGGGCCATCACCTGGATGGCGGCGCGGGCCGGGCCGCTCGATGCGTTCGCGACGAGCATGTGACCGAGATCGAGGGCCGCCTTGATCCGCTGATAATCGTTCGGCACCATCGCGAAGATCGGCCGCCTGAAATGCTGCTCCACGTCTTCCGGCGTGATCTTGTCGACCGCCGAGTTGCACCGGTTCAAAACGACCTCGATCCGCTTGTCGTTCACGCCCATGGACAGCAGGCAGTTCAGAATCCTGGTCGCATTGCGTATGAACGGCACACCCAGCTGGGTCACGATAAGAACGTAGTCCGCGTCCTCCAGGGCTGCGGCACTCATGTAGGCGTACATCCGCGGCAGATCCACGACCACGAACGGATACATCCCCGCCATCACCTTGAGCATGTTCGGGATGCTTTCCGGTATGATCTCGTGGGCGTCCTGGATTTTCCTGGGCGACCCCAGAATAGACACGTGGCAGGGAAGCTCGTGCATCGCCTTGCCCAGCAGCAGGCGGTCGATCTCCACGCCGCCGCGGCAGACGTCAGTGATGGTGTAAGAGGGACTGCAGTCAAAGGAGGAGCAAACGTCGCCGAATTCCAGGTTCATGTCCACCAGCGCGCAGCGGCGACTTGAAAGCTGGCCCAATTCGATCCCCAGATTGCACGCCAGGGTGGTCGCCCCAGCCCCTCCGGACGCCCCGATCACGCAAATCCGTTTGGAAACCTGGACCGTCTGAACCCGCGACGACCGGATCCGCTCGACTGCCTCGACCAGATCCTTCACGTCCACCGGCCAAGTCACGAACTGGTTGCACCCCGCCCGCATCGCGGCGATGATCGTCTGCGGATCGGTCCGCCGACTCACGCCCAGGATGCTCACGTTCGGGGCCAGCTCGGCGATCCGCTGCACGATGGCCAGCCCCTGCTCCCGCTGCTCTCCCAGATTGATGGCTACAAGGTCCATGCGGGAAAGACGCAGCCATTCCTTGAGTTCATCCCATGTGGAGGTGTCTCCCACGACAACAATGTTCTTGACATGCTCGAAGGACTCGCGGAAAGAGCCCTCTGACATGGGCTCTGCGTCGTAGAGGCAAATACGCAACGGGTCCGACATCGCCAATCCCCCGGTACTCAAACGTCCGTACATCAGGCACGACACGCATGGCGCGCCTTCCAATGCTACATCGGTCCGGCGGACCGCCCCCTTATGAAAAAGCGGCAATGTATTTCCGGGCCGATAATCACAGCCGCGCAGATACTTCCATGCCGTGGGGTATTGGGAGCTTGTCCTGGCAGACAAGCGTGGCGCCGGCCTCCCGACGGTGTGACTTCAGCGTTTCAAGACACGCCCTAATATGACAGTACAAGCATAAAGGGGACATCACTGAATACCGTCAAGTGAAGCCGCATGTCGTTGTGATCTCGCCCCTGGCGGCCAACATGTACCTGCACTACGTGCTGGACATATGGTTCGAGCAGGAGGTTCAGCCACGGCCGGCCGGTCGAGCGTTTCTGATCCGGTATGCGAACGACTGTGCGCCACGACGGCGCGGAAAGGAGGCCGTCATGTAGAGGCCGACTTGAAGCTGCCTTGCTGCACGAGAGATGAGGGTAGGTCCCTCGGATTCGGGGTGCAGGCCCAGGGTCCAAACCACCGGATGCTGCTCTG
>DATIKE010000482.1:0-5439 GCA_035477895.1 Phycisphaerae bacterium
AGATGCTCCCGCAAGATGGCCATCTTCTCAGCCCCGGTGAAACTCCGTCGCTCTCTCGGCATTGGAAAATCCTCCGTCTGGTACGCCCCTATAGGTGTAACTCAGACGGCCCCATTCTCCAATTCCGACTGAAGCAGGACATGGTCGCCAACCCGGACTCCTGCATGGTGCATCTCAACCTGGCGAACATCCTGGAGGAAGGAAATCGGCACGAGGAAGCGATGGATCACTACCAGCAGGCGCTATCGCTGGAACCTGATAACTCTGGCGTTCACTACTGCATCGGCCGGGCCTTAGCCGCCCGTTCACAAATCGATCGGGCCATTGATCACTACAGGAAATCCATCGAGTTGGACCCCACGGAGTACCTCGCGTTCAACAACCTGGGAAACATCTACGCGGACCAGAAACGTTACGACGAGGCGATCGCGTGTTACCGCAAGGTGCTGGAGATCAGGCCTCGCGAACCGCAGGGCTATTACAACCTGGCCCAGGTGTACGCCGCCCGCAGGGAGTTCGACCCGGCGATCGAGTATTACGATCGGGCGTTGCGGCTCGATCCGAACGACCCCTACATCCGAACCAACATGGGCAACGTGCTGATCCAGGCCGGCCTGTACAGCCGGGCGATTATGGAACTCGAAGAAGCCGTGCGTCTGAAACCCGGGCTCGGACTGGCTGAACTCAACCTCGGGCTGGCGCTGCATCGCGTAGGCCGAAACGCCGAGGCGATTCAGCACCTGCAGGCCGCCCTGAAGAGCCGGCCGAACGACGCGACGTTGCGGTTCTACCTCGGCCTGGCCCTCGCGCGACAGAGGCAAGTCGCGGAGGGAATCGAACATCTGATCGTCGCATGCCGGTTGCATGCTGACGCGCCTGAGTTCCTCAACGAGTTGGCCTGGCTGATGGCCACGCACGAACTGTATCGCCAGCCCGACTGGCCCGACCCGGTGCAACTGGCCGAGCAGGCCTGCACCCTGACGAACCGACGGCATCCGGCCCTGCTGGACACCCTGGCCGCCGCGTACGCCGACGCCGGCCGCTTCGCCGATGCGGTCGCCATTGCCGGGCAGGCCATCGATCTGGCCCGGCGTCAGAATCAGAAAGACTTGGCCGACGCCGTCCTGAAACGAATGCAACTCTACCAGGCCGGCCGACCTTATCGCGAAGCCCTGAACGCCGGGACAGCCGGGTAGCCCATGATGCGAGTGCCGTAACGCGTAGTCGACGGCTGTGACACGGTGCCAAACGGGCAGTTACACCAATGAAGTAACCTGTCGCCATGAGGAGACAAACGGCTATCAGCGGTCGATATTGACTTCTGTATTGTTCGTTGTACAATTGTATATGGTCAATACAAGGGTATGCTGTGGACATCGTCATTGACACATCAGCGCTGCTTGCCGTAATCCTCGACGAACCGGAGCGGAACCGCATTGTGGAGTTGACTTCCGGTCATACCCTGATCGGCCCCGGTCCATTCTGTGGGAAGTCGGAAACGCCTTCTCCGCGATGCTCAAGCAACGACGGGTGACCGTGCACGAGGCCCAACGGGGGTTGGAAA
Source organism: Phycisphaerae bacterium (assembly GCA_035477895.1). Classification (GTDB taxonomy): domain Bacteria; phylum Planctomycetota; class Phycisphaerae; order UBA1845; family PWPN01; genus JAPKGY01. The sequence continues at coordinate 1,565 of DATIKE010000482.1, forward strand.
TCTTCAGTATCATCCCGTTGCGATACGTGGAGATCGACCTGTGCAACTCCGTGTCCATCGCACACCAAGTCAACATGTACGCATACGACGCGTACTTCCTGGATTGCGCGTCGCGGTTCTCTGCGCCGCTGCTCACGTTGGATAACAAGCTACGGCGCGCTGCCACTCGCATCGGCGTCAATCTCGCGGAGGTTTGACATGGAAGTCTATACGTATTCTGAAGCGCGTCAGAAACTGTCGAGCGTGCTGGACCAAGCTGAAGTTACGGGCAAGGTGCTCATCCGCCGCAAGGACGGGCGGGTTTTCGCCCTGGTGCCCGAACATACACGCAAATCTCCGCTCGACGTTCCCTCGGTCAAGGCCCGTGTCTCGACTCGTGAACTCGTTTCCATCGTCAGAAAGCAGCGAGCCAGGAAAAGAGGGCCAAGGCGAAGGACCTGACCGGCAGGCGTAACCCAGGTCCTTCAGGGGAGGGGATGCAGCTTTTTCTCCGGAACGGCCCGAAGCCAGCCTGCGCAGGCAGGGGTGCTTCGCAAAAAAGAGCTGCGTCCCCTCCGCGTCACCCTGAGATCAGCTTCATCACCTCTCCGACCAGACCACGGATGCCCTCGAAAACCTCGGCGGGGCCCTGGCCGAGCATGTACGCCGGAGTGGTGACGATCTTGTGCTCGGCATCGACGACGAAAGACACGCACGGGGAGGCCAGGTGCGTGAGGCCCATCTTCTCGATCGCCCCGGCCGTCGCCGCGTCTGTGCCGATCGTCACCTTGGCCTTGACGCCGCGCCGGCCGAGAATACGGGCGAGCATCGCCGGGGCGATGCAGATGGCCGCCACCGGCTTGCGGGCATCGAGCATCTCGCCCACCAACCGCTCGACTTGCGGATTGACTTTGCAGTCCGGCCCCTCGTCGACGAACGTGCACAGGTTCTTGGCCGCCCCGAACCCGCCAGGAAAAATCAACGCATCAATGTCATCGGCCTTCACCGTTGCCAGGTCACGGATCTTGCCCCGGGCGATGCGCGCGGACTCGACCAGGACGTTTCGTTTTTCGTTCGTTGTCGAGTGATCGAGATGATTGACGACCGCCGGCTGATCGATGTTCGGGGCGCAGCAGACAATCTCCGCCTTGGCCTGGTCCAGGGCCAGCAAGGTGAGCACCGCCTCGTGAATCTCGCTGCCGTCGTATACCCCGCAACCGGAAAGACACACCCCTACGCGAGCCATGATGTGATCCTCCGTTTTGCCGCCGCCACGTATTGATTGTCAGACTCTTCGACTTAGAGTGCGTCCTGAAACCCGTGTGGCACAGGCGTCTGCCTGTGCGTGTACGCACGCAGACAGGTCTCGCCTGTGTGATTTCAGGGTTTTAGAACACGCTCTTATCGCCTATCCCGGTTGGTGTGGCACGGGCGTCTCGCCCGTGCACACGCCGGCAAGACGCCGGTGCCACACCTGCCTACCGAGATAGGCTCTTATCACATTTCAGCGTTTTTCAAAACTTGCCGTCGCGGGCCTCGTAGTGCGTCGGCTTGCCGAGCAGCCGGCCGCCGGCCGTGAGCCAGTGGGCCACCCAGCGAATGAGCCGCTCAACCGGCACCGTCGGCCCGCCCATCAATTGTACGTACCGCGCCGGGTTGTTGAGCAGCGCGTTTTCCGCCTCGCGACCCTGCAATAGCGGCTGCTTGCCGAACAGCCTGCCGAACTCCTCAGCCGCCTTGCGGATCGACACGATCTCGGCCCCGGTGAGGTTCAGAATGAACGGCGGTGCGGCCGCGTGGTCCAGGGCCCGCAGAATGGCTACGTTCGCGTCGCCCTGCCAGATCACGTTCGCGTAGCCCATCGCCAAGTCGATCGGCTCGCCCTGCAGCACCTTGGTGGCCACGTCGACCAGCACGCCGTAGCGCAGGTCGATCGCGTAGTTCAGCCGGATGATCGTGACCTTCGTTCCATACCGCGAGCTGGTGTACTGCAGCATCCGCTCCCGGCCGAGGCACGACTGGGCATATTCCCCGATGGGGCTGACTGAATGCTCTTCGGTCGGCCCGGGACCGGTCGCCGGCATGAACGGGTACACGTTCCCGGTGGACAGAGCGGCGATCCGGGCGTCGCGGTATCGCTCGCTGACCACCGCCGGGAGGTAGACGTTCATCGCCCAGGTCAGTTCTTCCTGGCCTGTCGAGCCGAACTTCCGGCCGGCCATGTAGATCACGTCCTGCGCGTCCGGCAAGGCGTCGAGGGCCTCACGGTCCAGCAGGTCGGCGGTGACGGTCTTGACCCCGTTGGCCTCCAGCCGCTCCCGGGCCTCGGGCTCTGGAAATCGGTCGACGCCGATGACCTGGAAGCGCAATCCGGCCTGGTCCAGTGCTCGCCGGGCCAGCCGGGCCAGCGTCGGCCCCATCTTGCCGCCAACACCCAGCACGACCAGGTCGCCACGCAGGCCGGCGATTGTCTTGAGCAGGGCCGGCGTCGGCGTCGTCAGCAGGTCATCGAGTTGTTCTTCCGATTCGATCCGATCGGGCAGTTGGTTAGCAAACGCAGTCACGGGCACATGCTCCTTTCATTCGCGAAATCCCCGACAAGCAAGAGATTGTAGCCGATCCAGCCCCCTGCCGAAACCGCCGGCGCACACGTCCGCTCGACGCCGCCGCTCACTGCGGTCAGAATAGCGACATGTTGCCCACCATCCTCGGTATCGAGACCTCCTGCGACGAGACGGCGGCCGCCGTGGTGGCCGGGCCGCGCGGCGTGCGATCGAACGTCGTGGCCACCCAGTTCGACGTGCACGCGAAGTACGGCGGTGTCGTCCCGGAGCTGGCCTCCCGGGCACATATCGAGAACATCGACGGCGTGATCCGCGAGGCCCTGACCGCCGCGAACGCGACACCGGCTGATATCGACGCCATCGCCGTCACCACCCGCCCCGGGCTGACCGGCTGCCTGCTGATCGGCATCACCGCGGCCAAGACGCTCGCCTTCGCCTGGCGCAAGCCGCTGATCGGAGTGAACCACATTCACGCCCATGCGACCAGTGCGGCCATCGATCTGCCGCCGGACGCACCCGACCCCTGGCCGGTCATCGCACTGGTGGTCAGCGGCGGGCACACCTCGCTGCTGCGGGTTTGCGGGCCGCTCGATATCGAGACGATCGGCCTGACCATTGACGACGCGGCCGGCGAGGCCTTTGACAAGGTCGCCTCGATTCTCGACCTCGGCTTCCCCGGCGGCCCCATCGTTTCGCGGATCGCCGAAAAGGGAAACCCCAAGGCCTGCGACTTTCCACGGACCATGCTGGGAAAAGATTCCCTGGACTTCAGCTTCAGCGGGATCAAGACCGCGGTCCTGTACCACGTGCACGGGCCGGGCAAGACCTCCGGCGGCCTGGCCCGCCTGTCCGCGCAGGACGTGGCTGACATCTGCGCCGGCTTCCAGGCGGCCGTGGTCGACGTGCTGGTGGCCAAGACACTGCTGGCGACCGGGCAGACCGGGATCAGGACTGTCGTGGTGGGCGGGGGTGTGGCCGCCAACCGCCGGCTGCGCGATTCGCTCCAGGCCGCGTGCGACCAGCACGGCCTGAGACTCATTTTGACGCCGATGCGCTACTGCACCGACAACGGCGCGATGATCGCCGCCCAGGGCTGCCACCTGCTCGACGCCGGCCGGACCGATTCACTCGCCATCGAAGCCCGCGCGACAAGCTGATGTGGCCGTTTCAACCCCCGGTCAATTACCCTTGAAAAACGAGACTGTAGCATCATTACAGAGTATTCCTGTTGATCTGTGACCAGTTTGGCCGACAACTCCCATGAGGATGACTCATGGAGGATGTCGCCATGGCCGGGCCAGGAAGGTACGTTCCGGATGTGACCGAGGGCAT
>DATIKE010000483.1:0-2277 GCA_035477895.1 Phycisphaerae bacterium
AGCGAGCGTGTTAGAGCCCGTTTGTCCGGCGATAAGCCGATCTGGTGTCAGCGGGCGCCCAAAACCGGCCAGTGATGGGCGCCTGAAAACCGGCCACTGGACTAAACCGCTGCGCGGTAGGAAGTTAGGGCATATCTTGTGAGCGTCCGTATCAACCATCTGACGTGAGTCTTACCTTCGTTTCGTGCGCTGCCGTTGCCCGTCCTCGCAGGGTACCACGTCGGTCAGCGGCCAGGCGGTTGGCTGTGCGGCGGTTCCATAGGTCTGTTCGCCGGCCAGCAGGAGCATGGCATAAGCGGCCACGGCGAACGAAGGAGCCCGGTCGGCCGATCGGGATGCTCGGACCTGTGCCTGCCCGACCCCGATCCGCTGCTTTTCGTCGCGATGATTGACCTCGATGTCCCATCGCCACAGATAATATTGAAGCAGTTGCTGAAGGCTCATGCTCGGGTCGGTACAGATCAGATAGGCCGGTTGCCGGTAGAGCAACTTGCCGCCCTTATGGAGGCGATAGCCCACCGGGGCGACAACCACCAGACGCAGGGGCTGTTTGGCCCCGGCCTTGGCCCACAGGACCGGGGCGATCGTCTTGACGCGGAAGGTATGGATCTTTCCTGCCGCATACGCGCTGACTTCCTGCCAGGGGATCGAGTCATCTTTCTGGAGTTCCAGCGGAGTCGGAGCCGTCAGGCCATACCGGCGACGTGTTCCACGCGGGGCCTGATCTTGGGGGGAGGGCAGGTAAAACAGTTTGGCGTCCTTGCGGACCCGCCCGATCAGAGCGGTCCTGGGCGGCAGATTCTGGAGAACCGTCTGGTTGGTGTAACTGCCGTCCACGCCCAGGACCAGGACCCGATTCTTTCCTTCGGCCCGCTCATCCAGCCATCGGCGAAGTTGCGTGATGGCCGCCACGCCGGCAACGGAGAGATTCTCCTGCTTGCATCGCCCGCGATAGGCCTCCCAGACCTCCGGCGGATCGGCCTTCTTGGGCTTGGGCACGGGCGGCACATGCTGGTAGTGCAGGGGAATGGCTCGGGCCGCTCCCGGGACCGCTCCGGCGGGCAACAGGCCCGAGAGTTGAAGGAAGCGTTGGGCGCGGATGAAGTTGGTGGCAAACGCCGGCGACAGCGGGTCGCGACGATAAGCGACCCCCGGAATCTTCACGCCGGTCTTTTTCAGATGGGTGTCGTCCATCGCCGCCACGAACGGCATAGGGGATGGATAGAGTTCCAGCATCCCGTCGAGAACCGGCCCAAAGAGGTCCTCGGCCTTCCATGGACTCTGGGCAAAGAAGCGATAATCGGCGGACCAGTCGCGATCCTGCCGGCCGGCGGTGCATAGAAGGCCGGTGAGCGTATGGCGGCCGATGCACGCCAACTGGCTGAGCCCCAGCCGTTGGGCGCGATGGGCGATGCGTTGTTGCCCGAAGACATCCATGCCTTTGTCCCACAGGTCCAGCAGGGCCGGCAGGAGACCTACCGTTTTTTTTGCCCGCCGCCTCGGTTGCCGCTTCCATCCGGTTGAGCAGCAGGCGCCTGCGGTCCTGGATGATCCACTCGACGGTCTCGCCTTTGGTGAACTCCATGGCCTGGGCGATGGCCGCCGGGAAGTTGATGTACCACTGCTCGCTGTCCTTGCGGCGGATGACCTGCACTTTGGTGGGATAGCCCATACAACGCTCCTTTCCTGTATCTAGTCATATAACTAGACACCGCCGGAACAACAAAAGCAAGGGAAAGCCCCTGCAATTCCTGGAAAAGCGGTGCAGCCGCCCGCCTCTACCCCTCCCATGCCCACAACGCGGCCAAACCGCCAAACTCCAGAGCCGGCCTTGCGGCCGGGGGAGTTAGGGTTTGCCTTGGGTGGCCCCTTGGAGAACGGCGCGGCCTGGCGTTTGCTGGCTCGCAAGGCTTCCTGGAGTTGAGCGGTAAGTTGCCGGCCCTGTTCGGTCAACTGCCGAACCTGCCCTTCCAACTCCGTCACTCGCCGTCGCAGACGTTCGTTATCGGCCAGGAGTTGTTCGTACGTCGGTCGGGCCATCCTTGACCCCGCTTGCTCGCCGGTTCCAACCGCGTCGGAACCACAGGTTCCGTCGAGGCGGCGACAACACTATTATATGCCAACTACCCCGCTAACCAATTACAAGAACAGATCCCGGGTGTACCCGGTCTCGGCCGTCCGCGCAAACAAATCGTCCAGCCGATCAGGATCGAACGCCCTCTCCAGAACCCCCCGGACGATCACCGCCACGGGACTTCTCTCCGCAAATCGCTCAAA
>DATIKE010000484.1:0-11876 GCA_035477895.1 Phycisphaerae bacterium
GGAACCCGGGCACTCCTTGAGCAAGTCGGAGACGAGGAGGGCGGTCATCAGGTCGCCGCGGACCGGCGAGCCTTTTTCGTCGACGAGGATGCAGCGGTCGGCGTCGCCGTCGAAGCAGACGCCGAAATCGGCCCGGGAGCGGGTGACGCGATCGCGGAGCTGGCTGAGGTTTGCCTCGATCAGGGGATTGGGGTCGTGGTGGAAGTCGCCGGCGTGCTCGAAGTTGAGCTTGACGGCGTCCAGCCACTCGACATCGCCGAAGATGAGCGGGAAGAACCGGCCGGCCATGCCGTTGGAAGCGTCGACCACGACCTTGAGCGGGTGGTCCGCGCTGACCGTTGAGACGTCCTCGTTGAGGAAGCCTCGAACGAAGGTCTTGTAGGGTTCGGATAAGTCGGCGGTCTGCAGCGGGGCCATCGATCCGGTGGTGTGACGAATGGTGTTCTCGGCGATCTTGCGGATCTTGGTCAGGCCGGTGTCGGAGCTGATGGGCCGTGCCCTGAGGCCGGAAATCTTGAAGCCGTTGTAATCGTCGGGGTTGTGACTGGCGGTGACCTGGACGCCCCCGCAGCAGGTGAGGCGGTTGACGGCGAAGTAGAGCTGGGGGGTGTCGATCAGGCCGATATCGATGACCGGCGAGCCGCCGGCCCGCAGGCCTTCGATGAGGGCTTCGGCCAGGGCGGGACTGCTCTTTCGCATATCCCGTCCGACGACGATGGTGGACTTTTCCGGCTGGCTTCGGTCGTAGCCGCGAAGCTCGGATCGCAGGAACTGGGCGCAGGCCTGGCCGATCCGCCATGCGGCGTCGGTGTTCAGGGGGTCCGGGTAGCGGGCCCGGATGTCATTGGCCTGGAAGATCAGCCCGATCCTGTCGGTTTCAGCGGGTTCGGCCGGCTTGGACGGACCGAGGAGTGTTGCGGCGGGGTTTTGGCCGGGTTGGGGTGAGTGCTCTTCGTTGAACCGGCAGTTCTTGCACTTGGGGAAGTTGGCCCTCCGCCGGCCGAAGCAGACGGCGTCGGAAATCCGGATCTGCTCCTCGCCGGGACAGAAACGATAGTACTCCTGCGGTTTTTGCGGGCTGTCGGTCACGGGGATGATGTTAACCGAAACAGGCCGGCGGGTCAGCCTGGCCGCCGGGTCGCGGGGCGGCGGCGGATTGACAGGCCGGGCACCCCTATTAGAATGCGGCGAGTATGTTTCCGGGCCTCGTCGTAAGAGGTATCGGGAGCAATTGCCGCGCAAAGAGCCGTCACGCCACATGCCCTCGTGAAAGGTGGATTGAAGGAGTTTCCATGTCTCGGCACAGGTATCGTTTTTCCCTGGGTGCATGTGTGGTGCTGGGCTTGTGGCTGGGCGTCGGCGGCTGTGAGAGCGCGTCGTCTCGGCAGGGTTCGGCCTCGAGTGTCGGGCCCTCGCGTCGGTCGCCGGGTGTGGGCAGCTCGCGGCCGGCGGCTGAAGTCGACCTCCCCAAGCCCCCGGACGAGGTGCCGTCGCGGCCCCTGCCGCCCGCCGAGACCCAGCCGGCCGCCGCCTCCGACCTTCGCGACCAGGTTCCGGACCCGCGGGACATCCGGGCGACCCTGGAGCTGGAGCGGAACGCCGAACTGGATCTCATCGAGCGTCGAACCGTGGCGGTTGGGGACAAGGAGCGGGAGCGGAGAGAGGTCGAGTCCGGTTACGGGCGGCGGATCGCGGGCATTCTGGAGAAGGTTGCGGCGATTCACCGGCCGAGGCAGGTGGAGGTGACGCTGGCGGACGCGATCCGGCGGGCGCTGAAGAACAACTTTTTCATTCAGGTGCAGTCGTACGGCCCGGCGATCGAAACCACGCGGATCGTGGAGGCCGAGGCCCAGTTTGACGCGGTTTTCTTCACCAACTTCGAGTACAACAAGCAGGATCGGCCGACGTCCTCGCAACTGATGAGCAGCCTGTCGGACACGCGGACGGCGCAGTCGGGCGTGCGAAAGCTTCTGGCCACGGGCATGCAGGTGCAGGTTAGCTATGCGCTGACCCGGACGTGGACGAGCCTGGTTTTCCAGACGCTCAATCCATCTTATTTCAACTACCTGGTTTTCGAGTTCCGGCAGCCTTTCCTGCGCGGGTTCGGGCTGGATTACAACCGGTCGCAAATCGAGCTTCGCCGGCTGGACCGGGCGATCGGCCTGGAGCGTCTGCGAAAGGACGTCCGGGAGACGGTTTACAACGTGGAGCAGGCCTACTGGCAGCTCTACCAGGCCCGCCGGGCGGTGGGTGTCTCGGCCCGGCTGCTGACCGACTTCGAGACCATCCTGGAGTGGCTCGAACAGCGCAAGGAGGCGGGCTACGACGTCTATGGGGTGCAGTTGAATCTGACCCGCAGCCGAATCGAGCAGCGCCGGGCGGAGATGATCCGCAAGGTCAGCGACGTCAGGAACGCGGAGGATGCGCTCAAGACCCTGCTCAACGATCCCGACATCAACCTGTCCGAGGACATCGAGATCATCCCGGCGGACGCGGCGTCCCTCGAAGCCCTGACCATCGACGAGCTGGGCGAGATCGCGGCGGCGCTGCAGTACCGGTCGGAGCTGAAGGAGGCCCGGCACACGATCGAGCAGACGCGGATCGCCGTCGGGGTGGCCAAGAACCAGGCGTTGCCCAAGCTGGATGTGCTGTTCCGGTATCTCGTGGACGGCCTGGGGGGCAACTGGGGCAAGGCGTTCCACCAGATGAGCAAGAACGATTTCAACGAGTATGTTTTGGGAATTGAGTTCGAGTGGCCGATCGGCAACCGCGGCCCGGAGGCGGCGGTCCGGCGGGCCCGCCTGCAGCAGGCCCAGGCGATCGCGAACCAGCGGGCTCAGATCGAACAGATCATCGGCGAGGTTCGCCAGGCGATCAACGATCTGCGGACCCGCTGGGCGCAGATCGGGCCGGCGTTGCGGGCGGCGATCGCCTCGCGGGATCAGCTCCGGGCGACCAAGGCCCGGCAGGAACGGCTGGCTCCGGCCGAGTTGCAGGTCGAACTGGATGCCCACGAGGCTCTGGCCGGCGCCCGCGACGGCCTGCTGACGGTGCTGGCCGGCTACAACATCGCCCTGAGCAACATTGAGCGTCGCAAGGGCACGCTGCTGGAGTACAACAATATCGTCATCCGCGGCAGTGATGACGAATCCCGCCAGATGCCCTACGAGCCGGGCACACCCTGACGCCGGGCATCGACGTCGGGGAAACGCAAGAGGGGGATTGCAACCTCATGAACGCCGTTTTAGCCGCCACCAACCTTCAGACAGTCGACTGGCTGATCGTATTCGCGTTGTTCGCCTCACTGGTCACCGTCGTGGCGGGGACGCGCAAGTACATGAGGGGCGTGGCGGACTTTTTGTCGGCCGGCCGCTGCGGCGGGCGTTACGTGCTGTGCGTGTCGGAAGGCATGGCCGGCATGGGGGCGATCACGCTGCTGGCTTTCTGGCAGATGTATTCGCAAGGCGGCTTCACATCTATCTGGTGGAACCTGCCGAACTGGCCGCTGATCTACGTCCTGTCGCTGACCGGGTGGGTCCTGTACCGCATCCGTCGGACGCGGGCGATGACCATGGCCCAGTTCCTGGAGATGCGCTACAGCAAGCGGTTCCGGATCTGCGCGGGCTTTCTGGCTTTTCTGTCGGGGCTGGTCAATTTCGGCATCTTCCCCGGCGTGAACGCGATGTTCTTCGTCTACTTCTGCGGCCTGCCCAAGACCGTCATGCTGCTGGGGCACGACGTCGCAACTTTCCCGCTGGTGATGGCGTGCTCGCTGAGCATCTCGTTGTTCTGCACGTTCTGCGGCGGGCAGATCGCGATCATCGTCACCGACTTTCTGCAGGGCGTGTTCTCGCAAGTGGTGCTGATCACGACCTGCATCGTGCTGTTGTTGACCATTGGCTGGGACCGGATCGGCGAGGGGCTGATGACCGCCGTGTCAGGCAAGTCCTGGATCAATCCGTTCGACATCGGCAAGACCGAAGGATTCGATCTGACATACTTTCTGATTCTCTACTTCTGGTGGTTCTACTCCTGGAAGACGTGGCAGGGCACCCAGGGCTACAACTCATCGGCCAAGACCCCGCACGAGGCCCGCATGTCCAGCATCTGGGGCACCTGGCGATACTTTGCCCAGGAAATGCTGGTCCCGATCTTCGCGATATGCGCGGTCGCGGTACTCCATCATCCGGATTTCGCGGGCATTCTTCACCCGGCCCAGAAGACCCTGGACGGCATGGCGGACAACCCATACATGCAGTCGCAGATGACCGTGCCTCTGGCGTTGAGCCGGATCATTCCGGTCGGCCTGATGGGAGCCTTGACCGCCCTCATGATGGCGGCGTCGTTCGGCACGGAACAGGCATATCTGCATTCGTGGGGAAGTATCTTCGCCCAGGATGTGGTGATGCCGATGCGGGGCAAGCCGCTGACGCCGCGAGCCCATATCTGGCTGCTGCGGCTCTCGATCCTGGGGGTGGCGATCTTCATCTTCCTGTTCAGCCTGTACTACAAGCCGGCCGACTTCATCCGCATGTATTTCGCGATCACCGGGTCGATCTACGTCGCCTGGGCGGGCTCGTGCATCGTGGGCGGGCTGTACTGGAACCGCGGGACGACTGTGGGAGCCTGGGGTTCGATGATCGTGGGATCCAACCTGGCGTTCTGGGGCCTGATTGTCCGTCTGATCTCGCAGGCGAAGCCTTCCGAGGGCGGTATCCTCGCAAATCTGCAGGGGTGGCTTTATCAGAATCAAAGTGTCCGCTGGGCCATCGAGTCCATCGGGCAACACGACGGCCAGCGGATGTTCGTCTTCGCGGCCCTGGCGGCAATCGCGGTTTACGTTTTGCTGTCCCTCCTGACTTGCCGGGAGAAGTTCAACCTCGATCGGATGCTGCACCGGGGCGCGTATGCGGTCAAGGACGACGTGGTCGACGGCGAGGTCAGCCGCTCAGGTTTCTGGCACATGCTGGGCGTCGGCCCGGAGTTCAGCCTGTGGGACAAGCGGGTGTATATCGCCTCGCTGACATGGGTGTTTTTGTGGGGCGGGGTTTTCGCCGTCGGAACGTTCTGGCACCTGTTCGTGAGACCGATTCCGACGGACACGTGGCTGTCTTTCTGGCATTTCCTGGTCTGGATGGCGATTGTGCTGGCCACGATCGTGGTCAGCATTTTGTTCATCGGCGGGGTGGGCAATCTGAAGGAAATGTTCGCCCTGCTTCGGGACCGTGAGCGCGATCACACGGACGACGGCTCCGTGCGGGCGACCGATCGGGACTCGGCGTGATTCCCGGGTGAGCCAGTTATGGCGCATCTACGCCTGAAGCGACTGTTCCTGCTGTCGTTGGTGATCTCGCTGTCGGCCTGTGCCATCGTGGCGATCGGGGTCCTGCTGTTCAGCAGCTTCAACAAGACCACGGGCCGCATCCTCGGCACGCTCTTATCGCTTGGTTTTCACAGCGCGATGGCGATGGCCTGCGCGTACTCACTGGAGAAGCAGCGCAGGCCGGTGCTCAGCATGGCCGGTCTGATTCTGTTCGCCGCCAACTTCGCGTTGATGATGGTCTGTGTCTGGTGGCCGGAGGTATTCAAGCCATATTACCGGTGGAACGAGGATTGCATGGTCCGATCCATCGCGACGACGGGTATTCTGACGGGCAGTTACCTGTTGTCGATTCCGTGCTGGGACCTGGCCCATGCGAAGCGCTGGCAGCCGTTGCCTCAGGTTGGTGCGGGTCTGTGCGTTCTGACCGTGCTGATGCTGCTGATGTGGGCCTGGGCCGTCCGGATCGAGAGCGAACTGTTCCGCGACTTGACGGGCGTGGCGGTGACGCTGGCGTTCTCCTGCGCCCACCAGTGTCTCCTTGGACGGGTGCGCTGGGTCGCGGGGCTCTGGGCGCTGGCCTGGCTGGCGTACGCGAGTTTGTGGATGCTCGCGGCCGTCGTGAGTATTTCAATCCTAGCCGAAACCCGGATAAACGAATTCACCATGCGGGTCATCGGAGCGACGGGTGTGCTCGACGCAGTCTCGACGATTGCCCTGGTGATCATGACCAAGGTCAAGGGTGTCGAGAAGATCCAGAGTCTCGAATCGACGCCGGCCAGGATCAACATACAGTGTCCAAGATGTTCGATGCAGCAGGTACTGGACGCGGGGGCGTCGAAGTGCGCCGCGTGCGGGTTGCGGTTCCGCATCGAGGTCGAGGAGCCGCGTTGCGCCAAGTGCGGCTACCTGTTGTGGCAGCTTCCCGGGCGGCGTTGCCCGGAGTGCGGGACGGCGTTCTGATGCTCATGACGACAGGCCCGGGGGTGAGGTGATTTCCGGCCCATCAGCGGGTAACATTCCCGGATTACCTACCCCGAACATAATCAGGAGAATCACAATGCACTATCGTTTGTTTACCTCAGGATTATCGTCCATCATCTTCCTTGCATCGGTTGCGGTCTCATGGTCCGCATTCGGGGTCGCTCGTTCCGCCCATGCGGCTGACGCGGATGGCGGTTCCAGGTGCGCGGACGTATCCGCGGTGCCGCTGCAGGCCAGCGCCGAGGAAATGCAGTGGTTCCGGGACGCCAAGTTCGGGCTGTTCATTCACTGGGGTCCGTGCAGCATCCTGGGGGTCGAACTGAGCTGGGGTCGGGACGCGAACCGCCCCTTCGATATCAACCGGCACGGCCCAAGGCAAACCGACCCGGTTTACGATGCCCTGTACAAACAGTTCAACCCGGACAAGTTCGATGCCGAGCAGTGGGTTCGGATTGCCCGGGATGCGGGCATGAAGTACATCGTGCTGGTGACCAAGCATCACGACGGCTTCTCGATGTTTCACACGAAACACTCCGACTACGGCATCGCCAACACGCCCTTCAAGCGGGACATCGTCGGCGAACTGGCGGACGCGTGCCACAAGGCGGGGATGAAACTGGGCCTGTACTACTCGCCGCGCGACTGGTATCACCCGGATTACCTCACCGAAAATCATGACCGTTACCTGAAGTTCTACTTCGGGCAGATGGAGGAGCTGTGCAACAACTACGGGAAGGTGGACATCATCTGGTTTGACAGCATAGCCGACAGGCTGGAGCGCTGGCCGTGCGCCGATCTGTTCCGCAAGATCCGCTGCTGGCAGCCGGGGATCATCATGAACAACCGCGGGGCGGCGGTGCTGGGCGGCTACAACCAGGGGCCGAAGGAATTGTGGGGCGACTATGACACGCCCGAGCAGCGCATCGGCGAGTACCAGACGGATCGGCCCTGGGAGTCGTGCATCACGCTGGTGGGGCACCAGTGGTCGTATCGGCCGGGCGGCGAGATGATGACGCTCAAGGAATGCATCAACGCGCTGGTGACCTCCGTGTGCGGTGACGGCAACCTGCTGCTGAATGTGGGGCCGATGCCGACCGGCGAAATCGAGCCGCGGCAGGTCGCCCGGCTGAAGGAGATTGGTGACTTCCTGAAGAAGTACGGTGAGAGCATCTACGGCGGGCGCGGCGGGCCGGTGAGGCCGGGAAGCTGGGGCGGCACGACGCACAAGGGCGACACCGTCTATGTGCATGTGTTGAATTGGGACGGCAAGGACGAGGTGGTTGTTCCGATATGGAACTCGAAGAAGAAGATCGTCGGCTCGTCGCTGCTGAACGGCGGGGTGGTCGAGGTGCGCCAGGATGCGGACGGGATTCACGTGAGAGTCGCCAAGGCCGACCGCGGTGAACTGGATACGGTCGTTAAACTGCGGATGGCGGACCTGACGCCGGAAGAGATCGCGGCCATCCTGCAGCGCGAGGCCCGGCGAAGCAAGCCCGACTACATCACGTACGTTCCGAAAAGCTGGGATCAGTCCACGCAGGATTCACACAACGAGCATTTCCTGGTGTTCGAGGGGCCGCGCGATTGGCTGATGGCCGTCTGGACGCAGTCGATGGCCAAGCCGGGGCCGGCCAACCGGATCGTATTCTCGCGATCGAAGGACGGCGGGACGACCTGGGAGTCGCCGGTGCACGTGGCCGGCCCGCGAACGGCCGACGACCCGACCCACATGGCCAGTTGGGGCTTCCCGATGGTCTCCAAGTCGGGTCGCATCTACGTGCTCTACACGCAGCATCAGGGCGTGGCGGGATGGATCCCGATGCACTCCGGCACGATGGACGGGGTGTACAGCGACGACGACGGGCAAACATGGTCCAAACCACAGACAATACCCATGCCGAAGAGCCCGTACGACGATCCGGAGGGCAAGATTCCGGCCGAGTGGATTGTCTGGCAGAACCCGATGCGCGACTTAAGCGGAGGATATTTCATCGGCTACTCGCACTGGCTCCACCCGAAGCGGGTTTTTCTGAAGCAGGTCGAGAACTGGACGCAGATCGAGTCGGTGGTCGAGTTCGTGCGATACGAGAACATCGACGAGAACCCGGAAGTGAAAGACATCAAGGTCGCGTATTCGGGCTGGGGTGACAAGGCCCTGCGGGTGCCGCACTTCATGTATCCCGAGTTGAGCATCGCCCAGGAGCCGAGCATCGTTCGATTGCCGGACGACCGGCTGTTCTGCGTGATGCGGAACAACAGCGGGTTCATCTGGTACAGCGTATCGTCGGACGACGGCAAGACCTGGACGAACACCCGGCCTCTGCTGCGGAAGGATTTCGGCCGGCCGATCCTGCAGCCGGTGGCAAGCTGTCCGATTTATCAGCTTGCGGACGGTCGGTACGTGCTGCTGCATCACAACAACCGCGGCGACACCAAGGCCAAACCGGAGTTCACCTCCGAACCTCGCAGGCCGGCGTTCATCGCCTTGGGCGAGTTCCGGCCGAATGCCGATCAGCCGATCTGGTTCAGCGAGTCCAGGCAGCTCATGGACAACGACGGCGTCGGCCCCGACGGGACCAAACCGGGTGCAGGACGGCGCGTGAACACGAACATCGGCGTGTACAGCAGCTTCACGACCACGGGCGGCAACAACGTGCTCTGGCACCCGGACCGCAAGTGTTTCCTGCTGGGCAAGAAGATCACCGACGATTTCCTGGCCGACCTGGTTGTACCGAAGGAGTAAGCGAGAAAATGACCATGCGTTGGTATCCCGTGCCCACACCGGCCGCTCTTGCATTGCTGTTGATTGCCGGAACCGCCGCCGCCGAGCCGGTGGCAACGAAGCCGGCCGGTTCCACGGCGTTTTCATGGTCCTTTGACGAGGCGGCCCGGTGGAACGGCTGGTCGCCGAACGACATGGTTCGCGAGGCTCGTTTCGAGAACGACTGCGTCTCGTTCCAGACCAGCGGCAGCGATCCGATCATTATCAGCCCGGCATTTGAATGGCCCCGCGCGACCAACGGGCAGCGTGTCGAGATCGACATCGACTGCGAGGCCGTTGGCGAGGGGGAACTTTTCTTCACGAACACGACGCAAGAGCCTAACGGCGGTTTCAGAGGCAAGTGGTTTGTGCCGGTGGCCGTGCCGACCGCGGGCCGACAGGTCGTGCCGGTCTGGCCCTTCTGGGAGACGTTGGGCAAGGTGGTTCAAGTGCGGTTTGATCCGCCGAGCGGCATGCGCTGCCGGTTGTACGGCATTCGCATCGTCGGCGACGAGGCCGCGCCGGGCGCGCCGTCCTGGACGTTCGGTGACGGCGCGACCTCGTGGCAGTCGATGTATGCCGCGAGGCTGGAGGCCACGGCATCGGGCCTGAATGTTCACGCGATCCGACCGATGGCCCTGATCGCCACCAGCGTCGAGCCGTTCGCGGCCGAGCGGCGATCGATTCTGCGTCTCGATGCCGATTGCCCCGGCGAACACAGCATCTGTCTTTACTGGGCCGACCGGGAGAACTCCGGCCTCTGGGGCGAGCCGATCGACCTGCCGGTCAACGGCCGGGCGCCGATCACCATCGATCTGCGCCGGTATCCTGAATGGAAAGGCACGATCACCAATCTGGCGATCGGGTTCGGCACGTATGGCCGCGAGACTTTGACGCTGCGGTCACTGGCAATCGAAGAAAACGACCCCAAAAAAGCGTTTCTGCGGGTGCGGTATCTCGGTTACGCGTCGGGCGTCGGCCGACCGGGCCGGCCGGCCGAGGTGCGGGCGGTTCTTGAGCACGCAGCGGGGCCTGCGCTGCCGGCCGGCAAGACGAACATTCAGCCGGACGAGAATGCCTCGTGTCCGGAGTCAACGTTGCCGATCGCCGCGATGGCTCTCGGCGATCGGGTCGAATTGAGAACAAGGATCGTTCCCCGCACGGCGGGGCAGACCCGCGTTACCCTGGCGGTGAATAAACAAACATTCAGCCGCACGTTGCGGGTGGAATCGGCCATCGGCGAAGTTGCCCGCGGCGATTACGACGTGCCGACGCCCAAGCCGGTCAAAACGGATTATCAAATCGGCATTTATTACTTCCCCGGCTGGTCGCCCGACCAAATAATATGGAAACAGCAAGCCGACATGCCGGAGCGGGATTCGCTGCTGGGCTGGTACGAGGAGGGTCGGCCCGAAGTTGCCGACTGGCACATCAAGTGGGCGGTCGAGAACGGTCTCTCGTTCTTCGTTTACGACTGGTACTGGCGCGACGGGCAGGAGAAGCTCGGGGCCGCCCTGAACGAGGGGTTCCTCAAGGCCCGCTACAACGGGCTGATGAAGTTCGCGATCATGTGGGCCAACCACAAGCCGTTCTCCAGCCATACCCGCGAACAGCTCCTGGCGGTCACGGACTACTGGATCGAGCATTACCTGCGCCGGCCGAACTATCTGACCGTCGACGGCAAGCCCTATGTCAGCTTCTTCAGCCCCGAGGAGTTGCTGACGAATCTCGGCTCGCCGGAAAAAGTGGGTGAGGTGTTCGAGGCGATGCGCGAGCGCGTGCGGACCGCCGGCCTGCCCGGCCTGCACTTCGGGGCGATCGAAACCTCGGGACCGATCGAGTATGAGACGCTCAAGAAAGCCGGTTTTGACTCCATTACCGCGTACAACTACTTCCGCACCGGCACGACCGTCGCCCATTCGCTGTATCGCCAGTATCTCATCGGCTGCAGGACCAAATGGGAGCACGCCCGCCGGGCCGACGTGCTGCCGTATATTCCGCTGATGGGCATCGGATGGGACGGTCCGGTGTGGTACGACCCGCGCAGCGATCGGCGGCGAGGGCGTCGCACGGAGGATCTCGCGGAAGGTTTGGCGCAACTCAAGAGCTTCCTGGATGAAACCGGTGGGCGGATGGCGATTTTGGAGGCATGGAACGAGTTCGGTGAAGGATCGTACATCGAGCCGAACCTGGAGTTCGGCTTCGGTGATGTGGAGGCGGTTCGCGGGGTATTCTCGCGGCCGGGTGACTGGCCGATCAATGTCGGGCCGGAGGATGTCGGCCTCGGCGGTGAATACGATTTGCGCAACGAGCCTGCCGGCTGCCGGGCGGCTACGAAGTACGGCAAGGTCGTCGAGCTGGCGGCGGTGAACCCGGCGGTCGTGAGCGGTTTGCGGGTCCGCTGCTGGGAGAACCGGCTTTCCCTGGAGGCCGGCGAGGCGAGGGTCGGAGAACGAGTTCTTAAGTATTCCGGCGGCTGTGTGACCGTTCCGCCGGCCGAGACGCGTAAGGTGGAGCTTCCGATCACGTTGCAGGCCGGCGAGGTCAAGAACTGGCTCGGCGGCAATCGGATGTTGATCGCGCAGAACGATCGGCGCAACCTTCTGCCGGGCAGTTATGTTGCAGGCAGTCTCCGGTTGGTCGATCCCGCGCATCCCGAAACGATCTTCGAACCGAAACGGGATTACCTCATCGACGACACATGGGGTGCGTTCGCAATAACGGCCGGCGGCGGCCTTAAGGCGGAGCGGAAAGTCGCGGCCCGGTACACAATGAGTTTGCGGCGGGTCGACGCGCTGGTGCTGGACGCGG
>DATIKE010000485.1:0-2589 GCA_035477895.1 Phycisphaerae bacterium
AAGGACAAGCGGGAGAACATGGGCGCGCTGCTGGTGAAGGAGGCGGCCAGCAAGACGTCGGACGTGGCCGGCGACGGCACGACGACCGCGACGGTGCTCACCGAGGCGATCTTCAAGGAGGGGCTGAAGAATGTGATCGCCGGGGCGGACCCGATGGCCATCGGCCGGGGGATCCTCAAGGCGGTCAAGGCGGTGACGGAGGAGCTGGCCAGGCTCGCCAAGCCGGTGAAGATGGCCAACCGGGATGACCTGGTGAACGTGGGGGCGATCTCCGCGAACAACGACCGGACGGTCGGCGAGTTGCTGGCTGAGTGCTTCGATAAAGTGGGGAAAGATGGAGTTATCACCGTCGAGGAGGGCAAGTCGGCGGACACGCACTACGACCTGGTCGAGGGCATGCAGTTCGACCGGGGCTTCCTGAGCCCGCATTTCATCAACAAGCCGGACGACATGGAGTGCGTGCAGGAAAAGGCCTACGTGTTGATCCACGAGGAGAAGATCTCAAGCGTGACCAAGCTGGTCCCGCTGCTGGAGAAGATCGCCAAGACCAAGCGGCCGCTGCTGATCATCGCCGAGGACGTCGAGGGCGAGGCCCTGGCGACGCTGGTGGTGAACAAGCTGCGCGGGATTCTCGACGTGTGCGCGGTCAAGGCCCCGGGCTACGGCGATCGCCGCAAGGCCATGCTGCAGGACATCGCGATCCTGACCGGCGGCAAATACATCATGAAGGACCTGGGAATCGAGCTGGACAGCGTGGCGATCTCGGACCTGGGCCAGGCCAAGAAGGTCACCGTGGACACCGACAACACGACGATCATCGAAGGCGCCGGCGAATCCAAGGCAATCAAGGCCAGGGTCGAGCAGATCAAGCGCGAGATCGAGATCACGACCAGCGACTACGACCGGGAGAAGCTGCAGGAGCGGCTGGCGAAGCTGGCCGGCGGTGTCGCCCAGATCAACGTCGGGGCGGCCACCGAGACCGAACTGAAGGAAAAGAAGGCCCGCATGGAGGATGCCCTGCACGCCACGCGGGCGGCGATCGAGGAGGGCATCGTGCCGGGCGGCGGCGTGGCCCTGGTGCGGTGCATGGGGGCATTGGACAAAGTGGACGCGGACGGCGACGAGAAGGTGGGCGTCGAGGTGGTTCGGCACGCGTTGTCGGCTCCGCTGAAGCAGATCGCGGCCAACGCCGGGCAGGAGCCGGGCGTGGTGCTGTCCAAGGTGCAGGCCAAGAGCGGCTCGTTCGGTTACAACGCCGAGACGGACAGCTACGGCGACCTGGTCAAGGACGGGGTGATCGACCCGGCGAAGGTGGTGCGCGTGGCGATCGAGAACGCCGGCAGCGTCGCCCGCATCCTGCTGACCACCGACTGCCTGGTGACCGAGAAACCGCAGAAGAAAGAGAAGGGCGGCCCCGGCCCCGGCATGGATGAGATGGGCGGCATGGGCGGCATGGGCGGCATGGGCGGCATGGGTGGCATGGGCGGCATGGGCGGCATGGGCGGAATGATGTGATTGAGCCGAGTACCCGTCGCACGCGACGGGGCTAAACCCCAAAAGAGTGGTTGAGAACCAAACGGAGAACAACGGCCCGATGCGGGCGCGAATACGCAGGAGACTTATGCGATGGCCAAGCTGAAGATCAAGCCTCTGGATGACCGGATTGTGGTGGAGCAGTGCGAAGCGGAGGAGAAGACGGCGGGCGGCATCGTGCTGCCGGACACGGCGAAGGAGAAGCCGCAGCGCGGCAAAGTGGCGGCGGCCGGCCCGGGCAAACTGCTGGACAGCGGCGAGCGCGGGCAGATGAGCGTGAGGATCGGCGACGAAGTGTTTTACGGCAAGTATGCCGGCTCGGACGTCGAGATCGACGGGACGAAGTACGTGATTCTCCGCGAGAACGACGTGCTGGCGGTCATTGAGTGAAGGTTGTCGCCGGCCGCGCGGCCGATGACGGCGATTTGAAAGCGACTACATCGCGAGGAGCGAACGGATATGGCCAAACAGATGATGTTTCAAGGGGCCGCCCGCCAGGAGCTGCTGGACGGGCTGACCAAGCTGGCGGCGGCCGTCAAGGCGACGCTGGGGCCGACGGGCCGGAACGTGATTCTTCAGAAGTCGTTCGGCTCGCCCCGGATCACCAAGGACGGGGTGACGGTCAGCAAGGAGATCGAGCTGCCTGAGCCGTTTGAGAACATGGGCGCCAAGATGGTCAACGAGGTCGCCAGCAAGACGAGCGACATCGTGGGCGACGGCACCACGACCGCGACGGTCCTGGCCGAGTCGATCTACCGGGAAGGCCTGAAGAACGTGACCGCCGGGGCGAACCCGATGGCCCTGAAGCGCGGGATCGACATGGCGGTGAAGGCGGCGGTTGAGTCGATCAAGAGCCAGGCGGTGAAGGTCAAGGGCGACGACATCGCCAAGGTGGGCACGATCAGCGCCAACGGCGACGCCGAGGTCGGCAGGCTGCTGGCAGAGGCCCTCGAGCAGGTCGGCACCGAGGGGATCATCGAGATCGAGGAGGGCAAGAGCCTCGAGACCGAGAAGGAGGTCGTGGAGGGGATGCAGTTCGACAAGGGCTACATCTCT
>DATIKE010000486.1:0-12568 GCA_035477895.1 Phycisphaerae bacterium
TCCACATCGCGATCAGCCCGCTGTGACGGACCACGAACTCGACCGCGTCCTGAACCGTGCCGTGGCTCACCGCCGCCTTCAGGTCATGCATCAGCACCACGAACGACTTCAGGTGCTTCAGCGCCCGCGACACGCTGGAAATCTTCTCGGCCTCGGCGATCACCTCCAGCGGCGGCTGGGCGGTCCGGGCGGCATGGGCGAAGATCCGATCGACGGTCGTCTTGCCGATCCCCCGCGACGGCGTGTTGATGATCCGCCCCAGCGCGACCGCGTCCGGCGGGTTCACCGCCGCCTTCAGGTACGCCAGGATGTCCTTGATCTCCTTGCGCTGGAAGAACGCCACGCCCCGGGCGACCTGGTACGGGATCTGCGCGTCGCGGAGCGCGCCTTCCAGGTTGCGGCTCAGGGCGTTGATCCGGTAGAAGACCGCCGTGTCGCCGAACCGCCCGCCCGCCTCGACGTACCCGCGGATCTCGCGGGCCACAAACCGGGCCTCGACATACTGGTCCTCGCACTCGACCACCCGAACCGCCGGCCCGGAGGGATTCTCCGTCCACAACTTCTTGTGCTTGCGCTGCTTGTTGTGCCGGATCACCGCGTCCGCCGCGGCCAGAATCTGCGGCGTCGAGCGGTAGTTCTGCTCCAGCCGGGCCACCTTCGCATCGGGGTGGTCCCTCTCGAACTCCAGGATGTTGTTGATGTCCGCGCCGCGCCAGGCGTAAATCGACTGGTCCGGGTCGCCGGTCACGCACAGGTTCCGGCGCTCGATAGTCAGCCCGTGGGCGATCAGATACTGGGCGTGGTTCGTGTCCTGGTACTCGTCCACCAGCACGTACTGATACCGCCTCTCGAGGCGATCGCGCACGTCCGGGTGGTCGCGCAGCAGCAGGGCCGTCTTGATCAGCAGATCGTCGAAGTCGGCCGCGTTCTGCTCGGCCAGCAGCGCGTTGTAGGCCGCGTACACGTCGCCGATCTTCTTGTTCTGCCAGCCGCGAGCCTCGGCCTTGAACTGATCGGGGAAGATCATGT
The DNA here is from genome assembly GCA_035477895.1 of Phycisphaerae bacterium. Taxonomy (GTDB): domain Bacteria; phylum Planctomycetota; class Phycisphaerae; order UBA1845; family PWPN01; genus JAPKGY01. The sequence goes on from DATIKE010000486.1 coordinate 1,030, forward strand.
CGTTCTTGGCCCGGCTCACCACGGTCAGCATGGCCCGCGGCGAGAAGTTGTCCGTCGAAAGGTCCACCCGCTTGACGGCCTCCTTCATCACCTTGAGCTGGTCGTCGTCGTCGAAGATCGAGAAGTTCTCACGCAGGCCGGCGCGGTCGTGGTGGATCCGCAGCAGCCGGGCGCACAGCGAGTGAAACGTGCTGCAGGTCACGCCGCTCACGCCCAGCCGATCCATCCGGGCGGCCATCTCGCCCGCCGCCTTGTTCGTGAACGTCACCGCCAGGATGTGGTAAGGTCGGGTGACCTCACACGCCAGGTACGCTGCCCGGCGGGTGATCACCCGCGTCTTCCCGCTGCCCGGGCCGGCCAGAACCAGCAGCGGGCCTTCCGTGTGGGTCACCGCCTCACGCTGCGGCTCGGTCAATCCTTCCAGATATTCCCGGTTCGTCATCGGCCCTCCCTGAAGGGCCGTTTTATACCCTGACAATCGCCGCTTTTCGAGGTACACTCATTCGACCATGAAAATCATCGCCCAGGGCATCGACCTGATCGAGTGCGAGCGCATCCGCGACATCTGGAAGCGCCACGGCGACCGCTTCCTCCAGCGCCTGCTCACCGACGCCGAGATCGCCCACACCCACCGCTACAAGGATCCCGTGCCCTCAATTGCCGGTCGATTTGCCGCCAAGGAGGCCGTTCTCAAGGTCCTCGGCACCGGTTGGCGCGGGCAGATCGCCTGGCGGGACATGGAAATCGCCAACGATGCCCACGGCCAGCCGTCCATCACCCTCATCGGCGAATGCCGCCGCGTCGCCGGCCGCCTCGGCATCACCCGAATCCTCGTCTCCATCACCCACACCGCGAACTACGCCGCCGCCACCGCCATTGGTCTCAACGAATCCGACTGACTTGTCGAGAGGATTCACCAGCTTCGATATCGCGAAGAAAGGGCACATCCAGGCCGTGAGGGCCTCAATGCGGCTTCTTGTTCTTCCGAGGCGAAGGCGCGGGACCGGGCGGTGGCCAGACGAACGGCGTCGCCCGCGGCGAACGCAACGGCATGCGATAAATCGCCGCCAGCCAGGCCGCTCCGATCAGGATGATCACCACGCTCACGAACTGCGACACCGTCAGGCCGGCCGTGTCGCGCGGGTTGTCGGTGCGGATCATCTCTTCGGCGATCCGGCACAGCGGATACAGGAGCATCATGAGCCCGAACACCAATCCGTGCCGCCTGCGCCGGTAAAAAATCACGCTGAGCAGAAAGGCCATGATCAGGCCGTTGAGCGACGCGTAAATCTGCGCCGGGTGAACCGCAAGCGAGGCATACGCCTTCGAGGCCGCCATCTTCCGCAGATCATCCAGCGTATGGCCGTAACGGCGGGCCTGCGCCTCCACCAGTTGCCGCTGTGCCTTGTCCACTTGCTTGTCGCCCAGGTCCAGCACGTCGCGGCTCAGCGGATACGCCTGGCCGTTGCTGTAAACCATGATCAGTTCGGCCGGCAGGGTCACCATCCGCTCTTCCCACTGCCGATGCTGCGCCGGGCTGGCGTACGGAAACTGAACCGCCCACGCCAGTTGCGGCGGCGCTGGCGCTCCCCAGCAGCACCCGTTCAGATAACATCCGATCCGCGCCGCGGCCATCCCCACCATCAGCGACGGGGCGAAGATGTCCAGATAGAGCCGGATCGACACCCGCTTGATCAGCATGAAGGCCAGGACGCCGACCATCGCGCCGATGAACCCGCCGTAGAACTCCAGCCCGCCGGCCGTCAGGTTCACCATCTCCCAGATGCTGCGACCCACGAACCGATCCCAGTAGTGCACCACATAAAAAAGCCGCGCGCCGACCACGCTGCACAGCAGGGCGACGAACCCCATGTTCACCGCGAAGTCCGGGTCCTGCTTCACCCGGCCGGCCCGGCGAGACGCCCACCACGTCCCCCCGAGGAAGGCCACCATCAGCATCAGGCCGTAACCGCGGATCGGAAGGTTCACCCAGGGAATCGTAAACAGCGTCGGGCACATGGCTTTTCTGCTCTCTTCAGCCCCTGAATAACTGCAGGCGCTCGGCGTCGAATCCTAACGGCCGACCCCTCCCGCGTCCACTATGACGTTGTCGATCAGCCGCGCAGGCCCGATCTGAACGGCCAAAGCCAGCAGGCATCGGCCCTCGACGGTGCGCCGCGGCTCAAGCGTATCGGCATCGACCACTTCGATGTAATCAACCTGACACTCACCGGCCGACTCGATCCGCTCCCGCATGCCGGCCACAATGCCCGCGACGTCGCGCTCCCCCGACTCAATTCGTTCCTTCGCCCAGGTCAGCGCCGCGCCCAGACACAACGCCTGCTTTCGCTCCTCCGGGCTCAGGTACGCGTTCCGGCTGGACATCGCCAGCCCGTTCGCCTCGCGCACCGTCGGGCAGACCACGATTTCGATCGACCAGTTCAGGTCTCGAACCATCCGCCGGATAACCGCCGCCTGCTGGGCATCCTTCTGCCCGAAGTACGCCCGGTCCGGCTGAACGATGTTGAACAGCTTGGCGACCACCGTCGTAACCCCGTCGAAATGCTCCGGCCGATGACGCCCGCACAACCCCTCCGTCAGCCGGGCCACTGTCACCTTTGTCACTGAACCACCCGGGAATATCTCATCCACCCGGGGAACAAACACCACGTCCACTCCTTCCTCCCGGCAGGCGGCCAGATCCATCTCGATCGGCCGGGGGTACTTCTCGAAATCCTCGCCCGGTCCGAACTGTATCGGGTTCACGAAAATGGACGCCACGACCACGTCGCATTCCGCCCGAGCCGCCCGCATCAGCGACCGGTGCCCCTCGTGCAACGCCCCCATCGTGGGCACAAACCCGATCCGCCGACCCGCCCGGCGAGGGGTGTCAAGCCGGGATCGCAACTCCGATATTGTCTCTAACTTCATCATTGACAAACACCTGCGGCTATAAACCCGCTCGGAAGGACCACCCCCGAACCGCCTCGGCCGGCCAACAGGCCTTATTTGACACCGCCCGCAGGGGGTCGATAATCTGCGGGGTGCCGCTTCCAGCACCCCGCATCTAACCGTTTTGTCGCCACGGTGTCTATACCCATGAAGCCAGTCGGCCAGCCGCTCTTTACCGACGAGTCCGCCCGGCGGGATGCCGCGTGGGTGGCGGCCGTGCTGGCCGGGGACCGCGACGCTTTCGGAAAACTGGTCCGGGCTTATGAGCGGGTGGCGGTCGCGACCGCCTATCGGCTGCTGAACAACAGCGCCGACGCCCAGGAGGTCACCCAGGACGCGTTCCTGAAGGCCTACCGGGCGCTGAGCCGGCTGAAGGACCCGCGACGTTTCGGCCCCTGGCTGTTGCGGATTGTCAGCAACCTGTCTCTGAACGCTCGCCGATCGCGACGATCCGGCATCGTGGCGTTGGACGAACAGCAGGGCCTGGACGAGGCCGCCGGCGGGCGGGAGGTCGCCAACTCCACCACCGAGCCCGATCATGAAGCCATCGGCCGCGAGTTGCAGGCCAGGATCGATGTGGCACTCGAGCAACTGCCCGAAAAGCAGCGAATGGCTCTGGTCCTCTTCACCGTGGAGGAGTGGCCGCAGAAGGACATCGCCGAACTGCTGAACTGCAGCATTGAGACCGTCAAATGGAACGTGTTTCGGGCCCGGCAAAGACTGAAGGAACAGCTCGGCGACGACCTGGCCGGGACATGACAGGAGGATGTACGACGAGGGTGGCACATGAAACACATCCCTGAACACGACGAGTTGCTCCTCGGCCGACTGCTCGACGATGACCTGTCGCCGGTCGAGGCCGCCGCCCTGCGCGAACGAATCCAGCGCGAGCCGGATCTGCAAGAGGCCTGCCACGCCCTGACCCGTATCCACGCCGCCCTCATCGAACGTCGGAAAGACACCTGCCGGGTGGATTGGCCGCGGTTTCACGATCGCGTGATGGATCGCGTTGCCGCCGAGGCTGACGCGCCCGCCCCCGTTATTCGCTTCCCGTCCTGGCTGAAGGTCGCGATGCCGTTTGCGGCGGCGGCAGCCATCGCCCTGGTGGTCGTGCTGCGAGGTTCCCCCCCGGGCACACCGACAACGCCGGCCGGCCACGGCCCGCCGCAGGTCGCCTACCACGCGCCGCCCCCCGTGAAGGCCGCCGGCGCACTGGTCGTCCATTTCCACCGTCCGGATCTGAAACCCGTAAACCCAGCCCGGGCAACCATCCATGTCGCCTACGCGCATTCGGATGAATTGCAGGAGTACTACCGCAGGGCCGACGAGGCCCGAAGAGACCAGCCCTCCTCCCACCTGTACATCATGCACGCCGAGGGGGCCGGTACGGTCGATCTCATGGAGGAACCGCCGCTCTAGGGTGCGTCCTGAAACTGGTGTGGGACCGGCTTCCCTGCCTGCGGCAGACAAGCAGCCGGTCTGTTTTCAGGGTTTCAGGAATCACTCTTGACGCCAACCGCCGTGCGCCCGATCGTCGTCAGGCGGATCGGGGCCGACGCGGGAAAACGATGCTGACGAGGTACATGCCGATGTCGATCGAACGGATCTCTCATAACGATTCACCCGCTCGCGGATTCTCTCTCGTCCTGTTGGCCGGTGCTCTGCTCGTGCTGGTCGGCTGGGCAACCCTGTGGTTGCCCGCCGCTCACGGTGCGGAAGTCGCCGCGACCTCGCCGGCCGAGGCCGACGCGATCCTCACCCCGGCCCAGACCGGAGTGACTGCAATCGCGTCCTCCGACGCGCCCCAAGGCCGGCCCGCCGCCACCCGAGCGGCGGACCAAGGCCCGGGCGCGACCGCTCAGCCCGCGCCGGCCGCCGACCCCTCGGCCCAGGATGCCGACCAGTTCGAGGTCCTCCTCATCCAGGCCCTCGACCAGCCCACCGACCTCAACGTCCAGGACGTGCCGATCCGGCAGGCGATCGACGAGCTGGCGGCCAACACCGGCATTCCAATCAAGCTTCTTCCGGGCGTGACCTCACTGCTGCCCTACGGTTCGCAGACCAGGCTCTCCGCCACCATCCAGGGGCGTCCGCTCCGAGAGAGCCTCACCGCCCTGCTGCGCCCGCTCGGCCTCCAGTTCGCGCCGGCCAGACGCGAGGTGCTGATCTTCCCGGCGCCGGCCCTGTCCCGCATCGGCCGGCGGGCGACGTGGGAGGAAATGGGAGTTATGGAGAAGCTCTCCTCCCAGCCCATGACGCCCGAGCTGTTCGGCAAGCTCCGCTTCCAGTTCCAGGACGTGGGCCGCGACGAGGCCGCCGCCGGAGAGACGCTCGCCAGGGCCGTCGAAAACATCGGCGCCGGATCGGCCGCCGAGGTCCTCCAGCACGCATGCGATCGGCTGGGCTGGACCTGGCACCCCCAAGGCGAGGTCATCGCCATTCTGACCAAGGCCAGGCAGATCGAGCGGCAACTCGAGAGCCGCGTCACCCTGCGATACGTGCAGGCTTCGCTGCCCGAGGCCCTCACCGACCTCGGCAACCGCTCCGGGATTCTCGTCCGCTTCGACCCCGGCGTGCTCAGCGGCCTGCCGCCGCAGTCGGCCGAGCGATTCTCGCTCTCGATGGAGAACGCGACCGTCCGACAGGCCCTGGAGGTCATCGCGGGCGAAACCGGCCTGACCTATGTCGTCGAGCCCGACGGTATCCGCATCACCCGGAAAGCCCCCGGCATGCCCTCCGGTGCCGCCACCAGCCAGGCGGCCGGCACGATCTCATCGCAGGTCGAGGCCGCCGCCCAGGCCACCGCCGCCGCCCTGAGAAGCAACTCGATCATCGGCCAAATCACCTATCCCCTGCCCGACGGCTCGTCCTTCGCGTTCTTCATTCGCGAAAGCGACCTGCCGCCCGAGGTCGATGCCATGCGGCAGGCCAAAATCACCACGTCCATCAATCAGATCCGCCAGAAACTCCACGGCGAACGGCAGCAGGACTGAGTTGGGAGCCGTCGCTCGGGCAACCGCCTGGCATTACCGGGCATCTTAACCCGCCAGGCCATTTGCGTTTTTTCCCACGCCGCCGCCCCGCCGAAGCCGGCCCTGAAATGTCAGTCCCACTTTATAAAAACCACTTTTAAGTTGGTGCCGGGCCGCTTTTGTCGCTCCGGAGACCCCGCGCCACGGGTGCCTGCGGGAGCCCGGAACCTCGGTTTTCGAATGACACCCGCGGCCGCCCCCACGTGCCATCCACTCACCCTTCAACTGAAAAAATCCGAGAAAACAAGAGAAAGGACTTGGCGCGCCGGGGCTGGGCGCTGTACAATTCCAGTGTCGCATAATCATGTTTGCGGAGCCCGCCTGCGGAGACGGGCAAGTCGAGTAAAAATAGCACGGTTCAAGGCGTCGCGGGAAATGGCACGGTGCGCGCGGGGTTGTCGACCTCGTGGCAGTGCGTTGTACGACGGCGCGAATACCGTGAAGCAGGTCTTGAATGATCCAGAACTGAAAAATGGTACGCCGCAGACACGGATGAAAGAACGGTTCGAGAAAAGCGATCCGATGAAATAACGAGGGTTCGCCGATGGCTACCCCGAGCACAGGAGGCTCCATGTCATGAAGAGGACCACTATCGTACGCTGCCGGGCATTCACCCTGATCGAGATACTCGTCGTGGTGGCGATCATCGCTTTGCTGATCGCCATCCTGGTTCCCACGCTGGCCCGGGCCAAGGAGCAGACCCGAAGAGTGGTTTGCCTCTCAAACATGAAACAGATGGGGGTCGCGTTTTCGGCATACGGGTCGGACTCCAAGGGCAACCTGCCTTGGCCGGCACGCTTTCGCTACATGTTGATGGCCGGCGAGGGGCAACTGATGCCGGGCGGCCAAGGCTCTCGGTGGGTTCCTTCCAACATCGGCGGCCTCTACCCGAAATACGTCGGCAAGCAAGCCAAGCTGTTTTACTGTCCCAGTTGCACACAACTGACACCCGAGAACAAGGACACCGGCATTCCGAAGTTGCAGTACCTCACCATGAACCCGGTGCAGACGAACTCCCCCCAGAGACCCAACGACACCCCGTTCTCCCCCCAGTCAACGTACGTGTACGCCCGACCGGCGGCCCCGGGACGGCATCCCAAGGACGCCGGGCCCAAAATGTATCCCAATGAGGTCATACAGTCCGACGCCCTGACCAGGTTTGACCCCGGCAACGACGGCACATGGGCCGATGCGTGGAAATACATCAATGATTCAGCCCAATCGAACTGGCTGGTGCCGACACCCCAGAATGTCCGCCTCAAAGCCGCGTTGCCGGTGTACGTTTCCGACGCTTATTTCGGCGGCTTCCTCGGCTACCACATCGACGGCTACAACGTGATGTTCGCGGATTTCCACGCCCGGCGCATTCGCGATCCATATAATAAGATCTCCCAGGCCGGGATTACCACCGGAACGAACTACAACATGGACGGCTCGATTGGAAAGCAGTTCCAGGTCTGGGACTACTTCGGAAGGAACCCCTGACGCCCCGGCTGAGGCGGGGCCGTCCGACGGTGTCAGGGTTCCGCGGGATTCAAAGGGGTCACCGCCACCGGCTCGCGTGAGCCGGCGGCGAAAAACGTGGAACAGCGGAGGAGGCATCGGGCAACCCCGAGCAAGGCCCGGAGGAGGGCAATGGTAATGAGAAAAAATGTATCGGGAATAATGGCCGCAGTGGTCGCGGTGGTGGCGGGGGCGTCGATCGCCTTCGGTGTGCCCATCGCCGGCATCAAGCCGATCGGGGTGTTGACGCCGGCGCCCGGGGGGACCGTCGAGAGCGCTGTTTACGCCATCTCGCCGGACGGCTCTTACGCCGTGGGCTACAGCAACGGGCCGGACCTGGCCGGCTCGGCCACCATCCAGCAGCCGGTCATCTGGTCGGCGTCGACCGGCCTGGTTTAGTTGCCGAACCCAGGTAACACCAGCGCCCAGGCCAGGGGCGTGGTGGTCCGCCCGGTAGCCGGCGCGATCGGAGTGGGCGGGAATGTCGCCAGCCAGATGCAAACCTACTCGGCGCCGCTGAGCAACCTGTCCGGCGGAACGTGGACCACCAATTCCTACGGAGCGAATGGTGTCATAGGCGAGTTCAGTACCTCTCGCCTGAGCACGGCGGCAGCAGGCACGGAGGGCTGGTTCACCGCGGGGCAAAGAACAGGTATAAGCCCCAGGCGGGGATATCGGTGGAGAGTGAACCCCAATGGGGGGGCTGATTACCGGCACACCGGGCATGTCTGGGCGAATGCCGCCGCCGGCACCGGCGTGCTGGTCGGTTGGGACAGCGGCAATCCGGGCAACGCCAGGCGGGCCATGCACCTGATCAGTGCCAATGGCACGACTCAGGCCCCCGTCCCGGGCGGCAGCGGTGTCCGCAGCGAAGGCTTCGGGATATCGCTCAACGGTCTGGTGCTTTCAGGCTTCGACGCCGATGTCGGTGGTGCCACCACCCGGGCGTTCGTCTGGACAGTCGGCGATCCGGGGATGACGCTGCTCGCACGACTATCGGGCGACACCCAGAGCACCGCGATCGCGGTCAACAACAACCGAACCGCGGCCGGCTTCTCGTCCGACGGGACCACCGCGCGGGCGGTGATCTGGGACACCACCGGCACGTGGGACAGCACCGGCCAGCCCAGGCTGGTGACCGATCTTCTGGCTGCCGCCGGCGTGAACCTGAGCAACTGGACCCGCCTTACGCGGGTCACGACCATGTCCGACGACGGCACGACCGTGGCCGGATGGGGCGTGTGGGCGGCCGACGGCACCACGCGGGGCTTCATCGCGACCATCCCCGAGCCGGCCACCCTGCTGTTGCTGACCCTGGGCGGCCTGGCATCGATCCGCCGTCGGCACTGAAGCTCTGAGTCGCCGGTGAACGACGGTCCGAAACGAAGCGGATGAGTCCGGAGCCGACTTCGCGCGCAACCGCGGAGTCGGCTCCGGCAAGGTATAAAGCCGCAACGCTCCGGAGAAGGCTGATCCGACGTATCAGCCCCGTGTGCCAGGAATCATCGTCGTATTGTGGCATTGCAGGACATTTCCCATTTACGTCCGGAGGGTCGATATATGAAAACCGCCACTCTAATCCTGTGGTCAATCGGCGTATTGGGCGGCCTGGCGGCCGTCCAAACCAGCGTATTGGCCGTCTGCCCAAGCGGGATGTCGCCCCAGGTCTTCTGCGACGATTTCGACTGCTACTGTAACCCCAGTCCATGCAGCCAGAACCCGCCCGGCAAATGCGCTCTGGATGCCGCCAAGGCCAATACCCCGATGCGCCAGGTGTGGGTCCGGACCTCGAGGAACTCCGCCAACAACAATATCTGCGGCTCGGAATTCAACATCGAAGACACGCTTCCGGTGTTCTCGGAGCCCTTTGGTAACGGCTTGCCGAACACGGTGGATACCCAGCTAGGCCACATCACGGTCATCATCTCCGACGACATCGGGAACGCCTACGGCCCTCAGTACGACGCGATGCTGGGCACGGATATTCACCCGCTGGTCATGACTTTCAATCTGAACAATCAAACGGATAATAAAATCCACGCGGCCAACGTCTACGCGGAGTTGTCCCTGGGAACGGACCGGGCCCCGACTGACTATGTCTACGCGCCGGACTGCAGCACGTACTGCAATCCCCCGGTCATCCTGACGAACACGCCGGAGATCATCTGCGCCCAGAACGCGGCCGTGCCGGGCTGTCCGAGCCTGAGCACCGCCCCGATTCACGCGAGCATTGCCGTGGGCTTTGTCGCCAAACTGGACACCGACCCGTGCCACTGCGCGGACCCCCCGCATGGATCGAGGAACCGCCACCTGGCGTTTTTCGACGGCAAAAAATGGTGGACCCTGGACGAGGGGGTCTTTCCGGGGAGTGGCAATTTCGAGGTATATGGAGGTGAGGGCCTGGATCCGATACTCGATCTGAACGGCGGCGTCGTGACCCTGACGATCAAGACCAGCACGGTTCAGATCGAGTACACGTCGTACCTGAACGGCCAGTACGGCCAGTACAGCATCGCCACCGCCCCCCGTGAGTACCTGGGTCCGTTCGACGCGCTTCATGCCGGCTTCGGGACGGCCTGCGAACTCAACTCGTCGTCGTGGACGGCCTGCGCCGCCCCCCGCCGGTGTCTCAAGGGCAGCCCGGGGGCCGGGAGGGTCATTTTCGACGACTTTTTGATCCACGGGGGCGCGGGGGCGAGCCAGCCGGGGGCCTGTTGCCTGCCGAACGCCGGTTGCGTGGAAGTCATCGAGGTGGACTGTCTGTCGTTGAACGGCCGGTGGCAAGGCCCCAACTCGATGTGTGCCAATACATTCTGCTGCCCGCTGCCGTTCGCCGACGCCGACACGGACCGCGACGTGGACCACGTCGACTTCGGCGCCTTCCAGTTGTGCTATACCGGACCGGGCGGCGGCGTACCCAGCGGATGCAGGTGTTTCAACCGCGACGGCGACAACGACGTGGACGCCGGCGACTTCACGGCCTTCAACAACTGCTGGAGCGGACCGAATGTTCCGCTTGACGTGAATAACCCACCGGCCGGTTGCACCCCATAAATGGCATGGAGCAGTACGGCTGAGCCGTATAATGGGATATTAATGGTGACTTGAGACGCCTTGGGTACTTTTTTTGCTTGGTCGGGCTCCACTTTGCGTCGAAATGTGGTAGAATATTACTGTCAGCCGGGGGGAAGAGAAGACCTGGCTGTTGTCCGGGACGTTCGGCACGTCATTACCAGCCGGCATTTCCAAGATCCCCCCCCCCAGGCAAATTGTTCGTCCGATGTGGATGAAGGAGGTATTTTCATGCGGCGTCCGACTCTTCTGTCCTGTGTTCTAGCGGCGCTCCCGTTCGGACTGCTGTTGCCAACGCAGGCTCAGGCGGCCCAGTGCTCGAGCTACGGTTTCATTCCCATTCTCTGCGACGACTTCGATACCTATTGCGACCCGCCTCCCGGCGCAGGCGTATGCGATCCCAACACTGCTTCCCCGGACAACAACGCCTTTCTGGCTGAGTGGGTCCCGGACGCGACCTGCTCCCCGGTGGCGATACCCAATTACCTGGCATCCGGGGTGGACGTGCTCGGCTCCTACGGCTCGATGAACGTCCAGCACGGCCGGGAGTGGTCCCGCTTCCGCGCGAACCGCGTGTACCGCCACGTGCGCGACCTGACATCCGACATCCTGGCCCACCCGGACAACACCGCCGGCTGCGATGCGATCAACGGCGCCGGTCCGATCGAAAAGCCGCTCTTTGGTAACAGTGTTCCACCTGAATACGTCGACTCGATGAACCGTACGCTGCGCCCCGATTCGCTCAAGGGCACTTTCTACTTCCACCCGCTCGACGGCGCGAACAAGGCCGGCTTGGCCAACATGATCTACTACCACGAACTCTACCTTGATGACGATCGGGCCCCGACCAACTATACCGCGACCCACTGCTGTCCGGTTGTTTCGTTCCGAGATTCTCGTAACGCATTATAGAACAACAACTTGAGTCCGCCAATGGCTGTAATCGATTTCAACTTGCGCGTACGCTTGGGCCGGTCTTT
>DATIKE010000487.1:0-1963 GCA_035477895.1 Phycisphaerae bacterium
GGCCGACGCCCTGACTCGCGGGGCCGGCGTGGGCCGGCGTCAAACTCGCGTCATCCACAACGCCGTCGACATGCCGACCGTGGACCGGGCGATCGCCCGCGCCGAGGTGCGGGCCGAGCTTGGGCTCGCCGCCGGGACGCCGATCGTGCTGACTGTCGGACGGCAGACGCCTGCCAAGAACTACCCGATGTTCTATCGCGTCGCCCAAAGCGTGACGAAAGACCGCCCCGACGTGGTGTTCCTGGCCGCCGGTCACGGCGAGCCAAAGGACGAGGCCGAGCTGGCCGCGTTGCGCGAGCGGATGGGCTTGGGGCAGAGCATGCGGATGCTGGGGCTGCGGCAAGACGTTCCCCGTCTGATCGCCTCGGCGGATGTGTTTTGCCTGTGCAGCCGATGGGAGGGCTTTCCAAACGTCCTGGTCGAGGCGATGGCCGGCGGTCTGCCGGCGGTCTGCGCCGATTTTGCCGGCGCCCGCGAAATCGCCGACGACAACGGAAGGCGGATCTGCGTTCTGGTCGATATTGACAATGACCAGCAGATGACCGCTGACATTCTCGGACTCTTATCCGATACCCGGCGGCGGGCTGAACTGGGCGAGGCCGGCCGGGAATCCGTTCGCCGCCGGTTTTCCTGGACACGTTTGCTGGGCCGGATGGATCATCTGTACACGGAGTTTCTCGGCGGGCCGCCGGGTTCGCGGTGACGAACCTTGGCCCTGTCGCGACAATGAGCGGCGGCCGACATCCGCCGGCTCAAAGGCCGAACGATTCAGGGAAAAGCAAAAAGGTGCGGGAATGATCGCGATCATCGGTGCCGGGCTGGCGGGCATGTCCACTTCGTTATTCCTGAAGCGCGAACACACGGTGTTCGAGAAGCTGAGCGAGCCCGGCGGGCTGGTACGCACCACCATGCGGGACGGATTTTCGTTCGACCAGGCCGGCCACTGGTTTCACGCCCGGCTGGACTGGGTCAAGGATCTGATGGCCCGCACGCTCGGAAAGAACTGGACGTGGCACCGCCGCGATGCCCGCATCTACTCGCACGGCGTGTTCACGCACTACCCGTTCCAGATCAACCTGGGCGGCCTGCCGCGCGACGTCATCATCGAGTGCCTCATGGGCCTCATCGAGGCCAGGTACACGCACTGGAAAGGCCCGGTGAAGAACTTCGAGGATTTCATTCTCCGCGGCATGGGCAAGGGCGTCGCCAGACATTTCATGTTCCCCTACAACACCAAGCTCTGGTGCCTGAAGCCCCGCGAAATGACCACCGAATGGATGGGCCGCTTCGTCCCCGAGCCGCAGATCGAGCAGGCCCTGCGCAGCGCTCTCGATCCGGAGGCCGCGGCCGTCGCCGGGTACAACGCCGGCTTCCATTATCCCAGGAAAGGCGGCACCGGCGCGATCTCCCGGGCCATCGCAAGCCAGATCCGAGCCCCGCGGTGCAACGCCGAGATTGTCAAGGTCAACATCCGCAAACGCCGACTGACGTTGGCCGACGGCACTGTCGTTCCGTATGAGGGGATCGTCAGCTCGATGCCTCTCCACAAGCTCATGACCATCACCGAGGACGCACCCGCGAACGTCCGCAGGGCGACCGCCGCCCTGCGCTGGGTGGCAATCAACGTGCTGCATCTCGGCGTGACCGATTATCGCTCGCCGACCCACTGGTTCTACGTGCCGGAGAAGGAACACGCGTTCTTCCGTGTGGGTTGTTACAGCAACGTTTGCCCGAACCTGGCCCCGCCCGGCTGTGCGTCGCTCTACGTCGAATACTCCTTCATGAAGCGCGTTCCGTCCGGCCATTTGGCCCTGAAGGGCGCCTACGCGATAAAAAGGCTCAAGAAAATGGGCGCGATCGGCCCGAAAGGCAAGCTGCTTACCGAATACAACCTCCCGATCGAGTACGGCTACGTGCTCTACGATCACAACCGGGCCAAGGCCGTCGCCACGATTCAGAAATT
>DATIKE010000488.1:0-2412 GCA_035477895.1 Phycisphaerae bacterium
CCACCGGCCTCTCCTCTGTCGGGGTCTATGGCTGGTCATCGGCAAAGCTGGGCGAACACGCCCAGAAAAACTGTATGGGGGCTTGATATGGGGGATCGATCGTGGTAGATTGCTGTGAACGGTTACTCGCCAACAAAAAACCGTAGCCCACCTCGCCCTCGGCTGGTAGAATCAGGCTCGACCAGTCGAGCGAGGAACGCAATGAAGCTCAACCCGATCGAACGCCGCGTGCTGGGCGTGCTCATGGAAAAATCCATGACCCAGCCTGAGTACTACCCGATGACCCTCAGCGCGGTCGTGGCCGGCTGCAACCAGAAATCGAACCGCGACCCGGCCATGGAGCTGGACGAGGTGGCGGTCGATGCCACCCTGGCCGGACTCCGCAAGCGAGGCCTGGTCGAGCAGCTCTTTCCCGCCCCCGGCGGGCGAACGGATCGGTTCCGGCACAAGGTCGAGGCGGTTTTCGGCTGGGGCGGACGCGAGCGGGCGATCATGACCGAGCTGCTGCTCCGCGGGCCGCAAACCATCGGCGAACTTCGCACCCACTGCTCGCGGATGATCCCCTTTGAGAACCTCGAAACGGTCACGAACGTTCTTGAAGCGTTAAGCCGTCTGGACCCACCCATCGTGGCCGCCATGCCGCGCGAGCCAGGGCGATCCGCCGTCCGTTACACGCATCTTCTCTATCCCGAGGACGAGGCCCCATCGCCGGCAGGCCCGGCCGCGGCTGGTCCGTTCACCAGCCCCGATAAGCCGGCCGCCGGCGCCTCCCCCGTGCACGGAAGCCGGAGTAATCTGCACCAGGAAGTGGACGACTTGCGCCGCCAGGTCGACGAACTTCGCCGACGACTGGACCAACTCGAATCCAACCTCGGGGGTTGAGGAATGCCTCTGGAACAGCAAGGTTCGTCCCTCTTGCCACCCGACCCAAACCGCACTAAAGTAGTCCGAATACATGGCGCCCGGTTTCGATATCCGGCAGCCACTGTTGCCTTGAGGTCCAGGATCTTCCCGAGAGGAGAGTTCGATGTCTCAGCAGCCTGAGTACGCCGTCGGCACGAAATGTCTGCACGCCGGGCAAACACCCGACCCGACGACCGGGGCCCGGGCGGTGCCGATCTACGCCACCAGCAGCTACGTGTTCAAATCGACCGACCACGCGGCCAACCTGTTCGCGCTCAAGGAGTTCGGCAACATCTACAGCCGACTCATGAACCCGACCTGCGACGTGCTCGAGCAGCGGATGGCCGCCCTCGACGGTGGTGTGGGCGGATTAGCGGTGTCCAGCGGGCAGTCCGCCATCACCATCGCGATTCTCCTGATCTGCCACTCGGGCCAGAACTTCATCTCCGCCACCAGCCTCTACGGCGGGACCTGGACGCTGTTCACCCAGACCTTCTCCAAACTGGGCATCGAGGTGCGGTTCTTCGACCCGGCCAAGCCGGAAACGCTCGCCAAACTCGTGGACAAGAACACGCGGTGCGTCTACCTGGAGACGCTGGGCAACCCGAAGAACGACGTGCCGGACTTCGTCGCGGTGAGCAAGGCGGCGCACGACTTGGGCCTGCCGGTCATCTGCGACAACACGGTCACGACACCGGTGCTGTTCCGGCCTTTCGAGCATGGCATCGACATCGCGGTTTACAGTTGCACGAAATTCATCGGTGGGCACGGCCTGCACATCGGCGGGTGCATCGTCGATTCCGGCAAGTTCGACTGGACAGTCGACGCGGCCCGCTGGCCGGAGTTCACAGCTCCCGACCCGTCGTACCACGGGATGGTCTTCGCCGAGGCCCTCAAGCCGATCGGCAACATCGCCTTCATCATCAAGTGCCGCACGCACCTGCTACGCGACATGGGAAGCTGCATGAGCCCGTTTGCCGCGTTCCTGTTCCTCCAGGGGCTGGAGACGCTGCACCTGCGGATGCCGCGGCACTGCGAGAACGCCCTGGCCGTCGCCCAGCATCTGAAAAAACATCCGGCCGTCACCTGGGTCAACTACCCCGGCCTGCCGGACCACCCGTTTCACGCCAACGCCAAGAAGTACCTGCCGCGCGGGTGCGGGGCGATCGTCGGATTCGGCATCAAGGGCGGGCCCGAGGCCGGCAAGAAGTTCATCAACAGCGCCAGGCTGCTATCGCACCTGGCCAACATCGGCGACGCCAAGAGCCTGTGCATCCACCCGGCGAGCACCACCCACTCGCAGCTTACCGCCGAGGAACAGGCCGCCACCGGCGTGCAGCCGGAGTACGTCCGCCTGTCACTTGGCATCGAGGACGTTGCGGATATCATTTCCGACATCGATCAGGCCTTGGCGGCGTCGCAGAAGTAAACCACCACCGCCTGCAAGGCGGTGGCTTTGAAGACCGGGATGAACCTACGGACTGAAGTCCTTCGGCTCATCCCTCAACA
>DATIKE010000489.1:0-5270 GCA_035477895.1 Phycisphaerae bacterium
CTCGCGGAACAGGGCCTCGGCCAGCACCGTGCTGGTGGTGGTGCCGTCGCCGGCCTTGTCGGAGGTCTTGCTGGCGGCCTCCTTGACCAGTTGGGCGCCCATGTTCTGGTTCTTGTCCGCCAGTTCGACTTCCTCGGCCACGGTCACGCCATCCTTGGTCACGTTCGGCGAGCCCCAGCCCTTGTCAATCACCGCGTTGCGGCCACGCGGCCCCAACGTCGATTTGACCGCCCGGGCCAGTTTCTCGACGCCGGCCAAAAGGCTGCTCCGCGCCTCGTCATCAAATACCAGTTGTTTCACGGCCATCGTTGGTTCTCTCCTCAAAGCTCACTGAACCGGGCCGGTCGGTACTGACCGCCCGTCCTGCATTTCTGACAGGGAATCTCCCACGTCTAACCCAAAGTTGCAGAATCGGTGCCAGATCGACCGGAATAACGGCCCATATAAGCAACTCATTGTTGGGAATGATGTTAAATCAGTCTGTTCCCGGCCAGTGGCTCCCAGACCATATGCCAGCCCGGCAGCAAAGTCCCTGCATATGCCATACTGACAGCCACGGCACTCCCTGCTTGCTCCTTGTGGAACCTGAGAGGATTGCACCGGAAATCCGGACCAGTCATTGACATACCTAGGTTGTCGATGCATAAATACCTAGGCAGCCTTGGCATGAAAACCGGGTACAAGACAACAGGCGGCCCAGCAGGCACGTTTGCAGGGCCAACCCGACAGGAGAATATCAGCCATGCCCCCCGATCCCGAACTGATCCGTGGCACGCTTAACACGATCCTGCTGGAGATCGTCTCCCGCAGGCCGATGTACGGCTACGAAATCTGCAAGTCGGCCAACACGCGTACCCAGGGCTACTTCGATCTGCGCGAGGGCAGCCTCTACCCGGCCCTGCATCGGCTGGAGCGGGAAGGGTTGCTGAAGGCCTATTGGGAAGTGACCGAGGCCGGCCGGCGACGAAAGTACTACCGGATTACCGAGGAAGGTTTGAGAGCGCTTATCCAGAAGCGAGAGGATTGGAAGCGGTTCGCAACCGCCGTCGAGCAGGTGCTGGCCACAATGGGCACGCAGTCGCCTGCACTGCCCGAGATCAACCCCGCAGTCACCATGTAGTCATACCCCGGGTTCCGTCCGCCTTCGCCCGCCGGCGGCGGGCTTGGGCGGACTTCACCTGGGGCTGATCATACGACGTCCCCTCCGGGGACTGGCGGCGAGTTCGCCGACCAGAACGACCGACACCACCCATACGACGTCCCTGTCTGCGTGTCCGCCTGTGCGTGTACGCACGCAGACAGGCCGCAGGCAGGGATTCTCGTTCGAGCCGGCACCCAGCGAACGGTTACCGTTGTTTTCCGGTCAATACAAACTCACCGGTCATGTTGTGATCGAGGAGGCCCAGCCGTCGGCCCCGGAGGTCAAGAAACTCCTGGAATACTCGCGCGAGGCCATGCTGAACCTGCCTCCCGGCCAAGTCGTGGAATTGGCGTTCGACATCGACAAGCCTGAAGAGTGGAAACTCGAGCGGACGTCGTACATGAAGGAGCCGTTGAAGGAAGCGGCGGACGCATCGGCGCCGAAGCCGGTGGTCGGCGAAAGAGGCCGGTGAACCAGACCGGGGAGTCAACGAGAATCGCCTGCTCTACGGAACAACGGCGGGCAGAGACCGCCCTGCAAATGCTACATGCCGAATCCGCTCCGCCAAACTCGCCCGAAGCAATCAGGTGCGAGATCGAGCCGTGCGATCTCCGATGCCGAGCGGCAGTCCCTCGACGCTGATATCCTCATCCAGCGCTTCCCAATGCAGGCCGGTCCCGCCGCCGCTTATCTCGAATCGCTCGCGCTGGTCGGGGGTGGCGTGAAGCAGCCGGGGGAAATACGTCAGCGGAACAGCCAGACGCCGCCCGTCGGTCAGCTCGAGCCATATGCTGTCGGAGTCAAACCACACCCGTTGTGCAGCCGGTTTAGTCACCGAATTGTTCATGCCCTCGCCTTTCGACTAAGTCGACATGCGATTCGATCACCTGAGCCAGTCGATGCAGTTCCGAAGAGGTCAGACCATAGGACTCGGAACACACTACCTCAGGCCGAATCCAGAACTTCGCGACACGATCGCCCTTGCGCACATGAATATGCATCGGCTCCTGGGGATCTCCCTCGTTTGAGAAGAAGAAAAACCGATAACCTTCCCATCGAAACACGACCGGCATAGGGAGCCTCGGCAGTTCCTCGTCACGTCGGGTACGCTCTCATCATCATTATACCATCGGAAAGGCTCGACGGGGCGGCCGTATCTCCTTCTTTCGTGAACCAGCGGGCTGTGGGATAATCGCGCCGGTGAGGACGGTCTGAATTGTCCGATGGGCAAGGCTGACGGCTTGACAGGATGAACGGATGCTTGGTCTGAGACGGTCATTTGCGGGGCGGCCATTACAGGGTGGAGTGTATCTGCCAACATATCACTCCGTGGCGATTACCGAGCCGATCCGGGACCTGCCGCTCCCGAACCGCCTCGTCGTGCCCTTGCTGCAACATGAGGGCGGTGCGGCTGACCCGATCGTCAAGGTCGGGCAGTTGGTGGCGGCGGGCAAGGTGATCGGGAAGGCCTCGGGATCGGGGGCGGTGTGCGTGCACGCACCCGCGGCGGGCAGGGTGATGCGAATCTCGCATGTGGTCACCTCATATTATGTGGACGCGCCCGCCATCGAGATCGAGATAAAGGAAACAGGGGCGGATCATCCCTCATGGCGCGAGACTGGACACCCGCTGCCCAATGACATCAACGGCTGGGCCGACGCCGCCGAACGGGCGGGCATCGTCAGCGGCCGCCCGGGACCGGTGGGCCTGGGCACCCAGCTTCGGCAAGCCACCAACCACGGTCCCAGTGATGTCATCATCAACGGACTGCCGAGCGAACCCCTGGTTATTTCGCCGTCCGAGTTGTTGCGGCGACACACCGACGTGGTGGCCGGCATCGTCGCCAGTTTGCGGAAGTCCCTGAAGGCATCGCAGGCCTGGATCGCGGTGGACCGCGGCGACCGCGACCTGTTGAATCGCTGTCGCCAGACGGTTCGCGGAAAAAACATCCGCGTCTCCGCCCTGCGCAACAAATATCCCCAGGCGGCGCCGGTTTTGCTGACCTGGGCGGTCACCGGGAAGGAAATACCGATCGGCCGGCAGCCGGAGGACATAGGCTGCCTGGTGCTGGAGGTCGAGGCGCTGCTCGCGTTGGCAGAGGCGGTACGATCGGGCCGGCCGATGATCGATCGCGTGGTGAACGTCACCGGTCCGGCGGTGGCCCGTCCGGGGCTGTACCGCATCCCGGTCGGCACGCGAATGGCGGACGTGTTACGACACGTCGGGTTGTCGCGGACGGTGGTCCAGGTGATCGACGGCGGGCCGCTGACCGGGCGGTCACTTGAAACCCTGGATGCCGTGGTCACGAAACGGACCTCGGCCATCCTCGTTCTCAGTCACGAACACGATCACGTACCGACGCCCGGCCCGTGCATCCGCTGCGGCTTCTGTCAGGACTCCTGCCCGGTGAGCCTGGACCCGCTGGCCCTGCTGAACGCGGCCGAGTGCGGCGATGACGCGGCAACCCGAGCGCTGCATCCCGGAGCATGTCTGGCGTGCGGTCTGTGCAGCTACGTCTGCCCGGCCGAGTTGCCCCTGGCCCGGGCAGCCACACGACTGAAGCAGCGGGCAATCCACATGGAGAAGATCGGCCCCATCGTGAGAGCGGAACAGGTTTAAGATGCCCGAGGAACCGCACATTCTGTTGCCCGAGCCTGGGGCGTTGCGCTGGTCGGAGGCTCCGCACTGGCGGGCCGGGGCCGGCGTGAACCGGGTAACGACGGTGAGTTTATGCGCCGCCGGGCTGGTCGGTATGGCCGGGGTGGTCTTGTTCGGATGGTACGCCATTCGGGTGCTGGCGATCTCGGTGGCCGTGGCCCTGCTCATCGAGTCGCTGTTTCACACGTTGAGCCAGCGCAGCCGGCGCTGGTCCGAGGGCCAGGCGCTGCTGATCGGCCTGCTGACGGCCTGCACGCTACCGGCCACGGCTCCCTGGACGCAGGTGGCGACGGCATCGGGGGTGGCGGTACTGATCGGTCTGATCCTGCCCGGCGGGGTCGGCAACTACCTCTGGCACCCGGTAGCCCTGGGCCGGGTGACGGTGTTGCTGCTCTTCGGACAGCCGAACACGGAAACCGACTGGCGGGTCCTGGCCCCGACGAGGCTGCTGACCGGGGATCTCGGCCTGGCCCGGGCGCTGCCGCCGCTGACCACGTGGTCGGACGCGCCGTTGCCCTCGGGCATCGAGGCCTGGCAGGTGGTTCCGGCCATCGACACGCTGACCGCCTCGGTCCCGATGGTCCACGGTGCGTCCCCGGCCAGGGCCCTGGCCGAGCAAATCGCCGGCGCCCTGCCGCCCTTCTCGGATACGCTGACCGGGTCGGCGGGCGGCGCGATCGGCGAGGCCTGCGTGCTGGCGGTGATCCTGGCCGGCCTGCTGCTGGGCTGGCAGGGCCTGCTGCGCGGGCGAATGATCCTGGCCGCGACCCTGGCCGCCGTGGGCCTGGCCGCCGTGCTGCCCGTGTACTTCTACCAGGAGGGAGCCGGCCTGTCCGCCTGCTGGCTGCCGATCCGGCTGATCGACGACGGCCTGCCGGTCGGTCTGGCCTGGGTCGCCTACCAGATGACCGCCGGGGGCCTGCCCCTGGTGCTGCTGGTGCTGGCGGCCGACCCGACCAGCTCGCCCTTGACCACACGGGGGCAGATCCTGTTCGGAATCCTGATTGCCGCGTGTGCGATGCTGCTGCGGGCATTGACCGGCATACCGTGCTCGGCCTACTGGGCCCTGCTGATCGCCAACACCGCCGTGCCGCTGATCAACCGCATGACCCGTCGCCGGGTTTTCGGAACCACTTGATTATCCCGCTTCAAGCGAACAAACTCAGATTATCGAACAGCGCAGCGCCGAGCAGGCCCTCACAGGAGCACGATCATGACCTCGCGCGAACGTGTGCTCAGCGCCCTGAACCGCACCGGCTACGACCGCCTGCCGATCAAGCATGAAGGCACGCCCGAAGTCAACGATATGCTGATGCACCACTTCGGCTTGACCCATCTTCGACAGTTGGCAACGAGATGTTGTCCCGGAATCGCCGTTATGCCCATCGGCAGGCCCAGACCGCCACGGCCGACACGATCAAGATCGGGCCGTCGCTGGGTTTCGAGCGTCTGTGGGGCCGGTTAGGGCTTC
>DATIKE010000490.1:0-10146 GCA_035477895.1 Phycisphaerae bacterium
ACACCCGCCTATGCAGAAGCTCGACGCTGAACGGGTCCAGCGGCAGCGCCCGCGCGCACAACCGCAGCAGGTCCTCGCATCGGCCGGCGGTCAGACTGGTGAATCGTGCCGGCATGACGGGTGATCGGAATCCTCACAGACAAACCGCGGCGCCGGTCAGCAGGTTCCTCAGAATACATCGTTCATCTGGTATCGGCCGGCGGGCTTGCCGGACAGCCAGGCCGCCGCCCGCAAGGCACCCTTGACGAACGTGTCCCGCGTATGGGCCGAGTGCCTGAGGGTCAGCGTTTCGCCGAGCGAGCCGAACTGGACCTCGTGCTCGCCGATCGTATCGCCCACCCGCAGGGCGTGAACGCCGATCTGCTTCGCCGGCCGCTGACCGGTTTCGCCCCGGCGGCCGTAGATCACGTCCCTGGCGGCGTCGCGGCCGGTGGCTTTCAGAATCGAATCGCGAAGCGAGACGGCCGTCCCGCTTGGTGCGTCCTTCTTAAACCGGTGATGCGTCTCGATGATCTCGATGTCGTATTCCTCGCCGAGGGCGGCGGCCATCTCGGCCACCAGCTTGAACATCAGGTTGACGCCCACGCTGGTGTTGGTCGCCTTCAAAACGGCGATCGACCGGGCGGCCTGCTCGATCCCCGCAAGCTGTTCGGGGGTGTGCCCGGTCGTGCCGATGAGGATGGGGCGTTCGCGGCCCAGGCAGCTTTCGATCCAGTGCATGGTGCCCGCCGGCAGTGAAAACTCGATCATCACGTCGTAGTCGGTGTCGAGGCGGTCCTGGATCTCCAGCCCGATGCGACCGGTGCCCGCCAACTCGCCGGCGTCCTGGCCGATATGCGGGTGACCCGCACGCTCCAGGGCGGACACCACCTTGAACCGCTGGTCGCACTTGGCCAGTGCGATGATTCGCGAGCCCATTCTCCCGGCCGCGCCAGTAACCGCCAACCTGATCATGTCGGAGTCCTCCGCCTTTCCCGTCAAGCAGGGCACGGATTATCCTCATTTCGGCTCGTACCGACAAGAGCCGCCGACTGCGGGGGGCCAGCCGTTGCGGCCCGTACAACCTTGCGTTAGCCTGATGAGCCACGTGGGGACTGGGGCAGTGACCCGGTCGTCGAGGTCCCCGCGCCCGCACCAGATACATCCGCAAGGAGAAAAACATGCGTTCGTCTGTCCGGTCCTGGATTTGTGTCGTGCTGACCGGTTTACCGACAGTGGCCCTGGCGGCCGATGCCCCGCCGGCCGACGAGGTGGGCTTCGTCACCATCTTCGACGGCAAGACCATGAACGGGTGGGATACCTTCTACGGTGTTCCCGAGCGGGAGACCCCCAGGCCCGACAGCTTCGTGGTCCAGGACGGCGCACTCTACTGCAAGGGTCTCGGCGACTACTGGCTTCGTTACAAGGGCGAGAAGCTGGACAATTTCATCCTCCGCTTCCAGTTCAAGCTTACCAAGGGGGCTAACAGCGGCATCTGCATCCACACCCAGGACACCGGCATCCCCTGGCAGACCGGCTTCGAGGTTCAGTGGCTGGACGATCACGGAAAGGACCCCGACCTGCACACCACCGGATCGATCTACGACGTCGTCAACCCGATGTACAATGCCTCGAAGCCGGCCGGAGAGTGGAACGACATGGAGATCACCTGCCGAGGCAAGCAGGTCATCGTGGTGGTCAACGGCCTCAAGCTCATCGACACCGATTTCGGCCTGCTGACCATGCCCCGCGGCAAGTTCAAGACGCCGTACAACGATCTGCCGACCACCGGCTGGGTCACCTTCCAGGACCACGGCATGGCCTGGTGGATGCGGAACGTCCGGCTGAAGAAACTGGACGCCGGGGAATGCGAGAGCAAACCCGCAACCAGGCCGTACTGCCAGGCGACCGGTTTCACGACCATCCTGGACGGCAAGAGCATGGACGGCTGGAAGGTCATCAACCCCGAGGGGGGAAAGGTGCCCCAGGACGACTGGGTTCTCCAGGACGGCTACCTGCGCTGCCGGGGCCGGACGGGAAGCACATATTTCCGTTATGAGAAGGAGCCGCTGGCCGATTTCGTGCTTCGAGGCGAGTTCCGAATCGCCCCGAAGACCAACAGCGGCATCGTCCTGCGCTCGACCAAGACCGGGCAGCCGTGTTACACCGGTTTCGAGATCCAGGTGTACGACGACCACGGCAAGCCGCCGCGCAGGCATTCCTGCGGGTCGATCTACGACATCGTCACGCCGATGTACAACACCTCCAAGCCGGCCGGCGAGTGGAACAGCTTCGAGATCACCGTCGATGGTTCCCTGGTCGCGGTCGTGCTCAACGGCTGGAAGATCATCGACACCGATTTCAGCAAACTGACCGCGCCGCGCGGCAAGTTCAACTTCGCCTACAGTGACATGCCCAGGTCGGGCTACCTGTGCTTCCAGGACCACGGCGGAATGGTCGATTACCGTAACATCCAGGTGAAGAAGATTCCGCACTGATCGCGCGGTACACTGCGAATATGTTTCGCCCCTGGCAAACCGTACTCGTACCGATCGGCTTGGCCCTGGCCGCGGCGATCGCATTTCTGTCCGGGCTCGGCTGGGGTTTGCCCTCCAAGGCGGCCGACCCGTTCCTGTTCGGCCGGGAATCCCCCTGGTCCGGGCGCCAAGTCCTGGACCTGGCCGGCGACCGCCCGGATGATCCGGCCCGCGGGGCCGACGTGGATGTCGATCCGCTCGGACCGCGTGACGAACCGGTCTGCGTGAACGAGACCGACGCTCAGCGGGCGGCCATCGTCCGGCGATACCACCTCTACACCTTCCAGCCGGACGAAATGATCACGATGATGGCCCTGGCGTCGATGCGCCCGGGCGATGGGCGACTCGATCCGAAGCTCTACCAGTACGGCGGATTGTGGATCTACCCCGTCGGCGCGTTCATCAAGCTGGCTTCGATGGCCGGCCATCTGACGCTTGCGTCCGACCTGGAGTGGTATCTCGATCACCCGGCTGAGTTCGGCAGGTTTTACGTGGTGGCCCGGCTGTACACCGTGGCCTGGGCGTTTGTCGGCGTCTGGGCGGTGTTCGCGATCGCGCGGCGGCTCACCGGCGGCTGCACGGCCTCGGCAGCGGTGGCGGCCTTGTGCATGATCGTGATGCCCATCGTGGTGAACATGGCCCACGAGGCCAAACCCCACCTGCCCGCCGCCGTGCTCATGCTGCTCGCGATCCTGGCGGCCATGCGTTACGTGGACACCGGCCGCGCTCGCTGGTGGGCGGTCACGGCCGTGATCTGCGGCGCCGCGTTCGGCATGGTGCTGTCGGCCTTGCCGATCTTCGTGTTGCTGCCCGTGATGCTGATCGTCCGCCGGGTCTCATGGGAAGTTGTGTTCACGAAGACGGTGTTCGGCGGCCTGATCGGCGTGTTCATATACCTGCTGACAAATCCGTACATTCCGGTCAACCTGCTGACGAACCGGGAGGTCCTGCGATCGAACTTCGGGAACTCGCTGGCCATGTATGAAGTGTCGCGGCTGGGCGAGGGCTTCGCGAACGCCGCCTGGCTGGTGGCTGAAGGGACGTCACCGATCCTGGCCGTCGTCGGGGCGGGCGGGGCGCTGTGGCTGGGGATACGCTCGCTGATCCGGCGGAAACAGATGGACGGCACGGCAGGTGGTGCGGCATCGCGGCCTTTGGGTTGGCTGCTGGCTGCGCCGGTGCTTGTGATTCTGCTGCAGTTCGTCGCCCTGGCGGCGGGAAAGCCGGGAGAGTACGGCCGATTCGCCGTCCTGCCGGACATCGCCCTGGGCATCGCCGCCATCGTCGCGGTCCGCAGCCGCATCCGATCGGCGGCCCACGGCGTCGTGCCCATGCTCCTGCTGATCATCATGACCGGCTCGGCGAGCTCCGAATACCTCTTCGGTTTCACCCGCGACGCCACGCATCGCAATTCGCGGATGCAGACGGCCTGGCAGCTCCAGGCCTACCTGGACAGCGGGGCGCGAACGCTGGGCATCGTCGCCGAACCCGCGCCGTACTGCCTGCCGCCGGTCGACCTGTTCCGTTGGCGTATCCTGCTGCTCCCGCCTGATGCCGACGCCGAAACCATCCGGGCGATCGACGTGCTGGTTCGACCGTGGGGCACGCGGCCATTCGGCCCGGCCGAGGCATTGGCGTCACACCGATCGGACCCGCCGACGCTGCTTGAGCTGGATACCAGGCCGATCGGTTGGGCGGACAAACGATTCGATGTGCAGGTACGCAAGAGGACACGGCCACCATGAACGCGCGAATCGCCGTCGGCGTGCAGGATGGGGCGGGTCGGCCGGTTGCGGAGGTCATGGCCACCGCCCGAGCCCTGGGGGCCGACGGTGTCGAACTCAATGCGGCCCATTGGAGTGACGATGAATCCCCGTTTGAGGCGTGGTGTGCCGAAAACGTCGCCATGATCCGCGAGGTCGGTCTGGGATGGGCGGGCCTGAACCTTCCCGATCTGGATGGCGGTCACGAGAACGGCCGGCCGGAGACGGTGTCACGATTGTGCGAGGCCATTGCCGCCGTGGGCCGGTGCGGAGCACCGGCGATCAATCTTGCGTTCGGACCACGGAACGAGTTTTCGATTGAGACCGCCTGTCGCTGCACGGCGCGCCTGCTGGCCGTCGCCGCGACCGCCCGGGTTCGGCTGCGGGTGACGAATCGTCTCGGATCGCGACTCGAACAGATCGAAGACGTCCGCCGCATCGTGGCGAGCTTGCGGCATCCGTTGCTGGGTCTCCGGCTCGACGCGGGTCAGTTCCACGCGGCGGCCGCCAATCCCCGGGACATCATTGCCGAGTTCGGCGATCTGACCGACGCGATTGTTCTGTCCGATCGAATCGGCCGGCGCGAGGTGCCGATCGGAACCGGGCGCGTGAACCTCGCCGGGCTCGTGGCCGACGCCCAACGGGCCGGCTACGATGGATGGTTCGTGGTCCACGTGGACCCGGATGGTGGCGGCGATTCGTCCACGCAACATGACCCGGTGGAACTCGTGCGACGGCTCTGGTCCGAGGCATTGCGGCAGAACTCGCAATGACGCTGACGGCAAGACAGGACGATCTGGCGGACATCGCCGACAAAGTGGAGCGCGGCGAGCGACTCGGCTTCGACGACGGCCTGCGCCTCTACCGGTCTCCGGACATACACGCGATCGGCAAGCTGGCCAACCGCGTCCGCGAACGTCTCCACGGCCGCACCACCTATTACAACGTCAACCGCCACATCAACTACAGCAACTACTGCGTGCTGCGATGCAGGTTCTGTCCGTTCTATCGTCCATACCCGCGTCAGGCACTTCGGACCGGAGGTTGCGCGACCGAGCCGGACGCGCTGGGTGACGCCGGCGGCGGCTATGAGCTGTCCGTCGAGCAGGTCGTCGCCCGGGCGAGCGAGGCCGCCGACCTCGGCGCGACCGAGGTGCACATCGTCGGAGGCCTGCATCCGAAGCTGCCATTCGAGTATTACCTGGACATGTGCCGCGGGATCCGCCGTGCCTGCCCGACGCTGCATATCAAGGCCTTCACCGCCATCGAGATCATTCACTTTTCACGGATTGCCCGCCCGCGGCTGGGCATTCACGAGGTGCTCGAACGGCTGCGCGAGGCCGGACTGGGAAGCCTGCCCGGCGGCGGGGCCGAGATCTTCGACGACCGCGTCCACGATGAGGCCTTCAAGGGCAAGGTCGGCGAACAGGGCTGGTTCGACGTGCACCGCGCCGCCCACGAGTTGGGCATCTTCAGCAACGCCACCATGCTCTACGGTCACGTCGAGACGACCGAGGAGCGCGTCGGACATTTGCTCAAGCTGCGCGAGCACCAGGACCGGGCGTTGGCCGGCGCGAAGGCCCATTTCAACTGTATCGTGCCGCTGTCCTTCGTGCCGAACGGCAGCGCCCTGGCCCACCTGCCCGGCCCGACCGGCCTGGACGACCTGCGAACGCTGGCGATCGGCCGGCTCATCCTGGACAACGTCCCGCACGTCAAGGCCTTCTGGGTCATGCAGAGCCCCAAGCTCGCCCAGGTCAGTCTCAACTGGGGCGTGGACGATCTCGACGGCACCGTGGTGCACTATGACATCACCAAGCGGGAGGGTAATACCACCCACCAGGAATTGACCGTCGACCGGATTCGCCGCCTGATCGTCGAGGCCGGCGGCGTTCCTGTCGAGCGCGATACGCTCTATCGGCCTATCGACCGACCCGCCTGAAAGCCGGAAGTTTTCCAGACCGTTGTCACATGCCGCGGACACACGGCGGGTATGAGCAGTTTGAGGTCAGCCGGGCATCCGCAGTTCCTCGATGGCCGGAAGGTCTTCGAGGCTGCCCAGGCCGAAGAGTTCCAGGAAGTGCCGTGTCGTGCCGTAGAGCATCGGCCGGCCCACGTCCTCGGCCCGGCCAACGATCTTGACCAGTCCCAACTCGCGCAGGCGGTTGAGCACCTCGCCGACGGACACGCCGCGGACGGCCTCGATCTCGGCCCGGACGACGGGCTGCTTGTAGGCAACGACCGCCAGCGTTTCCATGGCCGCGGGGGTCAGTTTCGACTCCTGCCGCAACTGACGCAGCCGGCGCAGCCAGGTGTTGTACTCCGGCAAGGTCAGAATCTGGTAGCCGCCGGCGATCTCGTCGATGCGAAACGACCGGCCGGCCTGGGCGTATTCGTCGTTGAGCGTCTGAATGATCTTGCGGACCTCCCGGACTGAGCCCGTGCCCAGGATCGAGACGATCTTGGCCAGCGTCAGGGGCTGATCGGATGCGAACAGGATCGCTTCAACGACACGCTCGGTTGAGATCTCTCCAGCCGACTCGCCCTCCGCGGCGGCCGCCGGTCCTTCCTCGGTCGGCGCCTCGGCGGTGAGAGGCAGGGACGTTTCCAGCAACGCGTTATCGGCATTGTCCGCCCGGTCGTCCGTGGCGGCTCGCGATTCCTCGACCGGAGGCGATGTCGTAGTCGGGTCCTCCACGCCCAATGCCGCATCATTGTCGACAGAGGCGCAGACCCCTGACTCTTCCTCGCAAGGATTTCTCTGCTCACTGGTGGAGGACTGTTCCAGGGCGGTGTCGTCCGTGTTCGCGATAGGGTCGCGCCCGTTTCGATCTTGCGGATCCTGGGATTTCTTCGTGCGGTTTCTGGCCATGATTCCCTGTACCCGGTCCTGATGCGCGTTCTTCGCGCCGACATCCGTGTCGGGCACAATATACCCACAGGGGCGAATCGCGTCCACGAGGCCGACGAATTCGGGGTGTTGCCGCGGGGCGTATCGTATCGACGCGGTCCCGGGTTCACGGGACTTGCTGGCCGGCTGGAGTTGACACGAAGGGCAAGTCGACGTAAACGACGGGCATTCTCGGTAGCGATTCCCCGGGTGATTTATGGCTTCAGGCGAGGAAAGTCTCATGGGAACAGTCCAACGCACGCTGGTAATTGCCGTGGTGGTCCTATTTGCCGGCACGGTCATCGGTTCCGCCGCGTCGGCCGACGACCTCACGGTCCTGACGCCGCAGGCGGGTTTTGAAGCGCCGGGCGAGATGATGACCCGCTATCTGAACGGCCTGGGCATGGCGGCGCTCGACCAGCGGGCGGCCAGGCTGGCCGAAGTCAAAACGCCCGAGCAGGTCAAGGTCTGGCAGCAGAAGACGCGCGAGTTCTTCCTGGATCAGCTTGGCCCCTGGCCGGAACGCACGCCGCTGAAAGCGCAGGTCGTCGGCCGGCAGGAGTTCGACGATTACCGCCTGGAAAAGGTGCTTTTTGAAAGCCGGCCGGGCTTCCACGTGACCGGTATCCTGTACCTGCCCAAATCCAAGCCCCCCTACCCGGCTGTTCTCGTGCCCTGCGGACACGCCGACGAGGCCAAGGCATATCCGGTTTATCAGCAGGCTTCCGTGCTGATGGCCCGCTGCGGGATGGCCGCCTTCTGCTTCGATCCGATCGGACAGGGCGAACGGCGCCAGATCCTGGACGCGCAGGGCAAGCCGATGCTCGGCAGCACCACCGAACACACCCAGGTCGGCACCGGCTGCATCCTGCTGGGCATCAATGCCGCCAGCCACCTCATCTGGGACGGCATGCGGGCGATCGACTACCTGGTCAGCCGGGATGACATCGACGCCGGGCGGATCGGCTGCACCGGCCAGTCCGGCGGCGGAACCCAGACGTCCTACCTCATGGCCCTCGACGATCGGATCGTCTCGGCCGCCCCGTCCTGCTTCATAACCAGTATCAGGAGGCTATGGGAGACAATCGCGCCGCAGGACGCCGAGCAGAACATCCATGGCGCGGTGCTGTTCGGCATGGAGCACGCCGACTACCTCATCGCCCGGGCACCGAAGCCGACCATGGTGCTGTCGGCCACGAAGGACTTTTTCGACATCGGCGGGACGCGATCGACTTTCCAGGAGGCCCGGCGGATTTACGGGATCCTCGGAGCCGCCGACCGCTTGGCGATCACCGAGTCGGAAAGCGAGCACAGCTTCAACCCGGTCCTGCGGGCGGCGTCGGCGGGGTGGATGCGGCGTTGGCTGCTCGACCGCGACGAACCGGTCACCGAACCCGAATGTGCCGTCCTGAAGCCAGAGGATCTGTACTGCTCGCCTCGGGGCCAGGTCCTCAAATTGCCCGACGAAAAATCCGTCTTCGATCTCAACGTGGAACTGGCCGACAGGCTGGCCCGCGAACGGCAGGCAAACTGGGAAGGGGCCTCCAACTACAAGGTGCTGGGCCGGGTCTGCAAGCTGGCCGGCATCCGTTTGCTTGAGAAACTGCCCGAGCCCGAGGTCGCCGGCGTCGGGATCGTCGAACGTCAGGGCTGCCGGATCGAGAAGCTCGTGCTCAAGGTCGAGCCGGGGATCGTGTTGCCCGCATTGGCATTCGAGCCGGCCAAGGCCGACGACCAGGCGTACCTGTATCTGCACGGCGAGGGTAAGGCCGTTGACGCCGGCGCCGGCGGGCCGATCGAGAAGCTGCTCGAGGCCGGGCACCGCGTGCTCGCGGTCGATCTCCGCGGCATCGGCGAGACTCGCCCCAAGCCAGCCACCAAGGGATTCGATGAATGGTTCGGCCCACTGTGGAAGGACTTCTTTCGGGCCTATCTGCTGGGCAGGTCCTTCGTCGGTATGCGGGCGGAGGATACGCTGGTCTCTGGGCGGTTCCTGGCCGACTATCGGAGCGGGGCCTTTCCCAACCGCGTGCACCTGATCGCGATCGGCGAGGCGGCCGTGCCGGCCTTGCACGCGGCGGCCACCCATCCGAAGTTGTTCGCATCAGTGAAGATCGACCGCTGCCTCGTGTCGTGGGAAGACGTCGTCAAGACGCCCCTGTGCCGAAATCAGCTCATCAATGTCGTGCACGGCGCGCTGGCGGTCTACGACCTGCCGGACCTGATGGCCTCGTTGCCGGACGATCGATTCACGATGGGCAGCCTCGTGGACGCGGCCGGGCAGGAGATCAATTTCGACGATCTGCCGGACACGCAAAGCGCCCCCGCGCAGAGCCCGTGAACAGGTACAGTGCAAGATGGTCATGGAGGTTAGGGCATTTGCCCTTTTTATGTCACGATGCCGAGGCGAGAAAACCCTGTAAACATAGGCACTTGCGGGCTATGAGCCTTTACGGAATAACGTGAAATGCTATAGACAGGGTGGTCGTCGTCCCGCAGGAACGAGATGATAACAGCCCGCCGTTTCAACGGTGGGGAAGAAAAAGGAGCGCAAGGAATCATATCATAATCATATCCAGTCCCGTCGGGACGATTGATCAACGATGGGGCGATATTCTTAAAAGTTTCTTATGCCACCGTGGCGGCCAGTTCGCCCAGAATCCGCGCGATCTGCACGCCGGACGGACAGACCTCGGAGCACCGTCCGCAGCGCGTGCACAGCTTGCCCGGGTCATAGCCCGCTTTGGCATACAGCTCTCGGGCAAGGTCCTTCTCGTTGTACTGCCGGGCGTAGGCATGGTACCGGATCATGTCCGTGACCGCGATGTGTTCCGGGCAGGCCGGCTCGCACGCGCCGCAGAGGTGGCAGGTGCCCGCCATTTGCAGCTTGACCAGGGCACGCAACTCCTGTCTCGCGGCGGCCGACAGTTTCACCGCCGTCAACCCGAGAGTCTTGTCCATCTCGTCGACGTTGTTC
>DATIKE010000491.1:0-9120 GCA_035477895.1 Phycisphaerae bacterium
TGCACGCTGACCGAGCCGGATCGGTTGGGCTTCTTCCGCACGAACATGGGCCCAATCTACGCGCGGGACACCCAAATCCAAAATGCCCCCCTTGCAAAATAAGGACTTATGAATGAAATTCAGAGGCCTGTTGAACTCAGGCGCCTGCGGCGGTCTCCACCCGGGGCTACGACTGCGACGCCCTTCCAGGGCTTCAGCGGTCTCACCGACCTATGGGTAAAGCTTGGGTAAAGCTCAGCCAACGGGGGTGCATTACTACTGTCTCGAATATCGAAAGCGGCTTTGAGATGGGTAAAGCTTGGGTAAAGCTCAGCCAACGGGGGGCAACACCGCCAAGGAGGCGGTTCTGGGGCAACTTTGCAAAAGTCCAGTTATTGAGGCCCGCAAAAGGAATGTAATCGCGGACCGGCCTCAAGTGCCCGGTTTTCGCGGTTCAAACGGCGAGCAGCCGTTTACATTGCTTACGCGGAACTCAATAAGTAACACCTCTCTGATTCGCGGGTTGCCCGCGAACGCGAGCATTGTTGTTCAAATCCGAGATTTGAGATCTGAAATCTGAAACCTGAAATCTGGAATCTGAGATCTGAAATTGAAGATCTTTAGTCTTCTTCGTACCCGCCCTGCGCAGCTCGCAGGGCGAAGCAGGGTCTCCGTGGCGAACGTTTGCCGAAGCCTCAGTATCTGCCGGCGGCTTCGAATGCCCGTTCGGCCTGGTCGCTGGCCGGGGCCATCTCGCAGATCCGCCGCCAGCAGGAGCGGGCCCGGTCGACCATGCCGGTGTTCTCGAGGGCCAGCGCGAGGTTCTCGCGGAAATCCAGGTTGTCGGGGCGGGCTTCGACGGCCTTCTCGAAGTGCTCGACGGCCAGGTCGAACCGCTGGCGGTCGGCGAACATCGTTCCCAGCCGATAGTGCAGGTCCACGAAGTCGGGGTTGAGATCCAACGCCTGCTGCAGCGATTCGATGGCTTCCTCGGCTCGGCCGGCCTCGTAGAGGGCCAGGCCGAGCTTGATCAGCGCCTTGGTGTAGGCCGGGTTGATCGCCACCGCCTGCTGGAAGGCGGCGATGGCCTCGTCGAGCTGCCCGCGCTGGCGAAGCAGCAGGCCCAGACGGTAATGGGCATCGGCGTGGTTCGGGTGCCCGGCAATCACCTCGCGGTGCCGCTTGATCTGCACGTCGAGCAGGTTGTCGAGCCCGTCGGACGGCGCACCCGCCAGTTCCGGCGGCGCGAGATCCAGGTAACGCTCCGCCTCCTGCTGCACGCCGCACTTGAGATGCAGCCGGGCCATCTCGGTGTACAGCAACGTCGAGTTCGGTTCAATGCTTGCGGCCAGCTCGATGCTCGACAGCGCGTCCTCCTGCCTGCCCGCCTCGAACTGGGCGATGCCCAGTCCGACGTAGCCGGTCAGAAGCCGGTCGTTGATCTCCACCGCCCGGGCGAACCAGGAGGCGGCCTCCCGGTGATGGCCGTGTCGCAGGTGTTGCGTGCCGATCTTGACCATCGCTTCCAGGTAGCCCGGATGCAGATCGACCGCCTTGAGGTAGGACTCCATCGCCGCCGGGTCGTTGCCGGCACGCGCGTACAGGTCGCCCAGCCGCAGGTAGTCCTCGGCGAAGTTGGGGTGGCGAGCGATCTGCTCGTGAAGCTGCTCGATGGCCTCGCGGATCAGCCCCGCCTTGTCCAGCACGTCCACCATATCGTTGCGGGCCTGCCAGTTGTCCGGCTCGACGGTCAGCGCGTTCTCGTACGCGCGGATCGCGGCGTCGGGGTCGTTGTTCCGCAGGTACATGTTGGCCAGCGTCAGGTGCAGGTCGACGTCGGTCGGATCGTCGGCCAGCAGTTCCTCGTACTGCTCGATCGCCTCGCCCAGCTCGCCCCGGCAAAGATGGATCGCCGCCATCCTTTCGCGGGCGTTCCGCAGGCTGGGAGACAATCTCAGTGCATGCAGGTAATGCGTGACCGCGTCGCCCGTGTGGCCCTGGCGCTCGTGGCAGTAGCCCAGGGCGAACTGGATGATGCCGTCCCGAGAGTCAAGGTCGGCCGCGCTGCTGAGCTGCTCGGCGGCCTTGTCGATCAGTCCCAGGGCCTCGAAGCAGCACGCCAGGCACACCCGGGCCAGAGCCGACGACGGGTCCGACTCGGCGGCGGTGAGAAACGCGTCCCGGGCCCGCCCGACGTCGCCCTTCTCCAGGCATGCGAAACCCAGATCCATTTGGAGGTCATATCGGCCGGGTTCGTTCTTCAGCAGTTCCAGCAGCGATTGCACCGTCTGGCTCCGGCCACGGGCAAGACGCTCTCGGAAGGCGTCCGACAGCCGGCTGAGCCACCCTCGACCAAGCGTTTCCAGCAGATACGACATCCTGCACTTCCGCCGGGCTGTCCCGACGCCCCGAATGCGG
This sequence comes from Phycisphaerae bacterium, assembly GCA_035477895.1. Lineage (GTDB taxonomy): Bacteria > Planctomycetota > Phycisphaerae > UBA1845 > PWPN01 > JAPKGY01. The sequence continues at coordinate 2,398 of DATIKE010000491.1, forward strand.
GATCATCCCGCGATTAAGAGTGCATCTTGAAACTCATTTGTGGGACCGGCATCTTGCCGGTCAAATGACGGGCGGTCTTCGATCCCGAGGCCTCAGACCGAGGAGGAAGCCCGTCCCACACTGTTTGCAGACGCACTCAAACAACAACCTTCGGGCGAACGCCCGTTTTCCATCACATTGCCAGCGTTTTCAGGCTCTGGCGGGCCGCCTCGTAGCGATCGTTCAGCTCAAGTGCGTGCTCGAACGCCCGGCGGGCGCGATGCGGCTGCCCGCCTGCCTGATAAAGCCTGCCCAGCATCAGGTGCACGTCGGGGTAATCCCCGCCGCCGGCGACTGCCTGCTCCAGACGTTCGACGCCCATCGCCCACTGATCCGTCTGGTCGTAAAGCTCAGCCAACTGGATGAGCGCGTTCACATACCGCGGATTGATGCCGACGGCCCGCTCGGTATGGGCGATCGCGTCCACGCGTCGGCCCAGCCGGCGGCACACCGCGCCGCAGTGATAATGCAGGTCCGCGAACTCCGGGTGATTCCGAAGCGCCTCTTCCAGAATCGCCGCCAAGGTGGTGAAAACTTCCTCATCCACCTCGCTTTCCGGCAGCGACAGGAACGCGGTCAGGAAGTCCGGCTCCTCGACCACGATTTGCCCGAGGCGCTCGATGTCCGCATGGTCCAGCTCGGCCGGAGCCGACGGGACACTCGGGCGGATCGGTTCCGGCATTCCGCCGGCCCCCGATCGACAAAGCAGCGACAACTGGAACGCGATCCGGGCGCTAAACGGGTCAAGCTCGTGAGCTTTCAGCAGGTGCCGGCGGGCACGGTCGCTCCGCCCGGTAAGCGCGCAGATATGGGCCAGACGCTCGCAGGCCCCCGCGTGTGATCCATCGAACAGCAGAGCCCGTTCGAAACATCGCTCCGCCTCCGACAGATCGTCGTCCGCGGCCAGCATCACCCCGAGCTGGTAGTGCAACTCCGCCTGGTCCGCCCTGTGGCACAGCCCTTCCCGAAGCGTGGTCATCGCCTCCAGACGATTGCCCATCTGGTACTGCGACAGGGCCAGCTTGACCCGAAGCTCGATATTCGTCGGCTCCTGCCGAACAAGCGTCTCCAGCTCTCGCGAAGCCAGGTCCAGACGTCGGGTCCCGAAATGACAGGCCACCAGAAATCGCGCGAATCCCCCGCCGCCTGCGTTCATGGAAGCGGCGGCCTGAAAGTGCCGCGTCGCCTCGGCGTAACGTTGTTGCTCTAAACGCCTGATACCCAGGCGGTACTCGGACTGGCCGAGGTAGTATCGGCACAGCAACTGGCGCTGGCGGTCGCTGCCGTCCGCCGTCAGCGGTCCCAGCAGCTCGGCGGCCTTCTCGTATCGCCCGGCGTGATAGGCGGCCATCGCGAGCCGATAACTCTCCGGTCTAGTCATGGGGTCCTCACGATCTTCGGGTACGCCGGCGTCGGCCGTAACCGGCTTGTGTGCCGGGCGCGCCTGCGGCGAGTGTTTGGCGATCTTCGCTGCAGTTGTATCGGTTGCTTTGACGGAAGCCATAAGAAGGCGGAGTTGCACTTTTCCCATTTTGTACGGCTGAAAACGCGTGTTCACCCGTCTGCGACACCGGTGCGTCGAATCAGGGTGATAAGTGTTCGGGAATGGCGCGGATATTGCGCCGCCCACGCGAAAACCGGGTGTGTTTTCTCCGGGCCGGGTCGTCTTTGCCGATAAGAGTCTATCTCGGTAGGCAGGTGCCGCGTCAACTGGAATAGGCACTAACATTCTTGATGGGCCGATAATGTAACCGCGGCTGGGAGCGATCGATGAGCCGATCCGGCTTGCGAACTTGCGTGGGTCTGGCCCTTCTGGCCGTCGCCGGAACCTTGGGCTGCAAGGATCGGCCGCAGGATCCATCCGACCGCTTGGCCGCCCGGCTGGCCAGGGGCACGATTGCATTCGTCGGGCTCGGGCCTCGAGATCCCCTGTGGCCGGTCCTCAAGGCCAGCGCCGAACGGTATGACCGCGAAATGTGCATGCTCCACGTGCAGTATCTCTGCCCGCGCGGCGACTCCACCCAGGATCAGATCGATCTCCTCAAGAGTCTCACCGATCGGAGTCTGCGGGGCGTGTGCGTCCAGTTGGACAACGTCCCCGCGCTCCATCCCGCCCTGCGCGACCTCTACGATCGGGGCATCGTGATCGTGTCCATGATCAAGCCGGCCCCGCAGGAAATTCGCGTGGCCCATATCGGCTTCGACGAAACCGCCGTCGGAGAGGCACTCGCCGAGGCCGCCGTCGAAACCATCGGCGAGCAGGGCTCCCTCATGCTCCTGCACGCCGGCACCAGGGATCCGGTGTATGCCCTCCGCCTCGCCGGCTTCGACAACGCCATACGCCGCCACCGGAAGATCGAGGTTCTCGCCGAGATCGACTGCCGAATGGACGCCTTCGACGCCCGCAAGGAGATCAAGGAGCGCTTCGAGCGCTTCCCTCGTCTGTCCTGCTGGGTGGCCCTCGACGATTGGCCCCTGCGAGGCGTCAGCCTCGCCGATCGGCCGATCCCGGTTGGCTGTCAGCTCGTGACCTTCGGCGGATATCCGGACCAGTGGCCCCACATCCGCAACGGCACGTGTCCGGTCGTCGTGGCCGCCAACTACCGCGAGCTGGGAACCCAGGCCCTGCAGGCCTGCGAGATCGCCACCCAGCGGATCAGCCCGCACAAGATACTCTATCAGGCTCCTTTAAGAACAGTTCACATGCGTAATCTGGACGCCTACATCCACGACTGGACGCAGTGGTTGCAGGTCGAAAGCCCCGCCGGCCCCGGCATCTCGACGATCCACCCCGCCGATGTCGCCCCGCCGCTCGCCCTTGGCGACCCCGCCAACCGTTGAGCGCCCTCCCGGCGCGCCGCCCCCCCCATCCGCATTGCCGGGTTCCCGCGAAGCCGCGAGCGGAGTCCGCGCCTGCCGCCGGGAGATTGCGGTTGGGTCATTCCGGGACAAGGAACGGCCGCCCAAGCCCACTTTTCAACCGGAAGACACGGTTTTCGAGCGATTGCCTCCCTCAAAAGTTCCGCTTCGGACACCCTGCGGCGGTACGGGCGCCGTGATCTACCAGCGGAGGCCCGTGGGTGTTCGCGGAGGGCATGCCGGTGGAATCGCGGACCGCCCGACAGGCAGGAAAAATCAGATCGCGGGCCCACCGGGTCCGCGAACAGGGGAAGGAGGTTGACGTGACCGTGGTGGCAAGAAACCAGGAAGTCGAACCGGGCATCGGTGCCGAGCAGGAACGGCTGGTGATCGGGTCGGCCGAGGTGGCCGGCGGCGAGGCCCCGTCTTCCGTGCTGATCGCGCCCTGGGGCGAGGTTCGCTCCGCCAGCGGCGACTTCATCGTGGACGAGGAGGGCGGTCGACTCGTGATCGAGGCGTTCCAGGCACACGGGGCCGACCTTCCGATCGACTACGAGCATCAGAGCCTGGGAGGCCATTACGCGTCGCCTTCCGGGCAGGCGCCGGCGGCGGGATGGATCAAGGATCTGCGTTTCGTTACCCCGGAAGATGCCGGCGGCGGCGAGTCCGGCCTGTTCGCCGAGGTTGCCTGGACAGAACCGGGCAGGCAGACCCTGGCCGCCCGCGAGTATCGATACCTCTCTCCGGTGGTACTGGTGCGCAAAGGCGATCGGCGGGTGGTGGCCCTGCATTCGGCGGCCCTGACCAACAAGCCGGCGATCGTCAACGCCCGGCCGATCGTGAACCGCGTCTGCCCAATCTCCGGCGCCGATCCGGCCGGCCGGCCGGCGTTCGAGGTCTTGCGTTTGCGGCTGGGCTTGCCGGACGACTGCGGACTGGGCGAAGTGCTGACGGCCGCGGAACAGAAACTCGCGGGGCTGGAAAGTGAGGCCGGGGCCGCCGCGGCCAAGGGCAAGGTCGCCGCGGCCGCCGCCGCGGGCAAGCTCACACCGGCCATGCGCGACTGGGCCATGAAATTGGCCCTGTGCGACCCGGCGGCGTTCGAGACCTGGGCGGCCACGGCCCCCGTGGTTGTGATGCTGGGCCGGACCCAGGCGCCGCAGCGCGTGACCTGCGGCGGACGCGATCGGTCGGCCGTCATCGCTTCGGCGCTGGCGAACTACCATGCCGAGCCGGCCCTGGCCGAACTGACCTCGGAGTCGGCCTGGATCGATGAAGCGCTCCGCGAAGCCGGCTTCGAGCCGCCGGACAAGCCGCGAAAACAGTCTCGGGGATAACGACTTCGGAATGGACGTGACAAAGAGACAAACACGAGAAGGCAGGCCGCCGGCGCGGCCGTGGAGGGAAAAGGAACATGGCATTGTCGAGCAATCGGGAAGTGGATCGTTACGTGGACCAGGAGCTCCGGTCGCTTCCGGTCAAGGGCGGCGCCCACATCCGCAAGGGCGGGTTCGTGGGGTTGAGCGGCGGGTATGCCCGGCCGCTGGTCGCCGGCGACGTGTTCGCCGGCATCGCCTATGAGGAGCTCAACAACACCGGCGTTGACGGGGCTCTGGCGGCGCGGGTGTTCACTCTGGGCGATTTCGAGCTGGCGCTCGCGGGGGCCGACCGGGTGAACAACCGCGGCCCGCTGTTCGCCTCCGACGATGAGACGCTGACCGCGTCGGCCTCGGGCAACAGCTTCGTCGGGTATCAGATCGACGTGCCGGGGACGAACCGGGCGGTGTTGCGCATCCAGGTGACGCCGACGCCGCTGGCCGGCGGAACGATGACCGGCGAACTGGTATCGGCCGGCATCCGTCACAAGGTCGCGACCAAGGCCAGCGCCGCCAACGTGGCCATCGGCACGAACGACCTGGGCGGGATCATCGTCATCACCGGAACGACGGCGGGCAACCTGAACCTGCCGGCGGCCGCGACGGCCGGGGCCGGCGCCTGGTGCACGTTCATCAAGAGCGGCGCCTCGGGCGTGCTGACCATCGACCCGAGCGGCAGCGAAACGATCGACGGGGCCGCGACCAACAGCGAGATGGACGCGGCCAACGACTCGATCACTATCGCCTGCAACGGCACGGCGTGGATCGTCACGGGCAAGAAGATCGCGTAGGAAACGCCGAAATGGTGAAAGCCGAAACGCCGAAAGGAAAAGTCAGAACGTCAAGAAGTCAGGAAGGCGAAAAGTCAAAAGAGAAGAGGAAGGAAGCCGCGGATTGCAGAGAAGACACGGATGAAGAAGGATTCGGAGTTCAATCCGTGAAATCCGTGCGGTCCGCGGATGAGACGAAAGGGATCGAAGATGGCGGTGATCAATACGGGTTTGTTGACCAAGGGGCTGCGGAGCGAGTTCTTCGATCGGTTCCGCAATGCGGCGACATACTGGCAGGATCTGGCGACGCGGATCGCGTCGACGTCGGACGCCGAGACGTATCGCTGGCTGGGGACCGTGCCGCGGATGCGCGAGTGGGGCACCGGCCGGCTGGCCCGGGGGCTGCGGACGGAGAGCTACTCGGTCGAGAACCTCAAGTATGAGTCGACGGTCGAGGTGGACCGCGACGAGATCGCCGACGACCGGACCGGGCAGATCCGCATCCGGGTCGGCGAGCTGGCCCAGCGGGCGGCAACGCACAAGGACTACCTGATCGGGCAGTTGCTGATCAACGGAGCGACCTCCGGCTGGAACAGCTACGACGGGGTGACGTTTTTCAGCAGCTCTCACAGCTCGGGCTCGTCCGGCAGCCAGAGCAACGACGTGAGCCACGCCGCGGCCGCCGGCAGCAACGAGCCGACGACCGAGGAGTTCAAGGGTTCCCTGAAGCAGGCGATCGCGACCATGCTCTCGTTCAAGGACGACCAGGGCGAACCGATGCCGGTGACGATGAACGGCCTGGTGTGCGTTGTTCCCTCGATGATGCTGTTCACGGCCTTGGAGGCAGTGAACGCGACGGTGATCAACGAGACGACGAACGTGCTGGCCGGCGCCGCCCGGGTGATCGCCCTGCCGTGGCTCACCAGCCCGACGGTGTGGTATCTGCTCAAGACCGACGGGGTGGTCCGGCCTTTCATTTTCCAGGACCGCGAGCCGGTGGAGTTCGGAGCGCTGACCGAGAACAGCGAGGAAGGATTCAAGCGTGAGAAGCTGCTGTTCGGGGTACGGGCCCGCTACCGGATGACATACGGTTACTGGCAATTCGCGGTGCGGACGACGTTCACGTGATTCGGAGGGGCTGGAGCGGCGGATCCAGCGCCGGCCCGGGGCCTGGGCACCCCCGGGCCGGCCGGCCGTGAACGAGTGCAATGGAAAGAAGGCGCGGGCCACGCCCGCAACCTACGAGAACGAGGAACCGCCGACGGACGCCGATGGATCGGGTGATTTGAGATCGGGCGTCGGAGGGGACGGTGGGCGGATTCCTTGCGGGCAGAGAAGAATACTGTTGTTTGCAGCACGGAGAACGCGGCATGACATACGCGAGTTTGACGGATCTGGAAGGACGGCTGGGCAGCGCGGTGTACGTGCAGCTCACCGATGATGCCGGAACGGGATCGGCTGACCCGTCCAAGGCGGCGGAGGCGCTGAGCGGCGCGGAGGGCGAGATGAACAGCTACCTCGGCCGACGCTACGCGGTGCCGGTTGATGTCACGGCCGACGAGCAGCTCGCGGCGGTGCTGAAGAGCATGGCGCTGGATCTGGCGGAATACCGGTTGTACGCCCGCAGGCCGACGATGCCGACGACCGTGGCCCACCGACACGACGCGGCGGCGCACTGG
>DATIKE010000492.1:0-36503 GCA_035477895.1 Phycisphaerae bacterium
GGGCCTGCGACCCCATGCGTTTTCCGGGAGGATTCAGGGCGCGGTTGAGTCATGGGGATACCCCATATTCAGGGTTTTAGGATGCACTCTCAACCCAACCGGGCCCGGCGTTATCCCGATACGATCATCATCCCACGAACACCAGGCAATCCTGCGTCCCGAACTCGTTTGGAGCCATGGCCTCGGCCTGCATGTCCTCGATCCACTGGCCGTCCACCAGGAATTTGTACCGATATTGGCCGGGCGGCAGTTGCAGCCGCTTGCGGTAAGTTCCGTCCTTCTGCCGCGTCATTTTGCCGTCGTCCGCCTGCCAGTCGTTGAAGCTGCCCACGACCGCCACACTGCGGCAATGATTCGGGGGTTGATATACGAACGTAACCTGCGATTTACCTTTTTTGATGATCATGGCCTGCCCTTTCAATGTGGCCGCGTCGGCATGGAATCCGCGCGTGCCCTCAGACCAACCAGATTGTATGGACAGGGTCTTCCGAATTCCACCACCATCAGACCCAAACGAGCCGAAGACGCGCCCAGAATAGCTTATGACAAATTCCAAACTTGGCGCAAACAACCGGCCACCCGGTGGACGGTTTTCCGTCGCATGCCCCCGGCTTGGCATCAGCTCGACCGATCGTTAGCATGACAGGAGTTCTCCCTGGCGCTATCTCCCCGGCGCTGCCTGCGATCATCGCAGGCGATGGTTGCCGGCACTCTATCATGGGTGGACACAAGCGATGCTCACTCTCACTTTTCTCGGCGTCGGGTCGGCCTTTGCCAAACGCAACTTCAACTCCAACCTGCTGATCGAGGCGTGGCAACACGGACCGGACTCCCAGGACAAACCCGACGATAGCCTCATCGTGGACTTCGGCAGCACCGGGCCGCAGGCCCTCTACGAGCTCATGCAGCGTCCGGGCTTTGCCTACCTCAACAACAACGGCACGATCAACTACCCTGCCATCCACCGCGTGTTCATCACCCATCAGCACGCCGACCATATCGGCGGCCTCGAAGAAATGGCCCTGATGAACCGCTACTTCTACCGCGACCTCGATAAGACCAAGCCCTACAAGGCCCAGATCATCAGCGCCGCCAGCATCCTCAGCGACCTGTGGGACAACTCGCTCAAGGGCGGGCTCGTCGCCATGGCCGGCCGATACGCACTCCTCCAGGATTACTTCTTCATCCTCGCGCTGAATCACCAGGAGCCCGGCCAGGACGGTTTCACCCTGTTCAGGCGATACCGCCTCACGCTCTTTCCGACCGACCACATCCAGATCGAGCGCAAGTTTGACTGGCCGTCGTTCGGCCTGTTCATCGAGGACACCGCCACAGGCCAGGCCGCGTTCTTCTCAGGCGATACGCGGTTCGGCTTCGAGGACTACGGCCACATGATGGAGCGCTCGCGTATCTGCTTCCACGAGGTGCAACTGACCGACGAGGAGAACCCCGTCCACTCGCTCCTCAACGAGGTCCGCACGCTGCCCGAGGCGATCCGGCGCAAGACCTGGCTGTACCACTACGGCGACAACTGGGACTGCGGCGAGTTCGACTTCGTGCCCGACGAGTTCGCGGGATTTGCCATTCCCCAACGACGGTTTACTCTGTTCGAATAGTGACCGGCGCGGTACGCGCCTTCGGAGGACTCGACCATGTGTTGCAGAAACAGATTCCGAAAGCCGGCCTTGTGGACTTGCACAGGGCTGGCCGTGGTGATGGTCGGCTGTGTCACCCCGGGCGAACCGCGGTTCCACATGCACACCATCAACGCCGACTCCCGATTCGAGGCTGCCGGCGTCGCCGACATCAATCGCGACGGCAAACCTGACATCTTCTGCGGCGGATTCTGGTACCAGAACCCGACCTGGACGCGCCATTTCGTCCGCGAGGTCAAGGAGCAGGACGGCTACTACCACGACTTCGCCAACCTGCCCGCCGACGTCGACGGCGACGGGTGGACCGACATCATCAATGTCACCTGGCACACCAAGGCCGTATTCTGGCTCCGCAACCCGGGAAACTCGGGCGACACCTGGACCGCATACCCCGTGGATGAGCCCGGAAACATGGAGACCGCAATCCTGGTCGACCTCAACGGTGACGGGCGGGAGGACGTCCTGCCCAACGTGGTCAACGGACAGACATGGTACGAGTATCAGCCGGACAAGGCCGCCCCCGGCCGCGCCCGCTGGACCAGGCACGCCATGCCGCCCGAAACCAACGGGCATGCCATCGGCGCCGGTGACATCAACGGCGATGGTCGTTGCGACATCGTCGCCCAGAAAGGCTGGCTCGAACAGTTGCCTGGCGGAGATTCCGCCTGGCACCCGGAGTTCAACCTCGGCCACGCGAGCATTCCCGTCCTCGTTCATGATGTCGACGGCGACGGCGACGCGGATCTCGTCTACGGGATGGGCCATGACTACGGCGTGTACTGGCTGGAGCAGGTGCAAGACGTCACCGGGCGGCGGGCCTGGAGCCGCCACGAGATTGACTGCTCGTGGTCCCAGGCCCATTACTTTCTGCTGGCCGATCTCAACGGCGACGGGCGGCCCGAGATCGTCACCGGCAAACGCTACCGGGCCCACGACATCGACCCAGGCGTGAACGATCCCAAATGCATTTATGCCTACACGTTCGACCGCGCGAAGCGGCAATGGCGCCGCTGGACGATCACCGACGGCGGGCCTGCCGCGCTCGGAATCAGCACCATGGCCGCCGACATCGACGACGACGGAGACATCGACCTCGTCGCCCCCGGAAAGAGCGGGCTCTATCTGTTCGAGAACATGTCAAAATGACGATCTTCACGATCGTTTCGGGATGGCCTGCCTGTGCGTACACGCAGACAGGCCGCAGGCAGGGAATCTCGACACGGCGCGGGAATCTCGACACAGCGCACACCGCGTGATCTATCGGGTGAAAACCATCTGGTTCGGCCCGTCGCCGATGACCAGTCGATTGGCCGTCATTTCGTGGAGAGTCTGCGGTTCTCTGCCCTTGATGATGAGCTTGCCGTCCTTGATCTGGTAGGACCTGGTTTCCAGCAGCGGTCCGTGGGACATCACCACGGTTCCATCGGGATTGAACTGATATGTCAGGTTCTCGGCGCGGGCCTGAGGGGACGCATTCTTGCTCTCCGGCGTTTCCTGAATCCATCTCCCGATGAGCTGCTCGGGGATCGGATCGTCCTTCCGGCTGCATCCCGGCACTAGAATCAGGGTTGCCACGATCAACAGGAGTAACGATCTCACTATCATGCTCCCTCCTGGCGCGATGGCACGATTGCTCCCAATCTTCGAGTTATCAAGGACGGCTGGTCGGGGCTTTCCGGGTTCCACTTCGCGGTCCTGGATTATCCTTCATCAATGGACTTCGTGCTGGCGATCGGCCCAAGGCTCCCGAACCTGCTCGCAACCGCCGGCTGCCGAGACGTCGTCGGGAGGGTCATGGATTCAAGGAAAAATACCACCATAGGTCGTATTGCGAGACCATGCCGCTGGTGATCGGTCCATCTGTCCGATGAGTTCGAACATGTCCGTCGGTGTAGGCTACATTGACGGTCTTGCCGTCGCTGTGCGGAGACGAAAAACCTCCAATAAAAAGGTCCGTGATGAAACACGGGTTGGGCGGCATCTTGAACTTGACACCTCCGCGTTTTGCTTCCCAGTCCGGAACCCAGGTGTCCCTGAAGTAGATACTCCACGCTTTTGGGGGTAACGGGTTTATGCCCTGGAAATCGGGGCACATGCCCCACCTGCCGTTCGGGGAGTCGGTGCGTCTGCCGAGAACCGCGCAGTAATTGTAACCGCCGTAAATCCAGTAAACCTGGTCCGAGGTGAGATCCCTGTACTTCCATCCGCCAGCCGATTTGTCCGGTCTGATCGGCATGTCCCTGTTCGAGGCGTACACCGAGGGGCAATAGAGCACATCGACCTGATTGCCGACCCACTTTTTCCAGAGCATGCCCAGGTTGATGAGAACGTGCGGCTCCGGCCGCTGCGTCCATCCAAACGCTTCGCGCTTCGGCTCCGCGATCGTGTAGGTAAACCAGCCGCGCATCGGCCCGTCGCCCTTGTGGTCGCCGGCATAGGAGAATATGCCAAACATGACCTGGTGAAGGTGGGCCGCACACACCGTCCGCTGGGCCTGCTCCCTCGCCTTCTTCAGCGACTGGACCAGGACCGCGACCAGCAGGCCGAGAATCGCCACCACGACCAGCACTTCGATCAAGGTAAAACCACAGCCGCCGGCGCTGTAAAACCTTCTCATGACTGCAATTCTCTGGACTTGTCGCGCCCGCAACGGCAACCCGCTGAACGGACCGTCAGCACGATTCCCCCCTCCTCGAAAATGCATCTGTCAATCCGCCGGCTCATCGTGACCGATAACAGGCCGGCGATCCGCACAAACCGATTGATCACGGCCGAAAGGCATCGGCCCGAGATCCGAAAGGCATTCCTTCGCCTACGGCCGTGCCGCAAAATAGTCCCAGGCATCGTACATCCCGAACGCGCCGCCGCGTCCCGACGAGATCGGCAGCCTCAGAATGTATCCCTTCGGGTCGGAGATCCAGCGGGCATGAAGGTCGCTGAACAACACGTTGTACCCCTTCCCCTTGTGCACCGCCTTGTAGCCGTCTCCGATGAGCGCGTCACTGACAAGCACCTGCAGCGGGCGCTTCAGCGGGTTAAATGACTTGGTCGCCATCCATTCCTCGTACCAGTCGATCAGGTATTCCGATGGGTAGAGGTCCCGCTGCCTGTCCCGCGGGTGTCGCCCACTCTCGATCGGGACGCCGTACATGAAGCCGCCGAAGGTGAGGGACACGCTCGGTTTGGTGAAACTCCAGGCCCCGTAGTCGGCATGTTCGTAGACATAAACAACATTCCCGGGACAATAGAATGTGTGTAGTTCTTTGGTAATGTATTTTCCATAAAGCGTTCCATAGTTGATCGGCTTGGCCTTCTCCTCGTGGGATTCGTTCGGCCGGCCCTGGGCATCGTGATAAACCGTCTTACTGCCCTTGATGTAGTAGGTGAAGTGGTCGCGGGCCGGCAGGAATTGTCGGTGGTCCGCCGAGTAAAGAGCGAACGCCCGGCCCATCTGCTGCAACCGGCTCAGGCACACCGCCCGCTTGCCCTGCTCGCGCGCTGCCGCAAGCGCCGGAAGCAGTATGGCTGCCAGCAGGGCGATGATCGCCACCACGACGAGCATCTCAATCAGAGTAAAACCGCGCATACAACGCAAATGCGACGCCTCCCCCAGAGTTGTTGTCTCTCCGCTCAGGCGCGATCCGCCTGCGCATCCGCTTCTCGACCTGCACCTTTATTGTATTATTGTAAACGCGCAAACGGACCCTGTCAACTTTAACCCCGATCCGCAGCGAGAGTTATGGTCCGTGACAGATTAGGTGGGGCGGCGCTGGTATGGCCCATTTCCCTGCCTGCGCAGGCAGGAGAGCCCGGAGCGGGAGCGACAGGTCTGGCCCGCTTCCCTGCCTGCGGCAGGCAAGGCGCGGGCCGAACTGCCTTAACAGGAGATTGGGGCACAAACCCTATGAGACGGGCAGCCCGGTGATCCGGGCCTCGAAAACCATTTTGTTGTCTACAAAACCCTGGGCATCGCAGACGGTCCGACGAGGCCGGATCTCGATACCCTTGAGCAGCACGTACATTCGCGAGCCTGGCACCACCGTCCCCCGAAACTTCACGTTGTCGAGACCCCCGAAGGCCATGAATCGCTCGTCCGGCCTCACCTGATGGCTGAGGAACGAGGCCATCTGGGCCGCCGTTTCCAACATCAGCACCCCCGGCAACAAAGGCCGGCCCGGAATGTGCCCTTTCACCCAAAACTCGTCTTCGCGGACTTCCCGCAGTCCCACTCCGATCCGCTGTTCCTTGTCTAAGTAAACGAAACCGTCGACCTGCATGAACTCGTAGCGGTGCGGGAGAATCTCGTACACCTGCTCCCGAGAGATAACAATCCGGCTCAGGTCCAACGAGTTGAAATCGAACAGCGGTGGTGCAGCCATTGAAAACAACTTCTCCGCAATGGCCGGAGCATCCCGACCACATGGAAAACCGGGACAAACCGCTCCATCGCTTCAGGTTGGGGCGGCCGCGAATGAACAAACCGTCGGGCGAAGCAACTCCGTCCGACGCGAGCAGGGACGGTCACTACTGGCTGGAACGGACCTCGAGGATTTTCTTACGCACTTCCTGGGACGCGGCCTTGATGTCCTGCATCTGTTTGCGCACCCGCGTTCCGGCAGCCTTGTTACCACCCTCGGCTTTGGCGACATCGTCCGCAGCTTCCGCGACCAGTTGTCTCAGACGTTCGTATTCTTCCATCGCTCTTTAACTCCACTGCTAGACAGGCACCGGCCACCCGGGCATCCCACCGCGCCTCCAGGGCATGTACCCGCGGTCCAGCCGACTATGCCGAAGTCTAACCGACCTCGGCCGGCCATGCAACGCCGAAACCCGCGAATCAGCCCCGAAAACGCGGGTCGCCCCGGGAAAACGAGATGCCCCACAAGCCGTAAACCCTGTTGGCAAAAAGAGTTTCGATCACCAGCAGCCCCAGCAGGGCCAGCCCCAGAATCGGCATCCAGTCCACCCCGTCTGAAAGCCCCGAAAACGGCCCCGGTTCCGCATTCCGACGGCGAACGACTGCGGCTTTGCCGGATGGAAAGCGGGACAGAATCGCGTTCTCCGGCGCACGACGCAGGTCTGACTCTGTCTCAGCGACATTCACGCCGTACACCAGGACAGTGCGACCTTCCGGCGGCGGGATCATCACCCGAAAGAACCCCGGCTCGCCTGTGGGGAGTTCGGCCAAGCCGCCGCGAACGGGAATCCGCAGTTCCTGCCGCGGTTCGCCGTGTTCCACGGATACCACACCCGAATCGACGCCGGGGATTCCCCTCGTTTCAGCCGTCCTGGCCACAAACGACGCCAGCCGCTCGCGCGTGAACGGGGTCCGGCTCGACAGCAGATGCCGCAAAAAAACGATCATCGGTGCGGCCTGAGAGCCGAACGCCCCCCACTGCCGGGCGGGCGAGAACGCCAGAAACACAATCTGCCCTCGGCCATGCCGGCGGGCGAGAATCGCCGGGCGACCATCGGCGAACGGGGCAACCGTAACCGCCTCAGACGATGCCGGACCCAATTCGACGCGGCGAAACACCGCGCGGTCGTTGATCGAATCGATGCCCACATCGGCGAACGGTTCAAGCCAGGGATGCGAGAAATCCGCGGCGGCCAACGTCAGCCCCTGGGGGCAGTCAGCCACGCGTACGACCTCCGCGGGCAGAATGGATCGGCCGGCCGACAGAGCAGCCGGGGTCGTCCGCGGGCCGGGAACGATCAGCAGCAGGCCGCCGGCGGACACGTAGTCGATCAGGATGGGCCAATTAGACTCCTCCAGGCCGGCCACGTCGGCCAGAACAATCGCCCCGGCATCCCGACAAACCTCCAGAGACAAAGCCGACGGACGACAACGGCGGAGCTGAAACGCGCGCCAGCCTGGTTTCATCGCCCCCGGCTCGATCATAGCCGCCAGCAGCCTCGGAACTTCCTCGTCGGGATCGTCTGCCACTAGAACCACGGGCATGGCCGCCCGGACCTCAACCCAGACGAAGCGCTGGTTGTCGGCCGCCAAGGCATCGCCCGGCAACAGGCTCACGCTGACCGCGTGGTTCCCCTCCGGCAAGCGGGACAGGGACAGGCTGACCTGCCGTTCCTCCCGCGGGGCAAGCGGGCCGACCGACTTGCGTTCCCGAAGCGAGCCGTCGATCGCAAGTTCCAGGACCGGCTCGGCAGGCTGGTCGCCCGCACGGACAGTCACGCTGATTTCACCCGGGGCATCGACCGCCAGGGGCGGCTCCGGCGAATCGGGAATGCCGAGAAACAGGTTGTCGTTCTCATCGCCGCCTGCGTCCATGACGAAGACCGCGGACAGGTTATCCGGCGGTGTCGGCAGCGGCCCCTGCCAGGCGTGCTCGGCCAGGTCGGTCAGCAGGTATACCTCCTTTAGCTGGTTCCGGCCATTCGCGAGCAGCCCGTACGCCTCGCGGAGCAGCGCGGCCGGGCCGCGATCGTGAAACGCGGGCCGAAGCCCCGCCAGCCGGCGATCCCGGGTGCCCGCGTCGCGCGACAGGCCCGTCCGCCCGGCCGATGAACCGGTCACGACCGCCACTTCGCTGCCCTGGGGAAAACGCCGGCGATCGCGCAGCAGTTCCAGGGCCCAGTCCACCGCGTGCCGCAGCCGGGTCTGCCCCCGCGAGCGATACCCCATGCTGGCCGAGTCGTCCACACAGATGACCGCGGAGACGGGCCGATCGGGCGCCGCATGCCAGACCGGCCGATCGCTGTTCACGGCCGCCCCGCAGCCCAGACGCATCAGCAACCCGACGAGCAGGACGACCAGCAGAACCCGACATGCCATGAGAATCAGATATCGCAGCCGCTGGGCCCGAAGGTCAGCCGCGGCATATGCGAGCAGCAGGCGGGTCGTCGGCAGAACCTGCAGCCGGGGCCTGCGGCGAATCAGCAGGTGGATGAGCACGGGAACCGCCGCCCCGATCAATCCCCACGCCAAGGCCGGGGCGGCCAGGGTGATCGGCCCCAGCGTCACAGCCATCGGCGAGATGATCCCATCAACCACCATCGGCATGGGATTGTAACCCCTTCGGCGGGCTTTGTGGCGAACGGGCTTCCCCTTAGAATAATAAGTTCTTGTCCCGGCAGGCGGTGCCCAACGGGGTGCGCTGTCTCCGCCGGCGTGCAGTTGTTGCCTCAACCGGAAACCTTGCATGGTGACCCGAACAGCCGACCAGATCCGACGCGAGTTCATCCAGTTCTTCGAGGGCAAGGGGCACGCTTGCGTCCCCTCGTCGCCGGTCGTGCCGGTGGACGACCCGACGCTGATGTTCACCAACGCCGGGATGAACCAGTTCAAGGACATGTTCCTCGGAACCGGCAGCCGGCCTTACACCCGAGCGGCCAACACGCAGAAGTGCATCCGCGTCTCCGGCAAGCACAACGATCTGGAGGAGGTCGGCCGGGACACCTACCACCACACGTTCTTCGAGATGCTGGGCAACTGGTCGTTCGGCGATTACTTCAAGCGCGACGCGATCGCCTGGGCGTGGGAACTGCTGACCGGCGTATGGGGCCTGCCCAAGGAGCGGTTGCATGTGACGGTCTTTGAAGGCGACCCGGCCGAGGGCCTGGAGCCGGATAACGAGGCCCGCCGGCTCTGGCAGGAGTTGGCCGACCTGAACTCGTCCCAAATCCACTTCGGCAACAAGAAAGACAACTTCTGGGAGATGGGCGCGACCGGCCCGTGCGGCCCCTGCAGCGAGATCCACATCGACCTGACGCCCGACGGCTCGGGCGCCAAACTCGTCAACCTCGGCGACCCGCAGGTCATCGAGATCTGGAACCTCGTGTTCATGCAGTACAACCGGGGCGAGAACGGCAAGCTCGCGCCCCTGCCCGCCAGGCACGTCGACACCGGCATGGGCTTCGAGCGGATCGTCCGCGTCCTGCAGGACAAGAGCAGCAACTACGACAGCGACGTGTTCGCCCCGATACTGGCCCGGATCGCCCAGCTCACCAACAATCACTACACCGGCAGACTCGGGCCCGACGCACAGGTGGACAACGCGTTCCGCGTGATCGCCGACCACGCCCGGATGCTGACGTTCGCGATCGCCGACGGGGCCAAGCCGAGCAACGAAGGCCGCGGCTACGTGCTCCGGCGGATTCTGCGGCGGGCGGCGCGCTTCGGCCGGCAGCACCTCGGGCGGAACGAGCCGTTCATCTTCCAGATCGTCCCCACGGTCGTCGAACACATGGGGCCGGCCTTCCCGGAGATCAAGGAGCACGCCGACAAGGTCGCGACTCTCATCCGCGAGGAGGAGGAGGGCTTCGGTCGGACGCTGGACCGCGGCATCGACCTGTTCGAGCAGGCGGCCCGCGACGGCAAACGGATCGCGGCGGTCGACGCGTTCAAGCTCTATGACACTTATGGGTTCCCCCTGGATCTGACGGTCCAGATGGCCCGGGAACGCAGCATGACCGTCGACGAAACCGGGTTCGAGAAGCTGATGGCCGAGGCCAGGGACCGGGCCCGGGCGTCGGCCAAACAGTACTCGTCGGTGGCCATCGACGGCGATCTGCCGCGCACCGACGACGCGATCAAGTATCAGGAGGCCGCCGCGACGGCCAGGGTCCTCGGCTGGGTCGAAAACAACGCATACATCGACAAGGGCGACCTGAACATCGGCGACGAGGAGGTCTTCCTCGTCATGGACCGCACCTGCTTCTACGCCGAACAGGGCGGCCAGGCCGGCGACACGGGGACGATCCGGACGCCCACCGGCACGTTCATCGTGCACACGACGCAGAAACTCGGCGACGCGATCCTGCACATCGGCAAGGTCACCGGCGGCACGATTGCCGCCGGGCAGCAGGCGGAACTGACCGTGGACGCCGGGCGGGACCTTACCCGAAAAAACCACACGGCCACCCACCTCTGCCACTGGGCGCTGCGCACGGTGTGCGGCGAAAGCGTCAAGCAGCACGGCTCGGTGGTCGACCCGGAACGGTTGCGGTTCGACTTCGACCACGGCTCGCCGCTGACCGACGAGCAGATTGCCCAAGTCGAGCGGCTGGTCAACGAAAAAATCCGCGCGGACCTCGATGTGACGACGCGCGAGCTGCCCGCCGACGAGGCAAGGAAACTCCCCGGCGTGCGGGCGTTCTTCGGCGAGAAGTACGGCGACGTCGTTCGCGTGGTCAGTATCGGCGAGGGGTTCTCCGACGAGTTCTGCGGCGGTACGCACCTGACCCGGACCGGACAGATCGGGCTTTTCAAGATCGTCGGCGAGGAGGCTGTGGCCAAGGGCGTGCGCCGGGTGACGGCGATCACCGGCCCCAGGGCCATCGAGGCCGTGCAGCAACTCGAACGGTCGGCCCGTCAGGCGGCAGGCCTGCTGCAAACAAACGTCGATCAGTTGGCCGACCGTATCGCCGGCATGCAGGAGGAAATCAAGAAGCTCCGCAAGCAGTTCGCCAAGGGCGCGGCCTCAGATCTGAAGTCGCTGCGACAGGAACTGCTCGACAAGGCGGAGAAGGTCGGCGGTGCGGCCATCATTGTCGGCGAACTCCCTGACGCACCCGTGGTCCAGGTGCGCGAGGCATCCGACTGGCTTCGCTCGCAGGCCGGCTCAGCCGCTGTATGCCTCGCGACGGTCAACGACGGCAAGCCGCTGCTGATCGCCGCCATGACCGAAAACCTCGTCAAGAAGGGGCTGAAGGCCGGCGACCTGATCAAGGAAATCGCCCCGCTCGTCGATGGCCGCGGCGGCGGCAAGCCCGACCTCGCCCAGGCCGGCGGCCAGAACCCGGCGGGCATCCCCAGCGCGCTCGACGCCGCGAAACGCTGGATCAAAACCAGACTCGGATGAACACCACGCGGAACGGACTCCGCGGACCCTGGGACGGTTTATCTGTTGTTGCAGAGGCCGCCCCCCCCCGCCGGCAGGCAGGCGTGTCGGCCGTTCCCGATCAACACGGATCAACGTCCGGCAGAGACGCCGGACGCTTCTACAGTATTTTTTATGCCGCTCTATTGAGTTTTGCGTAAGCAATGTAAACGGCTGCTCGCCGTTTGAACCGCGAAATCCGGGCAATTTACCCCGGCGTTGCATAATTCCGAGGCATCAGGCGTCAGGGGGCGACCGGTGTCAATCATGCTTCCCGCCCTTTGCCGCCTCGATGAGGATGCGGGCGGTGGAGGGTCGCATGATCCGCTCGTCGGGCAGGCGGCCGGCGGCGAGGGCCTCGCGGACGTCGCGGCCGCTGATCGGGACCGGCTTCCAGCCCTTCCTGGAGCACTCGTCGACCAGGCCCACATGCCCCAGTTCCTCGTAATAGGCGGCAAAACCCACCTTGACCGGGTTGATGCGCAGCTCGCCGTCGAGCCGATCGAAGATGTGCTGGGCGGCCAGCGGGTCCCAGATGTCCTTGCCGTCGTCGTAGGGGGCGTCGGCGTGCTTGCGCCCGATGATGATGTCGCTGAAACCGAAGTTCTGGCGGTAGATGCCATGCATCACCGCCTCCTTCGGCCCGGCGTAGAACATCTTGATATCCAGCCCCAGCAGCATGGCGATATCGTTGATGTCGTAGCCGACCTTCTTCCAGAGTTCTTCGTCCTTATCGCCCTGGCCGAGCAGGCGACCCTCGATCAGGTCGCGATAGGTGCGCATGCGGGTGGCGGCGTCGACGTCGTCGGACTTGGTCTCGCCGATGAGCGGGTTGAGGGCGACGCCGGCCTTGAATCCCTGACGGGTCAGCACCTCGACGCCGCAGACCATCGCGTACTCGTGCGCCCGGTGCAGCGGGTTGCGGGTCTGGAAGGCCACCACCCGTTGGAAACCGCGTTTGGCGAACAGGGCCCGGGTCTCCTCGGGCCGCAAAACGTACTTGCCGTACTCGGGGTGTTTCGGCTGAGGCAGCACCTCGATCTCGCCGCCGACGAGCATCTCCCGCGGGTCGGACAAGACCATTCGCCCGCCGGGATGGTCGGTGCGCCGGGTCTGGTAGACGGATTCGAGGTAGGCCATCTTGTCCCAGGGAAAAACGTCATCGACGCGCAAACAGCCGACGGCCTCGCCCCCTCCGTTGGTCAGACGGACCTTCATGCCCGGCCTGAGCGAAGCGGCAAGGTCCTTGTCGGCCGGCAGGGAGACGGGGATGGTCCAGGCGAACTTGCGGCCGTTGGCGTCGATGTTCGCGTCGCGGAGGACCTGGTCGTAAACCGCCTTGACCATCGGCCCGGTCAGCGGGCTGAGCCCGCCGTCGCCGATGCGATACACGCTGGACAGGTCGGCGTCGCTGACCGGCAGCGCGGGCAGCGAAGCGATCCGCTTGCGGAACTCCGGGATGCGGTCGACGGAAACGGTGCGGTCGACGGGGCGGTCGAGGCCGCCATGCGGGGGAACAAGGTCTGCCATAGTGAGTGTCGGTTCCTTCAAGAAAATCGATTACTGTCTTCCACGTCTCGTCCGCTGCAATTCATCCGCACCGCGCCGGCCAGGAAGCGACGGTCGTCAGTTGCACTCTATCCGCTCCCTCACTGTCGCGGTTCGGATAAGAGTGCGTCCTAAAACCCCGAAAACTGACCGGCTGCCTGCCTTGCCGCACGCAGGGAAGCCCTTGACACGCACAGGCAGGCAGGGGTATCAGGATGCACTTCAACACGTGGTCGGAGTGACCAGCTGCGCAGGCACCGTCGCGGCCCGGGGGCTACTTTTTCTTGCATGAGGCCAGGATCATGAGGATTCGGCGTCCCTCGGCCCGGGGCGGCCGCTCCACCTTCGCCGCTTCGCCGAACCGCTGGATGATGGACCTGAACAACTCGTAGCCCAGATCCTGATGAAACCGCTCCCGCCCCCTGAACATCATCGTAAACTGAACCTTGTCGCCGTTTTCGAGGAACTCCATCGCCTTGGTCAGTTTGACGTTCAGGTCGTTGTCGCCGATGTCCGGGCGGAAACGGACCTCCTTCAGCTTCTGCTCGTGCGTTTTCTGCTTGCGCTTTTTCTGGGAATACTTGAACTTGCCGTAGTCCATGATCCGGCAGACGGGCGGTCGCTCGGTGGGCGCGACCTCCACCAGGTCGAGTCCCGCGGCCCGTGCCCGGCCGAGGGCATCGTCGGTGGACACCACGCCGTGCTGCACATTGTTCTCATCGATCAGGCGGATCGGCGAGATCCGTATCTGCTCGTTGACGCGATGACTTTGGGCGATGGCTGTATCCTTTCCTTGTCAGAACTCCGGTTCAGTACCCCGGGGCCCGCGGCCCCGCGTTCGGGACGCGAGGATCAGGAGTCCATGATCGCTCGCGCGTCGATTTCCTGCCTGCAGCGGGCGACGAACGCATCGACCGGCTGATTGCCGAGGCTCTTGCCCGCGCGGTCGTTCACGTTGACGGTGCCCTCGGCCGCCTCTTTCTCGCCGACGACCAGGATGTAAGGCACCTTCTGCCTGCGGGCCTCGTGCTTCTTCGGCCCGATCTTCTCGGCAGTGATGTCGAGCTGCACCCGCAACCCGGCGGCCGTCAGCCGATCGTGAACCTGCCGGGCATACTCGGCGCTGCGCTCGCTGATCGAGGCGATATACACCTGCACCGGCGACAGCCACAGCGGGAACGCGCCCGCAAAATGCTCGATCAGTATACCGACAAACCGCTCCAGGCTGCCAAACGGGGCCCGGTGGATCATCACCGGCCGGTGCGGAGCATTGTCCTTGCCAATGTAGGCCAAATCAAACCGTTCCGGCAAGTTATAGTCCACCTGCACGGTGCCCAGTTGCCACTCGCGGGCGATGCAGTCCTTGACCACGAAGTCAATCTTCGGGCCGTAGAAGGCGGCCTCGCCCCGCTCCTCGGTGTAGTTCATGCCGCTGTCGTGGACCGCCCGGCGGACGGCCTCCTCGGCCAATGCCCAGTTCTCCGGGCTGCCGACGTACTTGTCCGAGGACGGATCCCGCAGGCCGATCCGCACCCGGTAGTCGCGCAAGTCCAGAAAATCCAGTATCTTGCGCGTCAGGTTGACGCACGCGGCGATCTCTTCAAGCAACTGATCGGGCCGGCAGAACAGGTGCGCGTCATCCTGGGTGAAGCCGCGAACTCTCGTCATGCCCGACAGCTCGCCGCTCTGCTCCTGGCGATACACGGTGCCGAACTCGGCCAGCCGGACGGGTAGATCGCGGTAGCTCCGCGGCTCGGAGGCGAAGATCCGGATGTGGTGCGGGCAGTTCATGGGCTTGAGCAGGTAGCCGTCGGAAACCTCCAGGTGGCTCTCGATCAGCTTGAGGTTGCGGTTCATCAGGCCGGTGGCCGGGACATACCGCCTGGCCTCGGGGACGTCCTGGCCGCACAGGGCGGCGTGCAGGTCGGGGCACTCGGCGCGGATGCGGTCCAGGACCGCGGCGATGCGGTCGCCGGCGGCGCCCTCGTCGCCGCGCAAACGTTCGGCCTCCCATAACTCGTTCAACAGCTCGGCCCGGCGGCTTTCGTACAGGGGCGGAAACTGCGCGTCCTTGTAGTACGGGAAGTGTCCGCTGGTACGATACAGGTTCAGCTTCCCGATATGCGGCGTGTAGACGGTCTGGTAGCCGGCCTTGATCAGCTCGCCGCGCATCAGGGATTCGAGCTCGTGGCGGATCACGGCGCCCTTCGGCTTCCACAGCACCAGCCCGCTGCCGACCAGCGGATCGAGGGTGAACAGGTCAAGCTCCTGGCCGAGCTTGCGGTGGTCGCGCTGGCGGGCCTGCTCGAGCTGCGTCAGGTACGCGTCGAGGTCCTTACGGCCGGGCCAGGCGGTACCGTACACCCGCTGAAGCTGTTTGTCGTTCTGGTCGCCGCGGTAATACGCTCCGCTGACCTGCATGATCTTGAATGCCCCGATCCGACCGGTGCTGGGCACGTGCGGACCGCGGCAGAGGTCCTCGAAGTCCTTCCCGGGGCTCGAGCCGGTGACGTAGAAGCTCAGGTCGCCCTCGGCCCGCTCGGCGTTGTCGATCTTGTAGCGGCTGCCCTCTCGCCGAAGCCTGGCCAGCCCCTCGTCGCGGCTCATCCGCACGCAGGTGAATGGCCGATCCGCCTTCACGATCTCGGCCATCCTGGCCTCGATCGCCGGGAAGTCCTCCGGGGTGATCGGGTGGTCCAGGTCGAGGTCGTAGTAGAAGCCGTTATCAACCGGCGGACCGTAGACCAGCTTGGTCTCCGGGAACAGAGAGCAGATGGCCTCGGCCATCACGTGGGCGGCGCTGTGCCGCAACACGTGCAGGCTCTCCGCGTCGTCCGTCTTGAGGGTCACGATCTGGATCGAGCAGTCCCGCGCGATCGGGGTGGCCAGATCCACGAGCTGTCCGTCGATCCTGGCGGCCACGGCGGCCCGGGCCAGCCGCTCACCGATCCGCCCGGCCACCTCGGCCGCGGTCGAGCCGTCCGGCACGTCCATGATGCTGTTGTCCGGTAACGTCACGCGAGGCATGGTCGATCTGCCGTTGAAAAACGCACCTGAAGTGCGCCCTGAAACTCCTTTGTGGGACCGGCACCCTGCCGGTCAGCATCCTGCCGGTCATTCGACGGGCTGCCTGCCTGCCGCAGGCAGGGAAGCCCGTCCCCTGTCTCAGAACACACTCCTACAAAAAATCGGCACAGAATCCGCCCACGCGGAAGCGACGCCCTGCCGCAACTCGCCCGGCCGGCGCCCTCATGCCGTCGTGGTCGTCGTGGATTCGATGCCGAAGCGTTTCATATCACGATACCTGTCAGCCCCTCAGGATAGCGTCAGGCCTTTCGGCGTCAAGCCGGGCGAAAACCACCGATGGATGATCGCGAAACAACGGAAATGGAACTCGGAACCGCGACCACAAGGGAGCGGAAGTCCCACGCAAGAAACGGCCGCTTCCTTGCGGGCGCGGTTCGGAAAACGCTTACCCCGGTCTCCCCGGATAAAGCGGCACCCGCGGGTGTGACCACCCGCGGGTGCCTTGGCAATCGTCTCACTCACACCCGGGTCCGGCCGGGACCGGGGATCGGTCGTGTCACGGGATCAGCAGCGAATCGGTGATCCAGGTGTTCCGGGACCGCATCATGCCATATCTGTCCCCGACGAGCGGGGGGCGAACGAAGTTCTCCTGGTTGTTCAGAGTCATCCAGAGGCAGTCCTCATCGGCGCCGGCCAGGGAGTGGTTGCTCCACTTCGCGTGGCCGTCGAGGTAGGCCACGTTCTGACCCTCCTGCTTGTGGTTGCGCGAGTTGGCGTTCTTCTGCAGCAGAACCTGAATCCGAGTGATCTGCGAGGCGTTGGGCGGGGCGGGAAAACCGCCGACGGACGCATCGGCATACTGGTACTTCCCTCTGCCGGTGCCCTGCACGCTACTCACGCTCCGATCCACCACCTGGTTTGAATACGGGTTGCGGTCGGCCATGATGGCCTTGCGCGGGTCCTGGGTGTTGGTCAACGGGCCGCCGCGGAGCACATTGGGCTCATCGGGGTCTTGTTTACTGTCCATAACCACCTGGAAGGAGTAGCTGAACTCGGTCATTTCAGAGCATTCGGCGGAGCCGACGGGCGTATCACCGACGGACCCGTTAAAGTCGTACATCGCCACGGCGATACCCGCAGTGTTATAAAACTCGGCGTCGGTGCCCCTCGGCAGGTGCTTGACGTTGCCGACCGCCGAGGGGCAGATGAACTGCTTGGGTTGCAGGTAAGCCTTGCTGCCGCCGATCAGCAGCTTGAAATACTGACGGGGGTTGCTGCCGGTGCCAAGATAATAAGTTGGGTTGGCCGTCGGACGCCAGAGATCTGTTGTACCCGCGGTCGGGATATGGCGGGATATCGTGGTCATTCCGCCGAGGCCGCCCACAAGAGTGGCATAGGGCGCACTCGCCAGGATGACGGCGTTCGCACTGCTCGGCTCGCTCGGCAGAATGCCCCTGTTGCCTTCGGAGTAGAGGAGGCACCCATTGGCGATGGCCCGGAGGTTGGAGCCGCAGGCGATGCGCCGGGCCTGCTCGCGGGCCCGGGTCAGCGACGGCAGAAGGATGCTGATCAGCAGGGCGATGATCGCGATCACCACCAGCAGCTCGATCAGGGTGAAACCGGTTCGGGTTCGACGGAACGTCATGGCCAAGTCTCCTTTTCCGTTTGTCAGCCCTCAGGCCGCCGGCCGCGAAGGGCCTGAATGACCCATCGCCTCCCCCCGGCGTCCGTGTCGACGAAGGCCAGGCAGTATAACCGCCCGACGCCGACCTGCCAAAACCCTTTGCACGACCCGTGCCAGACGAGTTCGTGACAGTTTCTGCGGGGCCCTGGTTTGGCCGACTTTCAGAACCGGGAGCGTAAAGCGACCGGCTTACTGTCCGGAAGGGTGGGCCGGTCGCCCTCATCATTTCCGCGGGCGGCAGGTCGATTGGTGCAAAACGCCCAACCACTGGTGGAGATCAACCAATACCGGCGGGGGAAAGGGTTTCTCCGGCGTTTCGCCCGGGGCACAATCCGTTCATTCCTGCTTTTCGCCGGGCTGCTGGTTGAACTTGGCGAGGCGGTATCGCAGGGCTTCTCGCCCGATGGACAACAGGCGGGCGGCGGCGGAGACGTTGCCGCCGGTCTTGCGAAGTGCCCGCTCGATGAGGGCTTTTTCGACCTGCTCAAGGTCGATGGGCTGGTCCAGGTCGATATGCCGTACGGCCTGGCGCACGGGATCGACGGCGGCGGGCAGGGGCAGGTCGTCGGCATCGATGACCGATCCGCTGATGCTCAGGGCGGCGCTCTCGAGGGCGTGCTGGAGCTCGCGGACATTGCCGGGCCAATCGTAATCACGCAGCACCTGCCAGGCCCGGTCGGAGAGGAACAAGCCGGCAATCCCGTACTTGGCACCCAACCGGCGGCAGCAGTGCTCAGCCAGCAGCAGCACGTCGCCGCCGCGGTCCCGCAGCGGCGGCAGGCCGATGGTGAGTACCTTGAGGCGGTAATACAGGTCGCCGCGGAAACGGCCCTCGGCCACCAGGGCGGCCAGATCGCGGTGCGTGGCGGCGATCAGGCAGAGGTCGAAGGTTCTATCGCGGATATCGCCGACCCGGCGGACGGTGCGGGTCTCGATGGCCCGCAGCAGCTTGGCCTGCAGGGGCGGCGGCAGGTCGCCGATCTCGTCCAGGAAGAGCGTGCCCCCGTCGGCGGTCTCGAACAGGCCGGGCTTGTCCGCCGAGGCCCCGCTGAAGGCCCCGCGCTGGTGACCGAACAGCTCGGACTCGAACAGTTCGGCCGGCAGGGCGTTACAGTTGAGGGCCACGAAGGGCCCTTCGCGCATCGGCAGGGCCGCGTGGATGCAGGCGGCCAGCAGGTCCTTGCCGGTGCCGGTTTCCCCGGTCAGCAGGATGGCGGGCAGATCGCCGCCGGCCGAGGCCGTCCGTCGGGCCAGTCGCTCGACCTGCTCGCGAATGGCCAGGATCGCCGGACACTGCCCCAGGAACTCGACGGACCGAAGCTGGCCGGCCTGGGCACTGCGGAACTGGTGCAGAAGCCGGCGGTCGCGGGAAGCCTCACACAGTTTGTCCACGGTGACCAGCAGGACATCGAGGTCGATCGGCTTGGTGAGGAACTCTGCGGCCCCGCGTTTCATGGCGTCGACGGCCACCTCGACGCTGCCGTAGGCGGTCACCACGATCGCCTCGACCTCGGAGGATTCCTGCTTGATCCGTCCGAGCAGATCGAGGCCGCTGACGCCCCCGAGCCGCACGTCCAGCAGGACGATCTGCGGCTGGAAGGAGCGGAACTCGGGCATAACCTTCTCGCCGACATGGACCAGCCGGACTTCGTGCCCCGCTTCGCGCAGGGCGTCGCCCATGGTCCGGGCCAGGCTGACCTCATCCTCGACGATCAGGATCTTGGGCATGGTTCTGAACGCTAAGCGGGCTGTCCGGCGAAATCAACGGCAAATCGACACAGACGATCGCTCCACCCCGGATGTTATTGAAGGCATGAGCGGAGCCACCCTGCCTCCGCAGCGCCTGCCGGGCCAGGGCCAACCCGAGGCCCATCCCTCGCTGCTTGGTGGAGTAGGAATACTCGAAGATCCGCTCCGGGGCGTCGGCGGGCAGACCGGGCCCCCGATCGATCACGGAAATCCGGCACTGCGGCGACACGGTTGAGCTGCCGCCAACCGAACCGGTGTCCGGGTCCTCCTCTGCCCGCTCGGCCCGAAGGTGGATCGCGCCGCCCAAGGGGGAGGCCTCGATCGCATTGACCACCATGGCCACCAGGGCGTGTTCGAGGGTGGCCGGGTCGTGCATGCAGACCAGGCTCCCGGCGGGCAGATCAAGGCTCAACGTGAGTTCTTTGGCGGCAAGGTCGGGAGCAACGGCTTCGGCCACCCTGCGGAGCGTGGGCACCACATCGGCGGGCTGGACGGGCGAGGGTTGAGCCGTGGCGATCTCCATCAGGCCGACGATCCAGTGATTCATGCGATCGACCGAGGCTATGATCTCGTCCATCCGCCTGCGGGTCCCCGAATCCGGGAGTTCGTGTCGGCCGATCAACTGGGCGGCGGCGCGGATGCTGGCGAGGGGATTTCGGAGATTGTGCGCAAGCTGGGCGGCCACCTGGCCGATCGTGGTCAGGCGTTCGGAATCGAGGATCTGCTGCCGGAGCGAGCCGAGCGACTGCCTGGCCTGCTCGAGGGCTCGTGCGAGGGTGGCGATCTCCAGCGGAGCCCCCGGCAGCGGCTCGGGCGGCGGTTCGTCGCGGGCCAGGGCGGCCACCTGCCGATTCAGCCGCTGCAACGGCCTCAGCAGCCACCGACGCAGCAGGGTCCCGATGACCACGACGTAGATGACGGTCAGTCCGACGCCGACGGCCAGCAACAAGCGCTCGCGGGTCTGCTGAAGCCCTTTCTCGTGCCTGAGCTGGCCGAGCACGTCTTCGACGAGGGTCGAATACCGTTGCAGGGCGTCGCGCAAATCATCCAGGCGCGCCGGCTGGAGATCGGGCGGCAGGGTCCGCCATTGGAGGAAACGGATGTTGAAGATGTTCAGGGCCTCACGGACGCGATCGACGTCGCGATACTTGGCCGCCTCGTTGAGCTTGGGATACTGGCCGACCAGGAGTGGGAGGAATTCATCCTGCCGGGCGGGGTCGGCCGGGCCTCCGGCCGAGGAAAGACTCGATTCGAGCTTCTGGGCGGCCAGGGCCATGTCGTTCCAGGGCTGCAGGGCGCCGTCGACGCGCCGCCAGTGCTCGGATTCCACAATGGCCACGACGACCGTGGCCGCCCCGAGCAGCACGACCATGAGGTAGAGCAACAGCAATCTGGCTCGCAAGGTCATCGGGCCACCGACTCCTGGCTCGCCGGGTCTCGGTCGGACTCGGCGTCTCAGCATTCAACGGTACCCTGATCCCTCGGGACGGACAACCTGAACGGCGGGACTTGCAAGCGCATGTGGCGGCGTCTACACTTCCGGGCTTGGAAAAGAGAGCCTGGAAGCGGTCTGTCAGGGCCGCCGAGACGCAACATGAAGTTTGTCCTGATTGATCGCATAACTGAGCTGGTGCCCGGCGAGCGGATCCGCGCGGTCAAAGCTCTGTCGTTGGCCGAAGAGTACCTGGCGGACCATTTTCCGACGTTTCCGGTCATGCCCGGGGTGCTGATTTTCCAGGCCCTGGTGGAGGCGTCGGCGTGGCTGGTCCGGGAGACTCAAGGGTACAAGGACAGTATGCTCCTGCTGGCCGAGGCCAAGAATGTGACCTACAAGAGCTTCGTTTCGCCGGGGCAGACGCTGGAAGTTACGGTGGAAGCCAAGGCGATCGAGCCGGGCACGAGCCGGTTCGTCGGCACCGGCCGTTGCGGCGACACCGAGATGATCAAGGCCCACTGGTCGCTGAGGCACTTCAACCTGGCGGACGAAGACCCGCAACTGGCCGACGTGGATCGGCGGTTGATCGAGTCGGCCCGCAGGCAGATGGGACTGTTGAGGCGCGCGTGATCCGCCGCAGGCGGAGTCACGATTCACCATGACTGAAACATGAGGGCAGACGCCGGGCCACGAACTCGAAAACGCCCGGCCATCAGAGCCTTTGGGAGGAACGCAGAGATGGCGATGAGCCGTGAGGAGATTTTCAACAACGTCCGGGACACACTGGTCGACGCGCTGGCGGTGGAGCCCGAGGAGGTTACCGAGAGCGCGACCCTCACCGGTGACCTCGGAGCCGAGTCCATCGACTTCCTGGACATTGTGTTCCGGCTGGAAAAGAGCTTTGAGATCAAGATTCCGCGCGGAGAGCTGTTCCCCGACGAGCTGCTCAACAACCCGGACTACGTGTCGAACGGCAAGTTCACGCCGAAGGGCCTGGAGCAGATCAAGAAGCAGATGCCGCACGCGGACTTCACGGACTTCGAGAAGGACCCGGACGTCAACAAGATGCCCGACCTGTTCACGGTCAAGACGCTGGTGAACTACATCGAGAAGAAACTCGCGGCCTGAGAAGCTCGGCCGCCACGAACCGCGCAGGCCCTTCCGTCGCGAACATCGGGGAGTTGTCGGCGCGGCTCGTTGCTATAATGGCCGGAACAGTCGGTGCGAACGGAAACCGATCATGCGCTGGATCTGGATCGACAAGTTCGTGGAGTTCGAGTCCGGCAAGCGGGCGGTGGCGGTCAAGAACCTCACCCTGGCCGAGGAACACCTGCACGACCACTTTCCGGGTTTTCCGGTGATGCCGGCCTGCCTGATGATCGAGGGCATGGCCCAGACGGCGGGCATCCTGGTCGGCGAGGCCCGCGACTTCAATGAGAAGGTCATCCTGGCCAAGATCCGCCGGGCGGAATTCAACGGCGTCGCCCGCCCCGGGCAGCAGCTTCGCTATGAGGCGACCGTCGAGTCGGTCACCCCGGAGGCCGCCCAGACCGCCGGCATCATCACCTGCGACGGCAAGCCGCTGGGCAAGGTCGACCTGATGTTCTCGCACATCGACCAGAACCTCAGCGGGTTGAACTTCCCCAAGGAAAACTTCGTATTCACCGGGGAGTTCAAGAATCTCCTGAGAACCTGCCAGATGCGGGGCTAGGCGGGTCGGGGCCGAGGATTCGAGGTGGATCAGATGAGTTCGCGTCGGGTGGTGATTACGGGCCTGGGGCTGGCCACGCCGATCGGCCTGGGCGTCGAGAAGGCATGGAAGAACCTTTTAGAGGGCGAAACCGGCATCAGGAGAATCAGCTTCTTCAACCCCTCGCGATTCGACTCCCGGATCGGCGGCGAGATCGCCGGGCTCGAAGTCCGGGAGTACGTCCCCAAGAGCTACCGCAAGAGCACCAAGGTGATGGCCCGGGACATCGAGATCGCGGTGGCCGCCGCGTATCACGCGGCCAGGGACGCCGGGCTCAATACCAGGTGCCTGATCGAACGGGGCGAGGCCGGCGGGGAACTCAACGTCGACTCCACGCGGTTCGGGGTTAACATCGGCGCGGGCCTGATCTGCGCCGATCTGACCGAACTGGCCGGGGCGCTGTACACCGCCCGGAACGGCGACGGCTGCTTCGACATCCACAAGTGGGGCGCCGAGGGCATGAATAACCTGACGCCCCTGTGGCTGCTCAAGTTCCTGCCCAACATGCTGAGTTGTCATGTGACCATCGTGCACGACGCTCAGGCGCCGTCGAACACGATCACCTGCGGCGAGGCCTCCAGCCACCTGGCGATCGGCGAGGCATTCCGCACGATCGAACGCGGGGCGGCCGACGTCTGCATCTGCGGCGGGGCCGAGAGCAAGCTGAACCCGATGGGCCTGATGCGGCAGTCGCTGCTCAAGCGACTGTGCGCCTGCCACAACGACCAGCCGGGAAAGGCCTGCCGACCCTTTGACGCGAATCGGTGCGGGACGGTCATCGGTGAGGGCGGTGGGCTGATCGTGTTGGAGGAACTGGAGCACGCCCGGACCCGCGGAGCCCGAATCTACTGCGAAGTAGTCGGGTTCGGGGCAAGCACGAACACGCACGACTGGTCGGAGCCCGATCCACAGGGCGAGGGCATCTCTATCGCGATCCGCAAGGCTCTGGCCGACGCACGGATCGCCCCGGACAACGTGGGTCTGATCGGGGCATTCGGCCTGGGTACGAAGGCCCACGACCTGAGCGAGGCCCGGGGCATCCGGGCCGCCCTCGGCGAACGGGCCGGGCAGGTGCCGACGCTGGCGATCAAGGGCAGCGTCGGCAACAACGGCGCCGGCGCGGGCGGCATCGAGGTGGCCGTCGCCGCCTTGTGCATGCACCACCAGACGGTCCCGCCGTCGGTGAGCACCGAAGCGGTGGATCCCGAGTGCGGGCTCAACATCGTCACCGGCCGGCCGATCAGCGTGACGATCGACACCGCCGTCAGCGTGGCCTATGCCCTGGGTGGAGGGCAGACCGCCGCCCTGGTGCTTCGACGGCTGGAGGCTTGATTCATGGCATCGCGACGCGTGGTCATCACCGGCATGGGCTGGATCACACCGCTCGGCGACCAGCTCGACGCGGTCTGGGCCCGGCTGCTCAACGGGGAAACCGGCATCGAGAAGACGACCATTTTCGACGCCTCCACGTTTCCCACGACCTTCTCCGGAGAGGTCAAAGGCTTTGATCTCTTGAAATATCTGGGCCAGGACGTGGAGAAGCACACCCGGGCGAGCCGTAACGCGCAGTTCGCCCTGGCCGCGACCACACTGGCCTGGGACAACGCGGGCCTGCCGCGGACCAACGACCTGGACCGAACCCGCGTGGGGATCTACCTGGGCGGGGGTGAGGGGCCGATCGACTTTTACAACTTCGCCGAGGCCGCCGTTCGCGGGTGGGACCCGGCGGGCGGCAACGGCAAGGGCGACCTCGACGCGGCCAGGTGGGCCGAGGTCGCTTACCAGAAGCTGGATGCGGTGCGCGAGCTGGAGCAGGACCCGAACATGGCCGCCGGGCACATCGCCTGTCTGTTCAACATCCGGGGTCCTACGTTCAACACGCTGACCGCCTGCGCGGCCAGCACCCAGGCGATCGGGGAGGCGACCAACATGATCCGCCGCGGGGACGTGGACATCATGGTCTCCGGCGGAACGCACAGCATGATTCACCCGTTCGGGGTGACCGGATTCAACCGGCTGACCGCCCTGTCCACCCGCAACGACGACTACAAGACCGCCAGCCGGCCTTTCGACATGACCCGCGACGGGTTCGTGCTGGCCGAGGGGTCCGGCATCCTGATTATCGAGGAGTACGAACACGCCAAAAAACGCGGGGCGCGGATGCTGGCCGAGATCGTCGGCTACGGGTCCACCGCCGACGCGTTTCGCATCACCGATATTCACGAAACCGGCCGGGGCGGCATCGCGGCCATGCGCCAGGCGCTGAGCGAGGCGGGACTGCGGCCGCAGGATATTCACTACATCTCGGCCCACGGCACCGGCACGGAGGAGAACGACAAGATCGAGTCACTGGCCATCGGCGCGGTGTTCGGCGAATACTCGCCCAGGGTTCCGGTCAGCTCGGTGAAAAGCATGCTCGGGCACCTGATCGCCGCGGCCGGTGCGGTCGAATTGATCACCTGCGTGCTGGCGATCCGCGACAACATGCTGCCGCCGACCATCAATTACCAGACACCGGACCCTAACTGTCCCCTGGACTACGTGCCCAACAAGGCCCGCAAGAGCCGCGTGGACAACTGCCTGAGCAACAGCTTCGGCTTCGGCGGGCAGAACGACACCGTCGCGATCCGCAGGATCACGAACCCGGGGCTGTAGAGCGCATCCTGAAACCCTGACAACTGACCGGCTGAAAGCCGGTCCCGCATCAGGCTTTGTCAGGGGGGTTCTTTTTCGGCAAGGGAACAACCGTGAACGCAACCCACGTGATTCAGCAGATCGAATCGACCGGCGTGGTGGCCATCATCCGGGCAACCGACAGCGCCCAGTTGATCGACGTGGTCGGCGCCCTGCGTGAAGGCGGCCTGACCTGCATCGAGGTCACCATGACCACGCCGAACGCGCTGGACGTGATCCGTCAGGCCCGCGCCGCCTGCGGCGACAGCGCCGCGATCGGCGTCGGCACGGTCCTCGACGCCGAGACCGCCCGGTCCGCCATCCTGGCGGGCGCTCAGTTCGTCGTCTCACCCATCCTCGACCCGGCCATCGTCGAAACGTGCAGGCGATACGCGGTTCCGGTCATGCCCGGGGCCATGACCCCCACCGAGATCGTCCGCGCCTGGCAGGCGGGTGCGGATTTCGTCAAGGTTTTCCCGACCAGCACGCTGGGGCCGACCTTCATCAAGGACCTCCGCGGGCCTCTGCCTCAGATCAGACTTCTTCCGACGGGCGGCGTCACGCTGGAGACGGTGGCCGACTTCATCAAAGCCGGCTGCGCGGCGGTCGGTGTCGGGGGGGCGCTGGTCAGCAGCCAGGTCCTCAAGAAACGGGACTTCGCCGCCATCCGGCAGACGGCGGCCGAGTTCCTCGAACGCGTCAGGCAGACCCGTGCCGCAGAATAGCCCACACAATTCGTCCAAACCGCTGCCGGCCGTGTTGCTGGCCGCCCGCTTTCTGTTCCTGCCGCCGGGCGAACGGGACGGGCGGGAACCCCGCTGGCTGCTGGCCGCCAAATGGCTGCCGATCTGGGGACTGGCGATCGGCGTCAGCTACGCGGTGATCTTCCGGCTGGCCTGGCGGATGTTCGGGGAGTACCAGCGCATCCGCTGGTTGCCGGCCGCGATCATCCTGGCTCTCGATCTGGCGATCTGCGGACGGCGGCTCATTCTCGGGGCGATCGCCGCCGGCCGGGACCCGCGCGGCCCCGACGCGCAGCCCGAAAAACCTCTTTATACCTCGTCATTGCTCCTGGTGCTGATCGTGGTCCTGCTCAAGTTCGCCGTCCTGCTGTCGCTTCCCATCGGCTGGGAGAAGCCCTCGGACGGCCCCTGGCGCTGGGACACGTTCCTGGCCCGCCTGGGCCCCCTGTATCCCTGGTCGATCTACCGCCCGTTGGTCCTGGCCCCGCTGTGGGGCCGCTGGGCCATGATGCTGGCGATGACCATCGGCCGCACCGCCCCGGGAGGTTCGCCCCGCTTGCGGCAGATGGCCGGCCATGCTTCGCTGACGACCGTCTTCGCCTGGTGGCTGCTCGCGGCCGGCCTGACCGTGGTCTACTGCAGCGGCTCGGGGGAGCATCTGGCCCACGGGGTCATGCTGGCCCTGGTGCCCCTGGTCGTCGGCTATCTCGCCGGCTTCGTCCTGGCCCGACGGTCCGACGGGCAAAACGAAGCCACCGTGACCACCGCCGCCCTGATTACCGAGATGACTTTCCTGACCGCCTACGCGGGCGTAGCCAGTGATATCTACTGGTGGTGATTGAAGTTACGACTGGGACGCGTTTTCGCCGATCGCTTTTACCCCCTCCAGGACCGCTCGAATAGTAACCGATAACAACATGCAACGTCGGAGGATGCCGACGCGCGTCGCGGGAGTTCGACCCCCCGGAGAAGGCAGGATGCCGTCCCTTCCCCCCCAGTCCACACCCGCCCGCCGATCGTACCTTGGCTGCCAGTCGGCCTTGGCGATCCTGGTGGGCTTCATGGCAGGTGCCGCCGTTTCAGCCGCCGAGCCCCAGGCCGTCCGCGCCCAACGCATCGAGGTGCACTATCGGCTCGTTGAATCGAGCCCGGGGGTCGAGATTGTGCTCTGGTACACGCGCGATCGGGGTGCCACCTGGCAGAAGTACGGGATTGACTCTGACGGTCGCAGCCCGCTGGTGTTCATCGCGCCGGCGGAAGGGTTGTACGGCCTGTCGATCGTGAACGGCGACCAGGAGCCATCTTCCACCCCGTCCCCCAAGTCATTCGGCCAGCCGCAGCGATGGGTCTTCGTCGACTACACCCCGCCGCTGGGTCAGTGGCAGGGTGTCGAGCCGTGCGACGATTTCGCCTCGGACCGGACCGTTCAGCTCCGGTGGACCGCCCACGACGACAACCTCGAGGCACGGCCGATTTCGCTGTCGTGGCAATCCTCGATCGATCAGCAATGGAAGCCCATCGCATCCGAACTGCCCAACACCGGGCGATATGACTGGCCGGTACCCGCCGAGGCGGCCGGTCAGATCACGCTCAAGCTGACGGTTCGGGACCGCGGCGGGCACGCGGTGGAGCGGCTGTACGGCCCGGTGCC
This sequence comes from Phycisphaerae bacterium, assembly GCA_035477895.1. Taxonomy (GTDB): domain Bacteria; phylum Planctomycetota; class Phycisphaerae; order UBA1845; family PWPN01; genus JAPKGY01. The sequence continues at coordinate 27,758 of DATIKE010000492.1, forward strand.
GCTGATCGCCTGGCGTTCATCCGTGAGCACTCGGGCGACGGTGGAGCCCGAGAACGCCAAGGCCTCGACCCGGCCGGCGGCGACGATGCCGGCTCTGGCCGCGGCGACTCGCCCGGCGCCCGTCGAGACCGAGGCGCGGCGCAAGGCCGAGGAACGCTATCGCCAGGGCAGCATGCACCTGCTGAGCGGCCGATACGCGCTGGCCGCCGAGCGATTCAAGGAAGCCCTCGACCTGGACCCGGGCCTGCTCGCGGCGATGAACGATCTTGCTGGCACATACTACTTTATGGAGGATTACGAGCAGTCGGCGCGGTTGTACCTCGACGTGCTCGAGCGGGACCCCGGATACCAGGCGTCGCTTCGCGGGGCGGCCCTGGCCTACGGCGCCCGCAGGCAGTATCCTCAGGCCCGCGACATGCTGACCCGCCTGCTGGCGGTCAACGAGAAGGATGCCGAGTCCCTGCTCGATCTGGGCGACGTCCTTTTCCGGATGGGCGACCGGGACGGCGCCCGGCAGCACTGGCAGCGGGCGATGGCGGCGGACGCCTCCAAAACCGAGATCATCAGCAAGGCCCGCAAAAGACTGGATTCGTGGCCGACGACCTCCGGAAACAGCCCCGCTGTCGCCGCCGGCCACCGTGAGTGAACTGGATCATGCCCCCCCAGAAGAAGACCGAGACACAGCAACCGGGAGCCGCCTATGCCGTTCACGGGGCGGAACTTTTCCTTCGGCGTCGGGCCGTGGCCGACCTTATCGAGCGCATCCTCGGGCCTGCCGACCGGGCCTTGGCCCTGAGCGAGTATGACGCGGCCGAGACGATGCCCGGCCTGGCCGACGTGCTCGACGACCTGCGAACGCTGCCTTTCCTGACCGACCGCCGGCTGGTCCTGGTCCGGGCGGCGGACGAGTTCGTCAGCCTATATCGCGGCGACCTGGAGCAGTACCTGGCCGCCCCGGCACCGACCGGTGTGCTGCTGCTGGATTGCAAGAGTCTGCCGTCGAACACCCGGCTGCACCGGCGGATCGCGGAAATCGGGCAGGTGGTCGAGTGCAAGCCGCTCAAGGCGTGGGCGGTGCCCGGCTGGCTGATCGAGCATTGCAGGAGCGTCCACGGCAAGGCCCTGGACGCGCGGGCGGCGGCATTGCTGTGCGACCAGATCGGCAATGACCTGGGACTGCTGGACTCAGAGGTGCAGAAACTGACCCTGTACGTCGCGGACCGCCGGTCGATCGGCCCCGACGACGTCGAGAAACTCACCGGCCGCTGCCGCGAGGAGCAGGTGTGGGACATTCTGTCGGCCATCGGGGCGGGCAACCGGCCGAAGGCCCTGGGGCTCTGGGAAGAGGTCTGGCAGACGGACCGGGCGGCGTCGGACCGGGCGATCGGCGGACTGGCGTACACGGTTCGCCGACTGCTGACCGCCAAGAGGGCCCAGGAGGCTGGCGCATCCAGGGATGAGCTGTGCAAGATCATGATGATCTGGCACGATGATCGGCTCACGCGGGAAATCAACGCGTTCGCCGCCGAGGAACTTGAACTGATGCACACGAGGCTGCTGGAAGCGGACGTGGCCGGCAAAACCGGCGCCGCCAGCGTGCGTTCGGCGATCGAAAGTTTCATTATCGAGATGTGCGGACGAAGGGCGTCTCGCCGGGCAACCGGCTGAGCGCCCTTTGAATACGAGAGAACCCGTCCCGTCAGCCCATCGGGCACGCGGGCAGGAAGCCCGCGGGGAGGTTCATATGAGGCGGAGCTTCATCCTCGCCGGTTTGATGCTGTCCCAACTGGTCCTGGCGGCCGGCTGCGACGGCACGAAGCTGGCACCGATCCGTTTCCATCGCTTCAAGATTGTATCGGTTCCCATGGGCTCGGAGACCCCCCCGACGTCCCAGCCGGCGCAGGCCGAGACGGTTGCGGACACCTCCGCTCGTCCGAGCTTGGAGGGCGAAGCCGCGGCGTCCGAGAGTAATCCTGCAATCAACCGGCTGAATGAGGCGGTGGACAAGTTCGTGGCCCGTTTCCCGCCGGCGGACCCCGCACAGGTGCCGCAAGAGGTTACAGAAGGTGAGGCGAGCCGAGTCGCCGAGTCTCAAGCCCGGGCCGCCACCCAGCCGGCCATCGCGACGGCCGAACCACGGCAGACCGCCCCACCCGCGGCCGAGACGCCAACGGCCCGGATTCAACCGACGCCATCCGCCCCTCCGATGACGGTCGCAACAACCTCGGAGCTTCCCTCCGCTCCAGTGGGCTACGGCGACGCTGAGATCCAGGGGCCGACACCCTCGGGCGGGACGGGCGCGAACACCTCTGTTCAGGTCGAAACCGCGGCCAGCCCGGAACCCCCGGGCGGGCCGCAGCCGGCCGGTCTGACCGCACCCCGGCCACAAGTCGAAATCGTGGATATCCGCCCCGCCGCGGAGGACACACCCCGGAGCGATCCGCCGACAGCCGCACCCAACCAGGCCGTCGAAAAAACACCCACGCCGGGTCACGGGGACATCAGCCGGATGATCGCCCAACTAGAAGAGACGGTACGGCGGCATCCCCAGCAGATGGACGACCAGATCAAACTGCGGCTGCTGTACCTTGCCACCGGTCAGAAGCAACGGGCGACCGCGCCTTTGAAAGAGGTGGACGCCGTGCAGGGCGAGGTGTTGTCGGCCCTGTTCCGCACGATCGCCGGCACGCACGAGGCGCTCCGGGATCCCGCCCAGGCATCCGGGCCGGTCATTGAAGCGGTCGCGGACCTGCAGCGACTGCTGTCCGGGCAATCACCCGTGATCATCCAGAAGATGGTCCTGGTGACGGCGGTGAACAGCTTCGGCGACTACAAGGCGGTCCAGCCGCCGCTGTTCCCGGCGGGCCGGCCGGTGCACGTGTTCTGCTACTGCGAGATCGGCAACTTCCATTCGGAGCCGACGCAGGACGGGCGGCTTCGCACGGTGCTGGCCGCGACCGCGGAAGTCTTCGACTCCACGGGCAAGATCGTCTGGCAACAGAAAGTCCCGCAGATCGAGGACCTCGTCCACACGCCGCGGCGGGACTTCTTCATCCCGTTGGAAATCAAGCTGCCCGATACCCTCGGGGCCGGCGAATACGTGGCCAAGGTCGGCATCGAGGACAAGCTCGGGGCCACGGCCGATCAGCAGCGGCTCACGTTCACCATTGGGAAGTGATCGCCCCCTTCCGCAAACCGGCCCGAAAAAGCGATTCCTTGACAGCAACGGAATCTTTGGAAACGATGGGGGAAATAGGACCAGTACGGCTGGGTGTTGAGTCTTTGGCCGGGCGTCGTTATGGGTGCCATCCGTCACGTACCGCATCCCTTTCCCTGTCAGGGCAGCAAGAGACAGCTTGCCAGCCAGATCGTGGAGTGCATCCCAAGAAGGACAAACCGCCTGATTGAACCGTTTGCCGGGTCGGGCGCCGTCACGATTGCCACGGCCTACCTCAAGCGGGCGAACAGATTTTGGCTCAATGATCTGCATGAACCCCTGGTGCAACTCTGGAAAGCAATCATACAGCAGCCGGAACGGCTGGCAGACCTGTACGAGCGGCTCTGGATGAGACAAAGGGGGCGCGAAAGAGATTTCTATGACAAGGTGCGGGGCAGATTCAATAGAACCCAGCATCCGCAGTTCTTTCTCTACCTGCTTGCGCGGTGCGTCAAGGCGGTGGTTCGATATAACGCCCAGGGACAGTTCAACAACAGCCCGGATAATCGCCGATTGGGAACGCGGCCCGATTCCATGCGGTTGAATATCCTGCAAACCGCGGGACTGCTGCGGGGCAGAACACGGGTGTCCTGCCGGGACTTCAAGTCCGTGCTGAGCGAAGCAACGCCGGATGACGTCGTTTACATGGATCCCCCCTACCAGGGTGTCTGTAACACCCGTGATCATCGCTACTGCGGGGCGGTGTCGTTCCACGGGTTCTCGACGGCGTTGCGGAGCCTGAACGACCGCGGAGTGCCCAAGGTGTTTGTCGAAGAGCCCGACCTGTTCGCAATGATATGACCCGAGGACGGATCCCTTACGAGGTCGCCGGGGATGTCGACGCCGATAACCGCCTCGTCGACGACTATATGCCGCTTTGCGGTTCCTGCAACAGGGCCAAGTCCTGGTCATGTGAACATCGCGACAACTGGACCAACAAGAACAATCCCAGGTGTGTCTGTCCTGCTATTGGGCCAATCCCGCAAGTTTCCAGCATGTGGCCACGCAGGAAATCAGGCGGCCGGATATCGCGCGGCAGGGCCCGGAAGTACAGGACTACGAGGGCATTGCAGATCAGGCACACAAGCACAATCAAGATATGCCGACGTTCGTAAAGCAGGTTCTCCGATCAGCCTTGAAGAGGCGAGCCGACCCGTAACTGCCCATGAACCTGTACACTGCCCGAGTCCCGGAAAACAGGAGCGCCCGCATGGTTCAAATCGTGGTCCTGTCGTGGATGGTCGCCCTTGCGAGTGTGGTCTCGGCCGGGCCGACGTCGACGCAGGCGAATGATGAGAGCATCGAGGCAACGAACGGCCGGCAGGCGAACGAAGCCCTGAACCGCTCGCGCCGGTTCGTGCTCGGCTGGCTCAGGCACGCCGACCTCAAGACCGGATTGATCCCCCGAAACCTGGAAGCCGACAAGGACATCTGGAACGCCAAGGACTCCGCGGCCGACAACTACCCCTTCATGGTCCTCACCTGCGCGCTGACGGACGAAGACATGTTCCGCGGGCGGATGCTGGAGATGCTGCGGACAGAGACGAAGCTCTGCTCGCGCGTCGATCGGCTGCCGGATACGTGGAACTTCGTCAAACAGGGCTTCGACACGGAGAAGATCGACCTGGACGCGGTGATCTTCGGGTCGGCCGAGTACTGCAAGGACGGGCTGATGCCGCTGACCGAGTGGCTCGGGCCGTCGCCGTGGTCCGAGCGGCTGATCGGCATCCTGGACGACCTCTGGAAGCACGCGCCGGTCGAGACGCCCTTCGGGAAGATCCCGTCGACCAACAGCGAGGTCAACGGCGGCCTGCTGCAGGTGTTGTGCCGGGTGTTCTGGATGACCGGCGACCGCAAGTACCTCGACTGGGCCGAGCGGCTGGGGGACTACTACCTGCTGGGCGAGCACCACCCCACGCGCGACGAGGCGACGATCAAGCTGCGCGACCACGGCAGCGAGATCGTCGGCGGCCTGTCGGAGCTGTACCTGACGACGCATTATGCCGACCGCGAGAAAAAGAACGCCTACCGTGAGCCGCTGCACGAGATGCTGGACCGCATCCTGGAGGTGGGACGCAACGAGCATGGGCTGTTCTACAACCAGGTGGACCTCAACACCGGCAAGCCGCTGCTGATCAGCCCCGGTACGGCGATGGTCTGCGACACCTGGGGCTACGTCTGCAACGCGTACTACACGGTGTACCTGGTGGACAAGACGCGGCGTTACCACGAGGCGGTGCTTGTGGCCCTGGGCAATCTCAACACACACTACAAGGGGTATGACTGGGAGCGCGGCAGTGCCGACGGCATAGCGGATTCGGTCGAGGGCGCGATCAATCTGCTCAACCGTGAATTGGACGATTCGGCGCCGGCGTGGATCGAGCATGAGATTGACAAGATGTTCGCGATCCAGAAGGAAGACGGCGTGATCGAGGGCTGGCACGGCGACGGCAACTTCGCCCGGACGGCCGCCATGTACGCGCTATGGAAAAGCCAGGGCGCGACGGTTCGGCCGTGGCGCGAGGACGTGTGCCTCGGGGCGGTGCGAACCGGACGAACGCTGTCTCTATCGCTGAGCGCGGCCCGGCCGTGGAAAGGCCGGATCGTTTTCGACCGGCCGCGACACCGGGAATACCTGCGCCTGCCGGTCGACTACCCGCGGATCAACCAGTTCCCCGAGTGGTACACTGTCGGGGGCGACACGGTGTACGAGATTCAAACTCCGACGGACGGGCAGACGCTGAAGGGCCGGCAGCTTTGGGAAGGGCTTCCAGTCGAGCTGACGAAGGGAAGGCCGGCGCTGCGGATCACCGTGCAGTCCAAGTCCTCGCGATGAGAGAGGCAAAGCGCGACCCCGGATCCCGCGAAGCCGCAAGCAGCCTGGCGCAGGAATGATGGATGGAGTCCACCCTGTCGGGGGAAGGCACACCCCTGCTCATCAATCACCCGGAGTTGTTTCGGCGTCGGGTATCGGGGGCGGGAATACCCTCGATGCGGCCGAAGACCATGCGCCCGGCGCTGGTCTGGAGCACGCTGGTGACGGTGACGAGGATCGTCTGGCCGATCTGGTCGCGGCCGGACTCGACCACCACCATCGTGCCGTCGTCCAGGTAACCCACGCCCTGCCCGGCGGCCTCGCCGGAGCGGATGACCTTGACCTGCATGGATTCGCCCGGGAGAAACACCGGCCGGAGACAGTTGGCCAGATCGTTGACGTTGATGACGTCGACGCCGCGGATCTTGGCGACCTTGTTGAGGTTGTAGTCGTTGGTGACGACCCGACCGTCGATCCGCCGGGCCAGGGTGACAAGTCGATGGTCGACGGCCTCGGCTTCCTCGTCGGCTACGCGAAAATCGAGGAACTGGATCTCGATTTTCTCGTTGGTCTGGAGCTTGTTGATGATGTCGAGGCCGCGCCGGCCGCGATTGCGCTTGAGCTTGTCGGAACTGTCGGCGACGGCCTGCAGCTCATGCAGGATGAACCTCGGGATGATGACCGGGGCGTCGACGGCCCATGCGGCCAGCACGTCGGCGATGCGACCGTCAATGATGACCGACGTGTCCAGAATCATCGGGTGCTGGCCCTTCCGCTGCTTGGAGAACTCGACATAGGGAATGACGAAGCGGACATCGTCCTTGGTCTGCAGGACGAAGCTGACGGCCAGGTAGCAGGCGATGATGCCGATGACCAGCTTTGTCGTGCTGATGGTCTGGCGGAGCAACTCGTCGTCGCGCCAGGCCGGCCTGTAGGCGTCCATCAGCAGGTTGACGATCTGGCCGATGCCGAACGCGATCACCATGCCCACGACCAGGCCGAAGAACAGCCCCGATATCGCGAGCAGCGATTTCTGAGGGATGAATACGTCACCGGCGATGACCAGGCAGGCCAACCCCAGGGTAACCATGAAGATGGGGAAGGCCAGGCCGGGCTGGTAGAACTCCGCATAGTTCATCGCCACCCCGGCGATGATCAGCACGAACAGGAAGCGAATGATCGTCAATAACATGAATGAACCCCCTATGAATCCCTGCCGGGCCGCTCACGACGACCCCATGATGAAACGCCCGAATGAATTCTTGGATAACAACGGACATGGGTACGAATTCCCAATGAATTGTTCCAGTATAACGCCAAGGCGGCAAAAGGCCAACCCCGGCTCCGGGCAGCCCGCTTTGACAGACCAGGGCAAACGGTCAACAATCGCACAGTTATCCTGATCGGAACGTAATCATTGGAAGCAGGAGAACATATGCCGTGGCTGACGGGGTGGACCCACTATCGACATGGTTGACGGAGGCGTCGGGGGTTCTGGCGGCACGGCAGGCGGTTGACGGCGGCTGGCCATTCGTCCCCGGTCAAACGTCGGCGACCGAGCCCACGGCCATGGCGGCCCTCGCGCTCGGCTGCGTCACGCAACGAGACTTTCGGGCCCAGGAAGCCGCCGACTGGCTGATCGGGCGACAACGCGGCGACGGGATGTTCAGCGCCACCCCGCTGTGTGACGACGCGAACTGGGTCACGGCCTTCGCAGGCCTGGCGGTGATGCGCAACGGGCAAGTTGATGCGGCCGATCGGGCGGCCCGTGTGTTGCTCAACGAGCCGGTGCACACGATTCCCCGGCCGCTGACGGCCGGGATCTACGGCTACGACACCGAGCTGCGCGGCTGGCCGATGCTGCCCGGGGACTTCAGCCTCAACGAGCCGACCTGCGCCGCCATGATTTTCCTGAAGCGGGCCGGCTACGGCCGGGAACCCCGCGTCCGCGAGGCGGTCGCCATGCTTCGCGACCGGGCAATCGGTAGTGGCGGATGGAACTACGGAGAGCCGCGGGTCTGGGGCGGCGACCTGTTCCCGGCGGTGACCGGCACGGCCATGTCGCTGCTGGCGTTGGCGGACGAGCAGGACGATTTCACGGCCGCCGGCCTGGACTGGCTCGAAAGCCGGCGCGGATCGATCACTTCACTCTATTCGCTCGGATGGGCGGCGATCGCAATGAACGTGCTCGGCCGTCTCGACGACGCCTGGCGCGCAGACGCGATCGACCTGTGGCATGCCTCGGCCGACGAGCGGCGCGGGCCGCTGGAAACGGCGTTGTGCCTGCTCGGACTGGTTGACATCGAAGATCATCCGCTGGGAGTGACATCATGAACCGCCGAGCCGGCCCACATTCTCACGCCCGCCGACGCGCACGGCACGACATGAACCGTCGGGAGTTTCTGCAGGCGGCGGCCGGAGCAGGCGCGGCCCTGGTATTATCGGGTTGCGCGCCCACACTGGTATCCGACGGCGGGCTGAGCGCGGCGGCGGCCATCCTGCGGGCGCGGTACGACCAGCAGCTCGCGGACGTGATCGAGGAAGGCTTCCGGCTGGTGCCGCCACCGGATGTGCGCGGCAAGCGCGTGCTGCTCAAGGTGAACCTGGTGGACCTTCCGCGTGAGGGACGGCCGATCGTGACCGATCCGGCGGTGATCGTCGCGGCGGCAGAGGCGTTCCAGCGGCGCGGGGCGGCGGAAGTCGTCGTGGGTGAC
>DATIKE010000493.1:0-2665 GCA_035477895.1 Phycisphaerae bacterium
GGGATGCTGTCGGGGACCGTGGCCCTTCAGGGTCCGGGGATCGAGTCGAAGGATGCCTCGAGCGGCGGCGACGCGAACAAGAGTCCCCACGCGCTCGGGCTCGCGAATCTGCACTTCGACCCGGCCCGGCGCGGCGTGGCGGTGCTCCGCTCCCTGATCGCCGAGAGCCAGGCGGCCAGGCCGGCCGCTCCGGACGCCGCGGATCAGCTGCGCAAGCTGGGCGAGCTCCACGGCGCCGGAATCCTGACCGACGCCGAGTTCGAGGCAAAGAAGGCGGAACTGCTGGCTCGGCTGTGAACCAGCGCGCCCATCGCCAGCCGCTGTGCGATGGGGGTTTCATGCCGGGTGGATTGCTTCGAGTGTGACGTTCTCGAAGGTGGCGGCACCGGTGCCATCATTGCTGGCGTATGTCATCTCGACGATGTTCTGGATGGTCGTATCCACGGCCACGGTCGCACCGAGCGCCGAGATCAGGTTGGCCGGGGTGAACGCAACGGGCGCAGTCGGTCGCGACAGGACAACGACCTGGCCGATGCAGGCCCCCGTCGTGCCGGTGGCCCTGACGGTGACCAGAACATCGACGGTGAACGGCGCGTCGGCGACGGACACACCGGGTCTCTCCGCGACCAACGACGCTGCAATGCTCCCCGTCAGGGTCGTCGGACCGATGCGGCACCGAAACGTATGCGTGGTGCTCCAGCTGTCGGATGAAAGTCTCGCCAGTGCTCGGATCCTGAACGATGTCCCGGCCTGCATGGAGCCGGCAGGCATAGTCAGGGCGATCACCTGTGTCTCGGCGGTGACGGTGATGGACAGCAGGGACGTGCGCGCAACGAATCTGCCGCCCCCCGGCAGCACTGCCGTCCCGTCACCCCGCAGTATCCAGCCCGGCTGGACTGCGCTGCGGATCTCATGGGGCACGGCAGGCGGGAAGGTGTTGGTCAGCGGATCGGCGGCCCCGGCCGCGTTGAAGGGCGGGCAGACCCGGGCTGTCAGGGCATCCTCGACCTGGCGCCGGTAGTTGCCGGGCCCCGGGTCGCTGGCGCCCCGGTTCATATAGAGGCGCACGCGATCGGGGAACTCGCCGCTGCCCGTCGGGATGAGCGGGTTATCGACGCGCATCGTGCGGCGACGCCCCATCGTGAGCTGGCCGCGCGGCGAGATGCGGGTTTCCCGGGTCGTGGCGGTGCTCTTGTACCAGGTGTAGCCGACCCAGTAGACCGGCGACTCGGTGGTCCAGTCCCAATCCCCGTAGGTCGTGATCAGGTGCGGGCTATCGGGACTCCAGCCCTGGAACACGCTGCCGTTCCAGGTCAGCCCCGAGCCCGTGCGCCCCGGCTCCCCGAATTCCCGGTTCGGGACGTGGGCGCCGGTGTCCATGCGGAATGCCCGCACCACGCCGTTCACGGTCACCCAGTAGGTGTTGACGTTGCCGTTGAGCGGGTCGGGGCGCATCGCCCCGCCCCTCAGGATCACGGTGTCGCCGTTGACCGGGAAGCCGGTGGCGTCGAGGGTGGAATGCAAGTTGCCGTCAGCGGTGTTGACGCGCCGGAACCTGAGCTGATCGGTACCCGTCGTCCCGGTCACCGTGACGATGACGAGATGGGTGCCGTCGAAAAAGAGTCCGGCGTTAACGGGTCTCGGAACGATGGCGGAGTGAAGAATGTTCACCTCCTGGGCCAGGGTGGCCTGGTTGTGGGCAACCAGCCTGCCGGAGGAGAGGAGCACCCAGATGCGCGTGCCGGCTCGGGCAACGCCGACGGCGTACCTGCCCACCACCTGAGCCCCCTCGATCACGCCCATCAGTATCCCGCGCAGCCTCGCGCCATCGGACACGCGATGCTCGTAGGCGATGGGGACAGGCCCCTGGTTGAAGTTGTCCCCTCCCTGCGCACCGAGCCACCAGGTGGGCACGCCACCATGCCCGCTGGGGTCATGATTGATCCCGGACGCGAAGCCTTGCGAGCCGAAGTCCCGGGGCGGAACCGCCTCCGGCGTGGTGGTGACGAGCGTCGGCATGCTCACCGTGGGCGCCAACGTGGGGTCGGCGAGCCCGACGGTGGCGGTCGTGGTCCCGGCCACAGCCAGGGTCGTGGCGCCCCGCAACTCGGTGCTGCCGAGCGCCGTCAGGGCCGATGTCTCGACCTGCCCGACCACGCTCACCGGCGCGTTCAGCGCGGTGGGAATGTTGACCAGCGTCTTGCCGTTCTCGTCGATGCAGCGAATACCGCTGCGGTCGATCTCCACCCGGCGGCCCGTGGTGGCGGTGGCCAGCAGCCCGGCCAGGATGATCTGGGCCGCCATCTTGTCGGCGGTGATCGCCCCGGCGGCGATCTTGTCGGCGAGGACCGCCCCCACGGCGATGGTGTGGGCCACGACGGAACCGGCGGTCAACTTGGGCGTGGTGATCGAACTATCGGCGATCTGAGTCGTTCCGACCTGGCCGTCGCGCAGTTCCTGGGGGGCGGGGGCGTAGGCGGTCAGGACGGTGCCGCGCTCGATCTGCCAGCCATCGGTGTCGCACACGAATGTGCCCGCGGCAGGGCCGACGAGCCGCAACCTGATGCTGGCCGTGGCGGCCGCGAACGCGCGCCGCCCGAGCTGATCGTTGGGACCCATCCGGATCGCATGGCGCCGCCAGGCGGTATCGGCTGTCCCGAGGGTG
>DATIKE010000494.1:0-13654 GCA_035477895.1 Phycisphaerae bacterium
GAGCCACAGACCGAGGCAGAATCCCATGCTCACAATCGCCTTGGCCGCCAGCACCCCGCGGCGAGGGATGGGCAGGCCCGCGGCAAACTCGGCCGACCGGTCCGCACGCTCGCCCGCGAAGACGTTCCCGCCGACAAAGGCCGCCAGCACCGTCGAGAGGACCATGCTGCACAGGGCGGCGCTCTGGATGATGTCGGACCATTGAGGTGCAACATGTCGATCATCCGACTTGATCGCGTCGGCGATCATCTCACTGATCGCAATGGACGGCAGGACCAGGTATGGAGCGATTGCCACGATGGCCACCGCCAGCAGCACCCGGCTGTTTTGCCAGAACTCTTTCCAGATCAGGGTTCGCATCATGACAATGCCCTCCGACCGCGGATGTAGTCCTTGAAGATGTCTTCCAGGCCGAGGTCGATGACCTCGACGTGTTCGAGGGTGTTTGCGGCTCGCAGCCGCTGCACGGTGTCCGGCGAGAAATTCTTGACCGTGATCAGCCATTCGCGGTCGGCCACCCGCTGCCAGATGGTGCCCTCAGGAGCCTTGGTCTGCGAACTGCCGTTGGTCAGGACGGCCCACAGCCGTTTCGTCGACTTGAGCAGGTCGTCGACCGGTGCGTCCACGATGAGCGTGCCGTTGTCGATGATGCCGACACGGTCGGCCAGCCGCTGCACGTCGGCCATCGTGTGGCTGGAGAAGATCACCGTCTGCCGGCGGTCGCAGAGCGTCCGGAGGACGCCGTCGAGCAGTTCCTCGCGGATGAGCGGGTCCAGGCCGGCCATCGGCTCGTCGAGGATCAGCAGTTCCGGCTCGTGGGACATGGCCAGCAGCAGGGCGAGCTTGACCACCGAGCCTTTCGATAGGTGTTTGACCTTCTGGTTCGCCGCCAGGCCGAACAGCTTGAGCAGTTCATCGCAGCGGGTGTTGTTCCAGGTCGGGTAAAGGGGCTTGCAGAACCGGATCGCGTCGCTGACCCGCATCCAGCGGTAGATGAACTGCTGCTCGGGCACGTAGCCGACGGACCGTTTGACCGTCACGTCGTCGAGGAGCGGGTCTACGCCCAGGACACTGACTTTTCCGGTGTCGCGAACGGTCAACCCCATTAACATCTTGAGCGTGGTGGTCTTGCCGGCGCCGTTGGGGCCGAGGAAGCCGAATGCCGTGCCGCGCGGCAGCCTGAACGAGAGATCGCAGACCGCCCTGTGCCGGCCGAAACACTTGGTCAGGCCGGCCACTATCACTGCCGGGTCCTTGGAGGTGTTTATGCTCATGTCGATGCTCCCTTGTCCGACAACCCCTTTGCGCCGGACTGATCCGCTTGATCCGTCGCATCGCGCAGGGAGTGCTCAAACAACCGTTTCAGATCCAGGTTCGACAGGCCGGCCGACCGACCGAGGCCGACGCCTTGCTCGAACCGCTCACGCACGGACGTCTCTGTACGCGACCGGGCCGAAGCCGACCCGTTGGAGGCCACGAATACCCCCAGGCCTTTGCGGGTGTAGACGATCCCCTGACGCTCCAGCTCCTGGTAGGCGCGTTGGACGGTGTTGGGGTTCACGAGCAGTTCAAGGGCCATCGCTCGGATGGACGGGAGAGGCTCGTCCGGCCGGTAGACGCCGGTGGCGATGGCACCATACACGTATTCGACGATTTGCTCGTAGACGGGAACGTGGCTGTGAGGATCGACGGCCATGAGATCGGCCCCGCAACTGTATTAGTGACCTAATACAGTATACACCCATTTTTCGCTGAGTCAAGGCCGTTTCATGAAAAAAACCCGGTGGTCGTGGAACCACCGGGTTTCAGGTTTCTTGGGTGACATCTGGTGGCTGGGGGTCAGGCCACCAGTTCCTCGTCCAGCTTTCCCTTGAAGCGATTTCGGAGCCGGGCGACGACGTCCTTGTGGATCTGGCTGACCCGGGACTCAGAGAGGTCGAGGACGGCGCCGATCTCGGCCATGGTCAGGTCCTCGTAGTAGTAGAGGATGAGGACGAGGCGTTCCTCTCGGCTGAGGCCGCGGGTGATGAACTCGGTGAGCATGGTGCGGGACAGTCGGGCGGAGGGGTCGGACTGGTCGGGGTCGCCGACGTCCCAGGCCCGGTCGCCGGAGCGGCCGCGGTTGCTGTTGTCGCGCGGGTCCATGGCCGAGAAGTGGACCTCGCGGCCGAGCTGCGAAATGCGTGAGAGCTGATCGTAGCGGTCCTGGCTGAGGCCCATGCGTTTAGCGACTTCGTCATGCATGGGGGGGCGGCCCAGCTCGGCATCGAGCAGCTCGCGCACGCTCATCCGGCGTTTCTCGAACGTGCGGATGGTCCGCGACTGGGGGTCGAGGCTGCGGAGCCAGTCCATGACCGCCCCGATGATACGTTGCTGGCAGAAGGTCTCGAACTTCGCTTTCTTGAGCGGGTCATAGCCCTCGACCGCTTCGATGAGCCCGTCGTACCCGGCGCTGCAAATCTCCTCGTAGCTGATCTGGGCGGGGAGTTTTTTTGAGAGACGGGCAGCCTGGATATGAACCAGCGGAGCGTAGCGTTCGACCAGGACGTTGCGGTAACGATCATCCCGAGTTTTGAGGAACTTCTTCCACAGCGCCTGCACCGAAAGCTTGGTGGTGTTCATGGCGGCCTCCCGAGAACAGGACAATCGGGTCGGCCCCTCCCATGCCGAGTATAGGTGGCGACCCGGCAGCGGGAAGGTGAATCGGTTTGCCGCGAGCCGCAGTGGGCATAGCTGGCAAGAACCGGTAAGAACGACAATCCCATCGTCCGAGAAAACCGGCGAGCCCGATTCGTCAGCCGATCCAGCTTGTCAAAGTTTTTGTTGCCCGGCGAGGAAGGAATACGCCTCCGTGCCGGTGTCGATGGAACTCATCCTTGAGTCCACCCAAGGCTGTCGTCCCGCGATAACACCCGATATGAGACGCGCGACAATCGCCCTGACAAGTATCTATATAAAGCCAACGGCCGATAAGGTCAAATGGGAATTCGGGGTAAGTGTGAGATTTTTTTACCTGACTTGGGTCGCGATACTGGGAAGGCCGGACGCGCGGAAAAATCGGGAAAAACCTCATCGCCCGGATTCGAGGCATTGGGGCGGCGGTTCTCGGCCGGTGTTCGGGCGTCGTGGGCGGGACGGGGTCCGGCCGATGCCTGCGCAATCCTTCGTTTCTGCCGGAGGTTAAGCTTGGACCTCGGGGCTGGCGCTGGTCAGGTGATCAACTGGATGATGTTGATCATGATGGACAGGGCCAGCAGCCCCCCGATGATGAAGAGCCAGACGACGGGGACTTTGATGGGTTGGGGGGCGGGCTTGGGCCGAAGGATGGGTGTAGCCGAGGCATCGGCGGACTCAGCCAGGCTCTTGAGGAGGCCCTGGTTCATCTTCTTGCGGGCCATCAGGGGCGCATCCCCGCGGGCGACGGCATCGAGGTCGACGAGGAGGTCGCCCCAGGTCGCGTAGCGGTGCTCGCGTTTCTTGGCCATCATCCGCTCGATGACCTCGCCGATGCCGCTGGACAGTGTTGGGACGGCATGGTCCGGGGGCTTCAGGGGCTCCTTGAGGTGCTTGTGCATGACCGCGGCGGGGGTGGTTCCCTCGAAGGGGACCCGCCCGGTGACCATGTGGTAGAAGGTGGCTCCGAGGGAGTACATGTCGGCCCGGAAGTCGATGTTGAGCTCGCCGCGGATCTGCTCGGGGCTGATATAATAGGGGGTGCCGTAGGCCCGGCCGGCCTCGGCCATGGCCGCCTTCATGTCCGCCGTCTCGCGGGCCAGACCCATGTCCGCCAGCTTGGCCACCGCGTCCCTGGTGAGCATGATGTTCTTGGGCTTGACGTCGCGGTGGATGAACCCGCGAGCGGAGGCATGCTCGAGGGCCCGGGCCATCTGAATGATGATCCGCAGGGCCTCGGACTCGGAGTACATTTGCTGGGCGGCGAGGTCGTCGTAGACGGTCTTGCCGTCGATGTACTCCATGACGAAATAGTGGTACCCGCCAGCCTCGCCGACGTCGATGGCCTGGACGATGTTGTTGTGGTTGAGGCGGGCGGCCGCCCGTCCCTCCTTATAGAAGCGATCGACGAACTCGGGGTTTTCGCCGAGTTTCTTGGGCAGAACCTTGATGGCCACGATCCGGTCGAGGCTGAGCTGGCGGGCCTTGAAAACCGTGGCCATCGCCCCCGCGCCGAGTTTGCCGAGGATCTGGAAGCCCGGGATCTGCTGGGCCCTGGTCGCGATCGAATCTTCCATGTCGCCGCCGAGGCGCTGGAGCTGCGAGCGGGTGACGTACCCGGACTTGATCATGACTTCGATGAGGCTGACACGTTTGCCGGCCAGGACGAGAGCCTGCCGCTCTTCCATGCAGGTGTTCAGCTCGGCGAGCGTGAGCAGCTTGTGCTCGATGGCCAGCCGGCCCATCTGGGTATCGCTTTTGATGCTGTCAGCCATGCAGCCTGGGCTCCGCGACCGGGACCCGCAAAGCACGGCACCACGGAAAGATCTGACGGGGTGACCGCGCCGGGTGTAATGTAAGACTCGAGGGGCACAAGTTCAACCGGATTGGCTGGTCGCCCATTGCCCCTCTTGCGGCTTCGTCAGATTATACCCCCCGACTGAAGTGTCTTCTCAGGTGGCCGGGGTGGAAATGACGGATTTCAGCCGTTCGGCGGCGGTCAACACGTCCGGTTGGGGATGGGTTAACGCCTCCCGGGCGGACCGATAAGCGGACCGCTGGCGCCCGGTGAACGGGACTCCCGCCGAGGCCTGCCAGTCGTCCAATCCGATGAGCGAGATCAGTCGAACCCGCAGCGTATCAACGCCCTCGCCGGTCCGTGCGCTGAGCACGATACCCTTGTCACCGGCCCGCCGAGCCAAGGCGGCTTGCTCCGGGTGAGGGCTGAGATCCAGCTTGTTCCGGACGACAAGCCGGTGAGAAGGCTCGGTCTGTTCGGCTTGCCCGAGATCCAGGACGTCGACGTTGGCATCCGGCGGTTGGGAGGCGTCGAGGAGATGGAGCAGGATGTCGGCCCGGCGGACCTGGTCGTGGGCCCGGCGGATGGCTTCCTGCTCGATAGGGTCGGCCGCGGGTCTCAGGCCGGCGGTGTCCACGAAGGTGAACGGCACGCCGTCGACCGCGCCGGGATGCTCAGTCCAGTCGCGGGTGGTTCCGGGCTGCCCGCTGATGATCGCTCGCTCGCGACCGCCGAGGAGATTGGCCAGCGTCGATTTGCCGGTGTTGGGCCGGCCCACCAGCACGACCCGGACACCCTCCAGCAGGTAACGAGATTGCTCGCCCCGCTCGATCCGTTGACTCAGGCGGTCGCGGGCCTGATCGAGCCGGCCGGCCGCGAGTAGGTCGAGCATGGCCTGGATGTCGGTCGGCAGGCGTTCGACGGTGCGGGCCAGCCAAGCGGCGACCGGGCGGGTCTGGACCTGAAGCCAAGCCTGGGCAGCCTCGAGCTCATAAACCGGACGTCCGGCGTATTGGATGGGCAGCAGGTCGCGGCCCTCGACGATCTCTGCCCCGGCCTGTTTGAGCATCAGCAGGACGCGCTGCACGACGCGGCGCCCGCCGTGAACGCTGAGATCGACGACGAGGCGGCCGGCATGGTCGCGACGGGCGGCGACAACGGCATCGTCGATGGTCTGATCACCGTCCATGATGCGGCAGAGGCGGAGCCGATCGGGATCGGGCGTTTGGAGATCGATCGGGCGGTCGGCATTCAGATGCGGCCAGAGCAGGGCGGCCGCGTCGCGCCCGATCACCCGGACCACGGCGATCCCGCCGGAGCCGGGCGGAGTGACGCACGCGGCGAAGGTGCTTTCGCTCCTGGTGCTGGGGGAAGGCATGGGTTCATATCATGCAGGCAACGGTCAGCAGAGTACAGATTTACCGGTCACCAGGGGATTTGAAGGATAAGTGGAGGATCGGCGTGAGAGTTGGACATCGGTCCCTTTAACGATGAGACGATAGGGAACGGGTCCGGCTGACTCCCAGGAAGCCGGTCATTCCTCCGGTACAATACAGAGGCGGGCCGCGCGATTATTCATGCGTCGTCATCCATGTCTTTTTCCGCGGCGTTGCGGTACGCGATGACGAGTCCGTCGAGGCAGAGGTCGGGGACGACGTGATCGACGAACTCGCAGCCGGCCGCGATGGCTTGGGCGTCGCCGCCGGTGGCGATCAGGATCGGCCACTTGCCGATCCGCGTGGCGTAACGCTCGGTTATCTCGCGGAGCGCTCCGACCATCATCGCGAAAATGCCATTGCGGATCGCGCTGACGGTATCCTTGCCGAGCGTCTCGGTGGGCGAGCCGACCTCGACCAGCGGCAGCAGGGCGGTGTGCTCGTGGAGCGATCGGGCGGCCAGGGTCATCCCGGGCAGGATCGTTCCACCGAGGAAGATGTTGTTGTCGGCGACGAGGTCGATGGTGACGGCAGTTCCGAGGTCGGCGATCACGCAGGCCTGCTTGGCCTTTTCGAATCCCGCCGCTGCGGCGCAGAGCCGGTCGGTGCCGACCTTGTGCGGCTCGGGCAGGTCGGCCTCGATCGGCGGTTCGATCTCCCGGCCGACGACCAGCAGTGGTCCGATGTGCCTCGACTCGCAGAGCGCCCGGATCTCGGCCAGCACCGGCGGCGACACCGAGCTGATCACCACCGCGCGTTTGCCCGATAACGAATCCCACAATTTCTGCAACATCCGCTCGACGCCTTCGCGCGGGTGGGCGGGGCAATGCTCGGCCGGGCGGCGTTCGCCCGCGACACAGGAGGCGGCGGCGATGCGGGTGTTGCCGACATCCAGAAGCATAAGCTGGGCCTGCTCGACGGGCGCGAGCGCCGGTTTTTTCCTGTCGCGATCGGCCGGGGCGCTCATGGGGTCGGATCTCCGGTTTGTTCGGGGCCTGTCGAGGCAAACGGATCGTCCGTAACGGCGTACGGCGTCTCCTTGGGATGCCGCTGGCGCATTACCTCCTGCTCGCGGCGGATATCCTGGATCATGGTCCAGAGCCGATGGCCCAGCTCCTCCAGCCCGGCGCCGGTGGCCGCGCTGATGGCCAACACCTCGCGGCCCAGTTCGCGGCGAAGCTCGTCCACCGCCGCCAAGTCGGGCGCGAGGTCGACCTTGTTGGCCACGATCAGCTCGGGCTTGTCGGCCAGGGCCTGCGAGTAATTCTGCAATTCGTTTCGGATGACGTGGTACGCCTTGACCGGCGTCGGGGTCTTGGCGATTGGGTGGACGTCGATCAGATGGACGATGACCCGCGTCCGCTCGATGTGGCGGAGGAAGTCGTCGCCCAGTCCGACGCCCTCGTGGGCCCCTTCGATCAAGCCGGGGATGTCGGCCATCACGAAGCGGCGAAAGCCGGGCAGTTCGACGATACCGAGATGAGGTTCGAGGGTGGTGAACGGGTAGTCGGCGATTTTGGGCCGGGCCTGCGTGGTTCGGGAAAGCAGGGTGCTCTTGCCGGCGTTGGGCAGTCCGACGAGCCCGACATCGGCGATGAGTTTCAGTTCGAGTCGCAGCCAGCGCTCCTCGGGGTCTTCGCCGGGCTGGGCGAAGCGGGGCGCCTGGGAACGCGAGGACGCGAAATGCTGATTGCCCTTGCCGCCTCGTCCGCCGCGGGCGATGCAGACCTTCATGCCGGGCTCGTCGAGATCCTTGAGGAGTCGGCCGGTGTCGCGATCATGAATCATGGTGCCGGGGGGCACGCGGATGATGCGGTCGTCTCCGCTGCGTCCGGTCTGGTTCTTGCCGCGGCCGGCCTTCCCATCCTCGGCGATCCAGTGGTGTCGGCCGGTGAGATCGAGCAGGGTGTTGACGGAGGGATCGGTGGCCAGGAAGACGTTGCCGCCCTTGCCGCCGTCGCCGCCGTCGGGCCCGCCCTTGGGGATGTACTTCTCGCGCCGGAAGCTGACGGAGCCGCCGCCGCCCTTGCCGCCGCGAACATAGATCTCGGCTCGATCAATGAACACAGCTATAAACCTTACGATTGAAGAGATGCGTGGCGGGCGCACGAACCCTGGAACGCAGGTTATCCATTCCGGTGGACCCGCAAGACGGCGGTCCGCCTCAGCCTTTCACCAACCTTGTGGCACCGGCGTCCCGCCGGCGCCGACACAGGCAAGACGCCCGAGCTACACATGAACACGGGCGAGACGCCTGTGCCACACTTGCTTACCTGGACAGGCCATCAGTTCGGCTGGATCTCGACCCGCCGGCCCTTGAAGACCACGGTTCCCTCGGCCATCGCGAACAACGTGTCGTCCCGCCCGCGGGCGACGAACCGCCCGGGCTTGAAGGGGGTTCCGCACTGCCGCACGATGATCGAGCCGATCTTGGCCTGCTGGCCGGCGTACAGCTTCACGCCCAGGTACTGCGGGTTGCTGTCCCGCCCGTTGCGTGAAGAACCTTGTCCTTTTTTATGAGCCATGACACCTTCTCCGGTCTATTGGTGTTTTCGATTTCGATGATTTCCCGTCGATCAGCGCATAATCCACTTCTGCTGCTCGGGCAGCCGTTGCGGGACGGCCACCGCTCGCTCGCTTACACCGGCAGGCAGCTTGTAGGGGATCTCCAGCGTCTTGCGAAGCAGGAAGAACCGTTTGTTCCCCGCGTCCTCGGGCTTGTTGGGGTCGTAGATCGGGTTGGGCACCCGCTTGAACTCGCCGGACAGCCCGCTGACAAACACCGTGAACGTTCTGGCCTGCGGATCGAAGTCCCGCCAGATGGCCACGCTGTGCCGGGCCTGGTCCTGGCCGCAACGGAGCGTGCCGAGGGCTTTCTCCGGGGTGACCAGCAACGGATTGTTCGATCGTCGCTGGATGGCCTGGAAGGCCTCGGGGCTGACCTTGATCTCGCCGTGGACGACCTTGAGCGTATCGGTGACCAGGTCGAACCGCGGGTAGAAGTCGATCTCCTTGTCGCCCGGATTCTCCACCGAGTAGAGCATGTACCAGTAGACGACGGGCTCGGGCCGGCCCGGAACCATGACCGCAACGCGCTGGGGGTCATGGTAGCGGAACCGCAACTCCCAGGATGTCGGGGCGATGGCGGGCGCGGGAACCTCCGCCAACGCCGCCGGGGTGCCCAGCGTCGCACATAAGGTCATTAGATAGATGTACTTACGCATAGCTGCATCCGTGCACTTTCCGGGGGACGCGGTTGTCCCGCCCTTGGTGCCGGCCGGCTCGCGCCGACCTGAATCCCATTATTCTACGTTTTCGGGCCGCCCGGTCAAGCCGGTACATTCGGCGGCGCCAAGGGTTATAATCCCGCCAATGAATACCGACCTGGACCGCATTCTGATTCCGCGGGAGCGAATCGCCGGGCGGGTCAAGGAACTGGCCCGGGACATCGCGGCGACCTACGACACGCGGACCGACATCGGGATTACGATCGTCACCATTCTGTCGGGTTCGCTGATCTTCCTGGCGGACCTGATCCGCGAACTGCCGTTCCGCATGAAGATCGCCTTGATCACGGTGTCGAGCTATCGCGGCGCGACCACGACGCCGGGGGGGGCGAGGATCGACCGGGACCTGAACGTGGACGTAGCCGGCCGACACGTGCTGCTGGTTGACGATATTCTGGATACCGGCGGGACGTTGCGGCTGGTTCGGGAGCGGCTGGCGGCCTGCGGAGCCGAGTCGATCCGCACTTGCGTGCTGCTGCGCAAGCCGAGCAAGGCCCCGGCCGACGTCCCGGCGGAATTCGTGGGTTTCGATATTGCGGATGACTTCGTGGTCGGTTACGGTCTGGACTACAACGATTACTATCGCAACCTTCCGGACATCGGCGTGCTTCGTCCGGAGTGTTACAAGTCCTGAGTTATGCCCTGCGGGGATCCGACATGGCCGCGACGGATGGACGCCAGTATGAGGTCGTCTCCGCCCAGTGCCCGACGCAAGGATCGGTTCCGACGCTGCCGGCCGTGGGCACCACCGGCGCGAATGCCGGGAACGCCCCCATCGCCTCCGCCGACCTGCTCCCGGCCCATCTTCTCGGCGGCGACGAGATCATCATCCTGGCGGTCAAGCCGTCGTTGTGGTTCGTGCTGTTCCAATCGTTCCGGTGGGTGGCGGCGATGGCCCTGGCGGTGTGGTTCGTCGGCTGGTTCGGGCACCTGACGCCGTTCCTGAAGACGCCGCTGGTGGTCAACGCGGCGGTCGCGATCGCGGCGGCCCGGGTGGGCCTGGCCATGATGCAGTGGGTATCGCGACTGTATGTGCTCACCAACCGGCGCGTCCTGCGGATCAAGGGGATCTTCAACATCGACCTGTTCGAGTGCCCGCTGGTCAAGGTGCAGAATACCTACCTGACGCTGACGTGGTACGAACGGCTGTTCGGGCTGGGCTCGATCACATTCGCGACGGCGGGGACGGCCGGCTTCGAGCCGGCGTGGATCAACGTCAACCAACCGCTGGAGGTCCATGAACAGGTGCGGGCGGCGATTCACAAGGCCCAGCGGCCGAATGCCAACGGCGTCTGAGTCCGAGTGCGATCGTTCGTTTACGGCGCGGAGCGGGATTCTGTCGCGGCGAGTTCCGACCGGAGACGGTTGACACAAGACCAGGTTGTTGTTTCGTGGAGTGCGAGGGGATGGATCGGCGCGGATTTCTCAAGAGTCTGGCTGGTATTGGGGTGATGTCGTCCCTGGAAGGGTGTAGGGTCGATTCCGGGCGGGGGGGCGACAAACCTGGGCGAGAGAATACCTCCCGGCCTGCCGGCGGCCCGTCAGCGGAAGGCGCGGCTGCTTCCCGTTTTCGCATCGGCGTGGAGAGCGTTCTGCCCGGCGAGGGGTGGTGGGCGACGATCTACGGACGGTTCCTCGGGGCCACATTTGACGAGGACATCTGGTCGCGGTCTTTGGCGGAGCTGGGGGCGGAGTTCACGCTGTTCTACGATTCGATCAGCCCGGCCAAGCCGCAGGCCTGCGAGCGAATCACCGATATGTGCCGGCGCCACGGCATGGATTTCCTGTTCAACAACACGTACGGCGACATTTATGGCCCCTGGCTTCCGGGCACCAGCCGGGCGGAGTACTCGGATGCCCAGCTTGCTGATGCCGCACAGGCCAAGGAATTCAAAGGGATCATCCTCGACGAGGTCGAGCATCGGCAGATTCATCAGACAATGGGAGACGTCGGGCGGGCACCATACCTGGCTGACGTCAAGGGCGTCGGACTGCAGGAGTGCTACGAGCGTATCCTGGCCAGCGCGACAGCGGTGGCCGAACGGTATCGCCGATACGGCGGCGCGACCGTCGGAGAATATGTTTTTCCGGTCATGTCGCACGTCTTCGCGCGGGCCGGTGTCATCCCGGCGCCGAAGTTCCTGTCCTTCAGCGTCCCGCCGGTTTACTTTGCGATTAACGCCGGGGCTGCGAAACAGTACGGCACGGAGTTGTGGGTGGTGCACGACTTCTGGGGAGCCGAGCCGTTCTGGGGGGAGATCGCGCCATTCGCGCCCGGATTCAGTCCGGAATACTATCGATCAAGCCTGCTTCTGTCCTATTGGCTGGGTGTCGATGCTACATACACGGAAGCCCTGCACAATCTGATCCTGCTCGGCAAGCTCACCGACGAGGAACGACGGATAATGCAGGAGCACAAACTGCCTCACCGTAGTATCGATCAGAACGAGTGGCTCTTCGTGCGGCGGTTCTCGATCAATGCCTATGGCAAGATCCACCGGTGGTTCGCGAAGCAGTATGTGCCGTCGCATCCTCGGTCATACACGTTCCGGGATCTGCGGCCACGGGTGGCGATGATCCGGTTTCCCGACACGCTCTGGGCGAGGCCGGACGGCCCGCGTGCCCTTCCGTTCCGAGGCCTGTACGGCCCCGGGGGACCGCCGGCGGATTCGCGGCATACGGCGTGGCTGGATGCGTGGCATCTGCTGACCCACGGCGCGGTCACGCGCGACGGCCTTTCGATCTATGCGATGTCCGCGTTCAAGAGATTCCAGCAGGAAATCCAGATCCGTACCGCGGAGGTAGATGAGAATACGGGGCGGCGGATTGATTACCCGTACACTGAGCGTTACGTGTTCTGTCCGGTCGACGGCGTGGTGGTTTTCGATCATCTCGTCGGCGATGAGCACCTGTCGGGCGTGGAGCTGATCATCCTGACGGGCGAGGTGGTCAGCGAGGCCACCTCGCGGGCGGTAATCCGGCGGGTGGAAGGAGGGGCGGACTGCATCACGCTGGAACACCTGGCGCCGGGAGGAATCCGCAGGCAGGACGCTTCGTGTCCGTATGAGGTGCGGGCCGGCCGAGGGCGCTTCCTGGTGGTCGGCGATTTCATGTGCGAGGCCGGTCAGCGGTTCATCCGCCGTCATCTTGGCCCGCGCGATCGGATCCGGTATCGTTTCGGCGACCAGGTGGTCTCGATCCGTCCAGGCGAGGGCTATACGAGTTTTCTGATCAACGAGGCGGACTTCCCCGCGACGCGGAGCTGACGGGAACGGGTCATTCGCCGAAACACGTCTCTTTATGAGCGAGGAACTGACATGGTGGTGATCGAATCCTACGGACTGGCGGTGGTCATGTGCGTTGTCACGATGCTCTGCTGGGGCTCGTGGGCCAACACGCAGAAACTGGCCAGCAAGGAGTGGCGGTTCCAGTTGTTCTACTGGGATTACTCGATCGGGGTGCTGCTTCTGACGATCATCCTGGCGTTCACGATGGGCAGCATGGGATCGGCTGAACGCTCTTTCATGAACGACCTGTCGCAGGCGAACGGCAAGTTTATCGGCTCTGCGCTGCTGGGCGGGGCGATCTTCAACGTGGCCAACATCCTGCTGGTGGCGGCCATCGACATCGCCGGTCTGGCGGTCGCGTTTCCGGTCGGGATCGGGATCGCCCTGGTGTGGGGCGTGATCACGACCTACATCGCCAAGCCGGCCGGCGATCCGACCATTCTGTTTTTGGGTGTGGCGTTCGTGGCCGCGGCGATTCTGATCAACGCCGCGGCATACAAGCGACTGCCCGCGACCGGCCAGAAGACGACGGCCAAAGGGCTGGTGATCTCCATCGTCGCCGGTGTGCTGATGGGTTTCTTCTATCGGTTCGTGGCCGCCGCGATCGCGAATCTCGCCGAAATCGACACTCCCGCGGAGGCCGGCAAGCTGACGCCGTATACAGCGCTGGTGTTCTTCGCTCTTGGCCTGTTCCTGTCGAGCTTCGTGCTGAACACGATTGCCATGAAAAGGCCTTTTGTGGGCGATCCGGTGCCTCTTGGTGATTACTTCAAGAAAGGCAACCCTCGGTTGCACATGATCGGGATTATCGGCGGCATGATCTGGAGCGTAGGCATGTCGTTCAGCATCCTGGCCGGCGACACGGCGGGCTATGCGATCTCGTACGGACTCGGGCAGGGGGCGACGATGGTGGCGGCCGCGTGGGGCGTGTTCATCTGGCACGAGTTCAAGACGGCGCCGCCCGGTACGAACAAGTTGCTGGGCCTGATGTTCGCCTGCTTCATCGTGGGGCTGGGACTGATCGTTTACGCCAACGTGGCTGAAACTGTGGCGGAGGTTTCGACGTGAGCAACCGCATCGTGGTCGTCGGCAGCTCGAATACGGACATGATCATTCAGGCGGCGCGGATACCCCGGCCGGGGGAGACGATCCTCGGCGGGGCGTTCAGCATGG
>DATIKE010000495.1:0-3402 GCA_035477895.1 Phycisphaerae bacterium
GTCTGCTCCCGCTCGTCGTGCCCGCCGCTGCTGAACCCCGCCCCGCGGCGGCGGCCGACGGCGTCAATCTCGTCGAGGAACACGATGCAGGGCGAGTTGTCCTTGGCCTGCTTGAACAGGTCGCGCACGCGCGAAGCGCCCACGCCGACGAACATCTCGACGAAGTCACTGCCCGAAATGCTGAAGAAGGGGACATCGGCCTCGCCGGCGATCGCCTTGGCCAGCAGCGTCTTGCCGCAGCCCGGGTCGCCGACCAGGAGCACGCCGCGCGGGATGCGGGCCCCGAGGCGTTGGAACCGCTTGGGGTTCTTGAGGAACTCGATGATCTCGCCGACCTCTTCCTTGGCCTCCTCGACGCCGGCTACGTCGGCGAAGGTGACGTTGGTGTGCTCGCGGGTGGTGACGCGGTGGCGCGACCGACCGAAGTTGCCGAGCATCCCGCCCGGGCCGCCCCCGATCCCCCGAAGCTGCCGGAACACGAAGAACCACAGCAGGATCAGGATCAGGATCAGCGGCGCCGAACTGATCAGGAGTTGGATGAACACGTTGTCGCTGCTGTCGAACTCGATCTTGACTGCGTGCTGCTCGAGTTCCTTGAGGAGGCCTTTGCTGTCGAGATGCTCAGGCAGCAGATCGACCTCGAACTGGTTCGGCTGGTCCTGCCCGCGGACTTCCTTCAGCTCGCCGGTGATCGCGTTCTTGGCGATCACCACCGAACGGACGTTGTTGCTGCGGATCTCGGTGAGAAACTCGTCGTAGCGGAGCGGGTGGCGCTTGGCGTAGCCCTGCATGATTATCATGACCAGCAGGAGCGAGACCATGATGAACAGGATCCAGCCGAACACCCCGCGGCTCATGCGCACGGGCGGTCCGGGCGGGCGGCCCTGGCCCTGTCGGTCGTCGCGCTCTGGCTGGTCATCACGCATCTGCGGCATCTCCGCCGCCCCGGAGGCGGCCTGCTCAGCGCCGGACCGGCGCCGGCGATCAAGGCGGACTCATTCTGATAATAGAGCCTCTACCAGGGTGTTTCCATACTGGCTACGACTTTTCGGGCCAGACGGTTCACCGCGTCGTCCCGGGCGTCATAAACGGTCTCGCCGACCGGGCGGACGTACTCGATCGTGGTGATCATCCGTTCCTTGTCCACCAGCAGCTTGCCGGTGCGCATGTCCTGCCAGCGGTAGCGGATCGCCAGCGTCGCCGCCGTCTCGCGGGGCAGGGCGCTGACCATGTCGCGCCCGAGTGTCGCTTCGCGCCACTCGAGGATCTCGCCCGACAGGATGGTATCGGCTTTTTCCTTGGAGGCGTTCCTGTACGGCGTACTCCGGTCGATCTGTTTCCGCAGGGCCTCGGTCAACTGGAACTCGATGCCGCGGCGGAACTCCTTGGACTGGAACATCTCGACGTAGACGGTCCGGATATTCTTGCGATAGAGGCCGTCGCTGGAGTAGCCGCACCCGGTGGCCGCCAGCAGCAGCAGGGCGGGAACCCATCGTCCGGTCATCGGCCGGACAATTCGCGTGGGCCTCTGCCAAATCGTCGTGCACATTGTCGGGTTCCTGCTCATGGGCCTGCCTCCGCGGGACGCCGGGTCATTGCCCTTCGGTGGCCGCGTTGTCTTCCGGCGCCGACGCCGGTGGGCCGGACAACGGTTCCGGCGGGGCGTCCTCGCCGAGTTTGGTCAGCCGGCTTCGGGCTTCGGTCGCCGCCGGGGTGTTCGGCCAGCGCTCGGTCGCGGCCCGGTAGTAAAACCGCGCCGCCTGCTTCTGCCCGGTTTTCTCGTAGAACCGTGCGATGTCCAGAGTCTTGTCCGCCCGGGTGGCCGCGACCTGTTCGAGGATGACCGGCACCTGGAGCTCCCGCGCCTGCGACGGATGCGCACGCATGAACTGGCCGAACAGCTCCTGTGCTTCCAGCAGCGGAGCGTCGTCGAACTTGATGCCCGGGAAGCTCGCCAGCGCCGAGTACGCGCTCCACAGCAGGGCCTTGGCCTGGTAACGGCTGCGCGGGAAATCGCGGGCGAAGCGGGCGTATTCGTCCTGCGCGAGGTCGAACTCGCCGCGCTCGTAGTAGTAGTTCGCCTTGGCCAACTGGGCGGATTCCGCCAGCGGGGTATCGCCATAGTTGACCACCAGGTCGTCCATGATCTTGACGCCGCCGTCGCGGTCCTTGATGTAGAACAGCCCGCCGAGCGCCTTGCGCCGTTTGCCCGCCAGGTACTGCTCGGCCACCCGGAATTGGCCGGACAGCGCCCTCTCCGCGTAGATCGAGCCGGGGTAGTTGTTGAGTAACTGCTGGTAGGTGTCCTGGGCTTCTCGGTAATCGTTGGTTTCGAGTTCGGCGGTCGCCTTGAGATAAAGGGCCTCGGGGTGCCGCTGGCCGGCTGCCCCGTAGGTCTTCAGCCAGCGGTCCAGGACTTTCAGGGCGGTTTTGTAGTCCTCCCGGGCCATGTACTGCCGGGCGATGTCCAGGTCGCCGTCCTCGGTGCCCGGCACCGGGCGGGGGGCCTCGACCCATCGGTCCAGGGCCGGGTCGAAGCGAAGCTGCTCGACGCGCTGGTCCGGAGGCGGAGGAATCGGCTTGCCTGCGGGGATGGCTCCGGCCGGGCCGGGCAGGCTGACCCACATGGCGGGAACGAGCCAGCAGACGAGCGAACCGGGCCGCAAGCGTAACCTTGGTTTATAGCAGTTGTTGTGCATTCTTTTTGGCCGTCACCGTTCAGTGGAAGAGAAACAAGCTCGGCGGGGGACGATTATACCGGCATCAGTGGTCGCTGCAATCGCTGCCGGCCTGGAGCTTTCCGCCTTTTCGGGTGGACGCGGACCATAATCTCTCGGAGTTAGAGCCTGTCCCCAAACCCCTGCCTGCGGCAGGCAGGCAGCCGGTCGATTTCCAGGGTTTTGGGACAGGCTCTTAGCCGATTGCTTGTGCGGACCCTGCCTGCCGGCGGGCAGGGTGGGTGGTCGCGTGGTATTGCCGCCCGCTCGGCTACCGCCCGACATCCTGTCGTGCTCGGACCGGAAATGATTCCTGGTTTTTTTCCCGCTCCTGTCGTAAAGATTCCGCGGGGACCGCGGGACACCCTGTTCCGCCGCGAGGTGGCCTGCGCCCCCACACCGCAACTGATACCGTTGTTGGGGGACACATCGTGCGGGGACAGCCTCAGACCTCAGGACCAGAAAAGGCATCAGAAGCCATTTACACGGGTTTGAAGGCGTGGCATATTGAGCTCATGGCCGGAAGACCGCGGACAGCGTTGGGCGGGTTGGCGTATCACGTGATGAACCGGGTGGCGGGTCGGCAGGAACTGTTCGAGGACGCCGCCGACTACGCCGCATTTGAGCGGGTGTTGGCCGAGGCCGGGGAGCGTGAACCGGCCGCAGAACGAGCAGGAGTTGGAGC
>DATIKE010000496.1:0-2055 GCA_035477895.1 Phycisphaerae bacterium
GCCCTTGTAACGGCGGACGTTCGCGACCAGTTGCCAGTAGTAATTGTCGCCGTGGCCGCCCTTCATGGGCTCGATGTCCCGGCTGAATTCCTGGTCGAGCTGGTCCACGAAGACGATCGGCCCGCCGGGATTACCCCAGCGGCCGGCGATCCATTCGTTCCAGCCGGTGACCATCACGAACGGCGGATCAAGCTCGATGGCCCGCTTCCATTGCTCCTGGCAGTTGTAGCCGTGATTCACCGCGCCGGGCGAGAGGTCCTGTTTGCCCTCATGGAAACTGCGCCCGCGGGCGTCGCCATTGCTCATGTTGGTGACCCCCCCGTCGGCGACCCGGAGGTTCTGGGCGACCGCGACGTTGACCTGTTCGGGCTTGTTCGGATCGTCGGTGTAGCCGTAAACCTGCGGGTAAGTGGACTCCCAATGCCAGGCGTAGGGTGTGTTGACCAGCTTGAAAGGCCAATGGGCCCTGCGGAGGGTGAAGAACTCGCGCAACTCCGGCGCGGCTTCCTTCGGGTCGCAGATGAGCAGCGGCTTGCCCTGCCAGTGGAACCATAATTCGCGGTATCGGCCGGGCTGATACAGGTCCCGGAAGAGTTCCTGCGCTGTCTCGCCGGCGCGGGTGTTGACCATGAAGGCGATTTGCGGCGTCCGGCCGCCTTCCCTGCGGACCTGGGTGAACACCTCGCACAATTTCATGTAGACCGGACGATAGGTGATGGCGTTGGTCGTGTCGAAGATGAGGGTGTCGATTCCGGCGTCGGCCAGTAACCGGGCGTGGCGGCGCAGCACCCAGGGGTCCTCGCTGAGATAGTAGCCGTACAGCGGCTCGCTCCAGTAATGCGACACGCCGATCGGGCCCCACAGCGGGGAGTCGGGCTTCTTGAGGGCGTCGGGGTCCTTCTCCAGGATGCGGGACACGTCGTACGGGCCGTCCCAGTGGGGGCTCTTGTTGGCGCGCTCGTTCAGCCAGAGGAAGTAGAAGATGCCGACGAATCGATCGGGCTTGGGCTGTCCGACCTCTGCCGGCGTGGGCAGGCTACGGCCCAGCGCGTCGATCGCCGGCCAGGGCGTGCCCACACATCGGTCGGCCGGCGCGGTGGCCGCGGCGCCGAAGGCGGGACTCTCAAGACAGGCAATCAGAAAGAGTAAAACGCAGAGGCTCCAAAGTTTTTTCATATCCAACCCTCGGCGCGTCACGCCGGCCTGGTGGTATCATCCTTCGAATCGCCGACCAGTCGCTTGACGAACACTCTGGCTTTACGCGCGTTTTCGATCAGTTCGGCGGGCGAGCCGCGGGCGATGGTTTCGACCATCAGCGGCCCGCTGGTGAAGCCGCCCTTGCGCAGGTTGGCGAAGACGGCCTGGAAGTCGACCTTGCCGTCGCCGGGGTTCACGAACACGTCCTTGGGATGCCTGTAGTCCTTGATGCACCAGCCATGAACGAGGCCGTCGACCGTCGCCGAGTCGAGAACGGGGTCGAGGTTGCCGTCGGTATAGTAGAAGATGTTGCCCGCGTCGTACCACAGGCGGCAGTTCGGGTGGTTGACCTTCTCGACGGCCCGGCGGCACTGCGGCCCATCGGTGTTGAGCCCGCCGTGCGGTTTCAGGACAATCATCACCCGCTTGTTTGCGGCGTAGTCACAACATTCCGCCACGACCTTGTAATATGCATCGTATAACTGTGCGTTGCCGGTGCCGCCGAGCATCACGCTTTCCGACCCGACGGTTGCACAGCGGTCGATCAACATGCGCAGCCAGTCAATGCCCGGCTGAAGCGACTCGCCGAGTGGAAACCCTCCACCGTAGACGGTGATCACCCGCAGATTCCGCTTTGTGATATCCTCGCGCACGCGGTGCACCTGATCGGGTGTTGAAGCCGCGGAGACGACCGGTCCGCCCTTGGAGGTCATCAGGCCGATGTACCGGTAACCTGCTTCGACGATGGCGTCGAATGCCGTGCGGTATTCCTGCTGGTCCCAGGGCCGGGTCGAGCAGCCTATCCGCCAGCGACTCGCCGGTGCCGAAGCAGGCGCGCTGCCGGTGGACGCCAGCAAG
>DATIKE010000497.1:0-5880 GCA_035477895.1 Phycisphaerae bacterium
GAAACGGTTGTCTTGCGATCCCATTTGAGTTTCCTTCGTGTCTCTTCCTCGACCGCCAGAATCTCCCTTGGCCGGCCCTGTAATGCCAACGCCATCGCACGCAGGTCCCGCATCACCCGTCGCAGCCCGTCTGGCTCCAGGCTGGCCGCGTGATCCGTACCCTTCCACGTCCGATCCAGCGTGAAATGTCTTTCCACCCAGTCGGCCCCCAGCGAGAACGCGGCTACGTCGGCCGCAATTCCCAAGTGATGCCCGCTGTACCCGATCGCCTTGACCCGCGGGCCGTAGGTCTCGACCAGACGGCGAATCTCCAGCAGGTTCAGGTCCTCAAACGCCACCGGGTAGCCCGACGTGCAGTGATACAGCACCACGCTGGCAAGCCGCCCCTTCTTCATCAGGCAATCAACGATCTGCTCCTCTTCATTGCGGGTGGTCATGCCCAGCGATATATGGAGGTCTCCGCCGTACTCGTAGCATAGCTTCGCCAGCAGCTCGAAGTGAGTGTTGCACGCCGATGGAACTTTGATCAGGCTCGGCTTGAGCGAGATGATCTCAACCACGCTGGTCATGTCCCACACGCTCGACGAATACTCTATCCCGTAACTCTCGCACACCTCCTTCAGCTTCCGATGGGTGTCCAGATCGAACTCCAGGAACTCCCGATGCTCCCCGTAGGTCGCGCCGTAGCTGTGATAAGGGTTTGGGTGCGGCGCGTCGTATTCCTCCGGCGTCAGGCACTCCCGCGGCGCGCGTTTCTGGAACTTCACCACCGGCACCTTGCAAAACTGGGCGGCCATCATGATCATTTCCTTGGCCGTCTCGAAGTTACCCCGGTGGTTGCACCCGATCTCGGCGACGACTTTCGGTTCTCGAATCGCTCCCATGTGTCACTCCCGTAAGTTTAATTCGCCCCTCCGAGCCCGGCGCCCATTCGGCCCCGCACGCCGTGCCAGACCTCCACGAACGAAGTCCAGTCCGTCCACCGGAACCGCCAGATTTCCCGATGCCTCAGCCCGCTGATCCGAACGAAACCGGCCAGCAGCACCGCGGCGCCGGTCAGGTACCCGAAGGTCATCGCCCAGGCCGCGCCGTCCAGCCCCCACCGCGGCATCAGCAGCCACAGCAGGATCACGTTCGTGACCATCCCGATGGCCGTCGATATCGACGTGATGCCCGGATGGTTCGTGTTCAGCATGAACGGCACCATCACCTTGGTCGCGCTGCGGACCAGAATCCCCAGCGACGAGATCCAGACCAGCGACACCATCGGAAGGAACGCCTCCGAGAACAGGATTCCGACGATCGGGCGGGCGAACATGCACAACCCCAGCAGGCCCAGACCGCACAGGATCAGCGTGACTCGCGCACACTGCGCGATCAGGTCCCGCCGCCCGTGCTTATCTGTCGCCACCCGCGGGATCAGCACCGTCGTCAGCGTGTCCGGTATCATCATGATCTGCGCCGTCAGCATCGTCGCCAGCGTGAACAGCCCGATCTCCTCCTTGCTTGCGAAAAACGCCAGGATGATCGCCCCGACCTGGAAGTTGACATTGTTGCTGATCTTGCCCACGTAGTACTTCACCCCGTAGTGGAACATGTCCACCACGCTGGGCCAGGAGGGCCGGACCGGCCGAAGACCGTGGCGGCGACGGAATAACACCAGCACGGCGGCGATCGTGATCAGGCCGCTCACGTTCGTCGCCACCATCGCCCCTTCCACGCCCCATCCCAGCAGCGGCACAAAGAGCACGGTGAACACCAGATGCGTCAGGGACCCGCCGACAGTGAACACCGCCAGCCACACGAATTCCGACAGCGAATTCAGCATCAGAACGAGCGTCGAGCTGAAGAAACCTATCGGAATCAGAACCAGTGAAAGATGGAACGCCGAAACGCTCGCTTTCGTCAGGAACGCCAGGGGCATCTGCATGACCACCAGCCCCGCGACAATCGCCAGCAGGCAGCCCGAACCTCCGTACAGAAGGGTGTTCATGATCCCCTCCGACAGCGTGCTGCGCCGCGAAGCCACGAAGTACAAGGCCGCGACATCGCAACCGAACAGGCAGATCAGCGTCAGCATGGTCGTGAACAGCAGGCAGACCGCGTACGAGCCCCGGCCCGCCGGCGCCAGGAACCACGCCATGCAGCTCTGGCTGGCCAGCCCCAGGATCAGTATCGCGATCCGCGAGCCGAAGGTCACCGAAAAATCCCGTATCCCCGCCCGCATCCGTTCACCCGCCTTGTCGGTCGATTGAAACCGCGGGCCAAGCCGCTCCTTCGGTCCGAAGCCATCCCACGAACATCCTCAAACCGTCCTCCAGCCGCGTCTTCGGCTCGTATCCCAGCTCCGCCCGGGCCCGCGAGATGTCCGCGAACGTCCGATCCACATCGCCGGGTTGATCCGGCCGGCGTTCGATGACCGCCTTCCTGCCCAAAGCCCGCTCGATGGCCGTGATCAGGTCCCCCAGCACCACCGGCAACGAGTTGCCCAGGTTATAAATCCGGTAGCCCCGGCAACGCTCGATCGCCGCCAGCACCCCGGTCACCACGTCGCCGACATATGTGTAATCCCGGCTCGAGCTGCCGTCGCCGAACACCGTGATCGGCCGGCCGGCCTCGATCAGCCGGGAAAACCTGTGGATCGCCAGGTCCGGCCGCTGCCGCGGGCCGTACACCGTGAAAAACCGCAGACAGGTCGCGTCCATCCCGTACAGGTGATGGTACGCATGGCAGATCAGTTCCCCCGACTTCTTCGAGGCGGCATAAGGTGAAATCGGGAAGTCCACGTTATCGTTTTCCGCGAACGGCACCTTCGGGTTGTTGCCGTAGACGCTCGAACTGCTGGCGAACACGAACTTCGACACCCCCAGCTTCCGGGCCGCCTCCAGCAGGCAGCACGTCCCGGTCACGTTCACGTCCTGGTAGTCCCGCGGCCGCTCGATCGACGGGCGAACCCCCGCCAGAGCCGCCAGATGCACCACCACGTCCACCCCCCGCCCCATGCACCGCTCGGCCGCCTCACGGTCTCGGATGTCCCCCTCAGTCAGTTCAAAGCCCTTGTGCCCAAGGCACGCGGCCACGTTCGCTCGTTTCACCGCCGGATCATACAACGGGTCGAACGAGTCCAGTCCCGTCACCCGCCACCCGGCCCCAAGTAAAGCCTCGCTGACATGCGAACCGATGAAGCCGGCGGCTCCCGTCACCAAGGCATGTGGCATGAGGCTGTCCTTGTCCAAGGCTCTACCGAACGCAACTGCGGTTACTGCAACATGATATCGACCATCCCGCCGGGCCGGCACCAGTCCGCGTCGGCTTCCTTGCGCGGGTCCGTGGCCCCGCCCTGGCCACCTGACCTGCCCGACAAAGTCCGGCTTACATTCTAGACAGGCTCACGATGGGAAATGACGACCAGCCGTCAGACAAGTCGCTTCGCCCCATACGCTCTGGCAGGATCTCTCCGCCCCCCTCGTGTGGCTCTCTGACTATTACTCCCTTCGGCCGACGCGGGTTCGCCGGGCTCGAACGAGAATCCCTGCCTGCGGCCTTACCGGGCCTCCGGAAGCACGGCCGAGGCCGCTCCGGCCGACCGTTCACGACGCCGCTGACAGGCCAGCAGGACCCCCAACCCGATAAGTATGCCCCCCAGATCGCAAAAAAAGTCCGCGAGACTGGGCTGTCGGGCCACGAAAGCCTGGGTCAGTTCATCAAACGCCGCCCACGCCACCCCGCCAATGCCGAGCCGGCTCAGGAGCGCCGGCCCCAGACGCCGCCCGCCGCCGCTCAGAAGCTGGCCCCACAGAAGGATCCAACCCAGGTACATCACGCAGTGGGTGATCTTGTCCAGATGCGGGATCAGCCGGATCTCGTCCGGCGTGTATTCGTCGATATCCGGCCAATGGGTCAACACGAACATCCAGAACCAGTAAAGGATCAACAGGTTGCGTCGCCAGTGGATGGGTCGGCCCGGCACCATGGTGGGGATTCTACCCGGACCGGACGGCCAGACGAAGATTCCGCAGAACCTCGCGGGTCGAGTCCACGCGGTTGAGCGTGTAGAAGTGGAAGCCGGGCACGCCGTACCGCATCAAATCCTCGCACATCCGCGTGGCCAGTTCCACGCCGTACACCCGCGAGGCCGCCCGATCCTCGCCGAACGAGGCCAGCTTCTCGCGAATCGCCCGCGGCAGTTTCGCCCCGCACAGGCCGCAGAATCGCTCGATCTGCGGTCCGCTCAAAATCGGCAGGATGCCCGGCACGATCGGAACCGACACGCCGAGCTTGTTCTTCATATAGTCGTCGAACCTGAAAAAGTCGTCCAGATCATAGAACAACTGGGTGATGATCATGTTCGCGCCGGCTTCCACCTTCCGCCGGCAACGTTCCCAGTCCAGGTGCCTTTCCGGGCATTCCGGATGCCCCTCGGGGTAGCCGGCCACCGCGATGTCGAAGTCTCCGCGCCGGCGGATGAAGGAGACCAGCTCCCCGGCATACTGAAATCCGTCGGCCGGCGGCGCGTGGGCGGCATCGCCTTTCGGCGGGTCGCCGCGCAGCGCAACGATGTTCTCAATCCCCGCCTGCCGCGCACTGTCCAGGAAGTCGGCAATGTAGGCCCGCGAACCGCCAACGCAGGTCAGATGGCTGGCTACCTCGACACCATGCTCGGACTTGATCCGGCTGACGATCTGAAGCGTCTTCTCACGGGTGCTGCCGCCCGCCCCGTAAGTGCAGGTCATGAAGTCCGGTTCCAGGGCCAGCAAAGCCGGAACGGTTTCCCCAAACAGCCTGGCCTCGCCCTCCGCATCCTTCGGCGGGAACAGCTCAAACGAAATCGCGAATCGACCCTGGGTGTGGGCTTGCGAGATTCTCAAGCGCTTTATCCTTCTCTTTCTGATGCCTCGATCCGAGCCCAATCCACTATCGACCAAAGCCCCGGTCGACCCGAGCTTTGCAACCTCCGCAAAGCCTTGCCACGCCTGCTGGGGATGCCGGGGCACGACAGGCCGCGCGTTATCGGAAGCCGAGATCTGTTTAACCGGAGTTTAGGTGGATGCGGCGCAGCCGACCAACGGGGAGCGGGGCCGGCTGCTGCCCCGACCCGGCATGACTGAGCCCTGACCGGATGGTTTGATTCGACTTGCGGTTACCTGTGCCTGCGGCGACGGCCGGCGCGCTGCACGAACAGCCCGACCAACCCCACCGGCATCAGCACCGCGAACCCGAAGCCGCAGTTGGGCGGCCAGGTGAAGATGATCGGCTTGTAGCCGCACTTGCCCGCGACGTCCGACAGGCCGCAACCGCACCTGCCAGGCTCGGTCTTGAGCGGATCATCCGGGCACTGGTCGATCTGGTCGGTGCTGCCGTCGCCGTCGCTGTCGGTCGTCGAGCAGCCGTGCTCATCCACCGGCACACCGGCCGGCGTGTTCGCGCACCAGTCATGCTGATCGGTCACGCCGTCCCCGTCCGCGTCGAGCGTCGAGCAACCCAGCTCATCGACCGGCGCGCCGGCCGGCGTGTCCGGGCACCAGTCCACCTGGTCGGTCACACCGTCCCCGTCCGCATCGAGCGTCGAGCAGCCGTGCTCATCCACCGGCACACCGGCCGGCGTGTTCTGGCACCAGTCCTGCTGATCCTTGACGCCATCGCTGTCCGGGTCGAGCGTCGAGCAGCCGAACTCGTCCACCGGTGCCCCGGCGGTCGTCCCCAGGCAGAGATCGAACTCGTCGGTCAGCCCATCGTTGTCCTCGTCCAGCGTCGAGCATCCGTGAACATCAACCGGCGCGCCGGCGGGAGTCTTCAAGCACCAGTCCTTCTGGTTGAATACCCCGTCGCCGTCATCGTCCTCGATCGAGCACCCGTCGGCGTCGACCTGCTCGCCGGCGG
>DATIKE010000498.1:0-6151 GCA_035477895.1 Phycisphaerae bacterium
GAACGGCACGAGCGGGCCGCCTGGCTGGCCGAGCGCGTCGGGCTCGCGGACCGGCTCGACCACCGGCCCATGGAACTGTCCGGCGGGCAGCAGCAGCGGGCGGCCATCGCCCGGGCCCTCATCAACGACCCCCTCTTCATCCTCGCCGACGAGCCCACCGGCAACCTCGACACCGCCACCGGAAACGTCATCCTCGACCTGTTCGACGAATTGCACGAAAAGGAGGGAAAAGCCATCGTCATGGTGACGCACGAGCGCGACGTCGCCGCCCGATGCGAACGCGTCGTCACCCTCCGCGACGGATACATCATCTCCGAGACCACCCAGCCCCCCTCGCGCGGCAAGGCGTAGAATCGTCCCGGTATTTTCGGCGTTTACTTGTCGTCCACCGCGTTCTGGTACGCGATGGGCGGCGTCTCGGTGATCTTCTGAGGCAGTTCGCTCTTGTACAGGCACGCCGTCCGGTCCACCGTCATCTGCTTGCGCATCCACATCGGCGGGTCGGAGTTGTCGCCCACGGTCGCGAATACGGTGAACACGTGGTTCTTGACCGTCGCCCAGTCCTCCAGCCGGACCAGCGGGGCCACGAACTGCAGCCAGCCCAGGTAGGCATGGGGCTTGACCGCGTTGTTGCCGGGGTTCACCACGTGCAGCCGCAATTCTCCAAGCGTCTTCGTGACGGACGGCGAGCTCAAGGTCAGCGGAATCGCCGCGACCACGTTGCACATGTGGCCCAGGTTCACGATCCCCGGTTGGGTGCTGCCCGCGTTCAGCCCATCAACCGGCCGGTTCTCGCGGTAGGACACCATGTACCTGGCCAGCGTCGGCGAAACGCTCGGCAGGTAGTCGATCATCTTGCCGGCCGCGGCGTTGCCCGGGTCGAACAGCATTTCGAGCAGGCGCTTGGCCGCGGGGTCGTACGGCGGACTGCCCCCCAGGTAGGCCTGCGGATCGAGCTGATCCGTGGCCAACTCGATCACCGGCAGGCCGGCCAGCGGGTAAACGGAGTTCGTGGGAATCGCCGAATTAGTCCCGAGCAGCCCGTCCGGCAGCACCGGCAGGCCGTCCAGCACCCACCACGGCGCGTAATTCACGTTGATGCGCCCGCGAACCTTCGGCCCCAGCGGCGAGCCCGTCTCCGCCGCCGCCTCCGACACCGGATCCATCAGCGGGTAGTATGGGAACAGCACGGAGTAGACGCGCTCATACTCCGAGCCGGCCAGCCCGACCATCCGCGTGTTGTTCCCCAGCCCCGCAAGCTGCGGATTCGTGCCGGCCCCATAGATATCCCTGTAGCGAGTCTCCATCGCATCGAAGTCATACCGCCGGGTCAGTTCCTCCAGCGGCAGGGCGGTGAAGTAGTTCCAGATCAACTGGCCCCAGGGCTGGTCGAGGCGGCTCTGCGGCGCGCCCTTCACGTTCCCTGCGTCGTCGCGCACGTCCCGGGTCCACTGGGCCGTGTCGAAGATCGGCAGATGGCCGTTATCAAGCTGCTGCAACTGCTCGAGGCCGTTCCGATTCACCCCCGGCGGAACCCTCGTCGCCCGGGCCGGCACACAGAGTGTCTCAGTGGCCGGGCCACTCTTGTCCATGTGGGCATACCGCGTCACCAGCAGCAGCGACCCGGTCGTCGGGAACGCCAGCGTCCCGCCGGTCAGTTGGCTGATGCCGCGATCGGCGGTCACGACCGGGAATGGAGCGATCGGCGGACCTTCGCCACCACAGGGAACATTACCGTCACGCCCGATTGTGATAGCCGAGTACGATCCGGCGAATGGTTTATGGTCCGTCCAGCTCAGGCCCAGGAACTCGGCTGCGATCAGATCCTGACTGTCGCGGTCCGGCCCCTGCGGGGTGCCCACGGCCGGCGCGGCCCCCGGGCGCCGATGCCGCGTCCCGAGCAGACAGTGCTGCCGCGGGCGGCCCACCGTGTACGAGAGCGGGTAGCCGATCTGGTCACAGGTCGCCAACCCGCCGAGTTCGTCCTTCGGCGGTCCACCGGCCATCGGAGTGCCGTCGGCCAAGTACCCTTCGTAGGCCCTCGGCGGGAACTGACCGTGCGCCGACAGCGTGAAGTGCCAGAAAACCGGCGGCAGGCCGGGAGCTTCCTTGTGCCGCTGGAGACTGGAATCACGAACGAACACGTCAGCCGAATCTGTCGGCACCGGCCACTTAATCATGTCCGCTTCGTAAGTTCCGGCATTGTCGGTTATCCTCGCGAACGGAATCCCCGCCCACTCGTTGTCCCAGGGCTCCAGGTCCAGTGAACCCAGTTTCCGGCTGGCCGTCAGCTCGTCCACTTCCATCTCGGCCGGAATGCGGACGACAGGATCGGTTGCCCCAGGATCATCCTGAGTACCGGGGAACTCAAACCCCTCCGGGCGCAGGGTCAGAATCCGACTGTTCGTCCGGATCAACGCCACGTTGTCGCCCGGGCGGATTCGCAGCGTCGGCGCCAGGAAGAGGTTCTCCCCCTCGACGATACCCGGACCGGACAGGAAGGGTTGCCCGGTGGCGGGGTCAACCAGGTCGCTGCCCGGGGTCCGGACCAGCACGATGTAGCCGTACGGCGGCATCGCGCCACTCAACGCCAAGCCCGCGGACCTGGCCCCGGTCCCCGCGGTATTGTCATAATCCTTTAGAAGCTCTCCGAGGTCTCCGGCACCCGGCAGAACGGCGTCGTTGAGCTTGTATCCCTTCAGGCTCAGCGGTACCGGGTACGGGTTGTACAGCTCGACCGCATAGATCGAGCTCGCGTCGACGTCCTTTTTCCACCTCAGGCCGGTTCCAGGATCCTCGGCCGGCAGGATGATCTTGACATACGCCTCGGTGATGTACGGCTGCTTCTCGACGCCCACCACCTTGAACCGCGGGTTGCCCGCCGGCCACTCGAAGCAGGTGTTCACCTGGTCGGGGATGTTCCGCGGATCGTTGTCCACATTCCCGTCGTCATCCGCGAAGTCGATCGCGTTCACCGCCAACTGGGCGGCCGCCTCGAGCTGCTCCAACTGCCATCCGTCGAACTCCGTCTGATTCGACGGCGGATGGATGAGGTACTCATCCAGGTCATAGCTGTTCGTGTCCGACAACGGCAGGTTCGTGTGCTGCATCATCGCCAGGAAATAGGCGGTCAGTTGCACGGCCTTCTGGTACGTGCCCTGGCCGGTGTACGGGTCCAGCACGTCCCGCAGGCTGAACTGCGTCCGCAAACCGGGAACGTTAAACCGCGGCACGCCGTCCTCGTCATCCCGGCCGTAGTCGAAAAACCGATCCGTGTAGGTGATGGGGGGACCCGGCAAGTACGGTATATTCGCGTCCAGCAACCGGAATGTCGCCACCGGCAACGGCGGCAGCGAACCCGTCAGGGGATATGGCGGGATCGGCGTCAACCCCCAACCGCGGTCCGTGATCACATCCTTCTGCGGGGCCAGCGCCTTGCCGAACTGATGCTTGTTCGGATTGGGATCACCCGGGTCCGCGAACTGGCCCAGTGCTTCGTGCGACAGCCGGCTTTCCTCCCGCTGGACCCGGAGGACGTCATCGCTGCCGACCGTGGTGATCAGGTGTCGGCGATCGTAGACGTCGGTGGCGGCGTTGTAGCCCGGCTCGGTCGGGGCCTTGGCCGGCGGATTGAGCCGCTTCTGCCACCAGTCGTCGTCCGTGTAGTTGCTGGTCGCCACCACCCGGCTGTCCACCGGCCACCAGTGCGGCAGCAGGTCCTTGATCACCGCCGGCGCGCCGCTCGGGGCCTCGTAGCCCAGCGTGATCGGCAGCTTGTATCGCAGGTCCTTCTTGTCCAGGTCCGACCAGGACATGTTCGTGCCCAGGTTGGCCGGCAGCATGAACCGCCGGCGGAGCCGACCCTCGTCGGCCGAGCTGACCGACAATGCGTCGGGCACCGCCCAGAGCCGCTGGGGATCGTTGTGGTACGGGTCCGACGGATGGATCACCTGGGCCAGCAGCAGCGGGTGGGTGAACGGGTCGATCAGGACCATCCCGCCGTGCGGCACCACCCGTATGCCCACCGCGTAGCCAGGCCCGAACATGTTGGCCGTCGTGCCCAGCACCATCGAGTTGCCCAGATCGCGGATGCCGTCGCCGGACACGTCGAATGCCCGGCGGCCAACGTCAGGGTTGTCCGACCCGCGGGCCTCGGCCCCGTGGGTCAGGAACGCCCGGACCCAGCCGATGTTGCTGTCGATCTGTTCGGCTGTGTAATCCGCGGGCGGACCATCCAGGGCCCACGACGACCAGCGGAAGTACCAGTTGTTGTTGCTCGTATCGAGGTACGGGGCCACGCTGCCGGTCAGCAGGTCGCCGCTGCGGATCCTCCATTCGTCCCCGGTGGCCAGGCCGGGGAAATCCTCACTGTCCTCGATGGTCGAATCCTCGTTGGGGCTCCACGGCCGGTCGTAGGGCATGCCGTTGTTGCCCACCACGTCCTCGCGGATCTGCATGAGGGTAGGCTCCAGGGCCGCCTCGAGCAGCGCGTCCAGGTTCTGGCCGTAGCTGTACTTCTCGGCCGTCTGCTTCTCGAACCGGGCCACGATCAGCAGCGTCGAGCCGACGATGAACAGCATCGCCAGCACGCCGATGACCAGGATCAGGACGGTGGCTTTGCGGGCATGATTGCTTGTGCGGCGCCGGACGTCGGCGCGTTCGGTCGAGTTGCGCCCCGCCGGTGTGATTTCGGGGCTTGGTGATGCCCCTCCGGTGGCCCGGTTTCCACCGGCCCGCACGCGCACCCCGGCCTTCCACCCGATCGGACCTTCCGCCCGCCCGACTGATTCGGGATGTCTGGCTGCCTGCCTGCGCAGGCAGGCGATTGGTGCCGGTTTGAACAACATCTGACCACACCTCCCCTGCCCGGGGTTATCAGCCCGTACCCGAGGGCCGCCCTCAGGCCTGCCACCTCATTGTTCGGTCAGCCAAGTGACACGTCGAGAAGAAGGGGGTATTGAACCACCAAGACACCAAGGCACAAAGAATTGGAAATGAAAAAAAGATAATTTAACAGAAAGCCGCATTCCGCCATCTCTCGAAACGGATGCACGTAACCTTATTTTTTGTAATTATTTATGTATTCTTGGCGTCTTTGTTACTTGGTGGTTCATATTCCTTTGCTCGCCGGCCGGGGCAATCGGGTTCATGGGCACGATTATTGCTCAATGGGGATACCCCATATTGCTTATTGCCAGCAGTGCACGATCGTGTAGGTGATGGGGTCGTCGAGTCGGCCGGCCGGGTCGTACGCCCGGATCGTGATCCGGATCGCCCGGGGCCAGCGGAAAGGCTGCGTCCGGTCCCGCAGATCGCTCGGCGGCGTGGTGGCGGTTCGAGTGGCATCGGCATAATCCGTCAACTCCACGCCGATCCGGTTCCACACCCGGACCTGCTGCCAGGGCACACCTTGTGTCTGGGCCTCCCAGTACGACGGGAGGGACTGCCAGTTGATCGGTTGCGGCGCCGGCGTTCGAGGCGCGTCGAGCACTCCGTCGTTGTCCGTGTCGGCGATCACCCCCGTGCCGTCCATGTCGTATTCCGTCTGGCCGTCGTTGTCCGCGTCGGGCGTCAGGATCGGCCGGCGGGTGTTTTCGTCAACCGCGATTTCGCGCGGGTCGTCATAGGTGAACTCGACCTTGAACTCGCTGCAGCCGGGCAGGAAGTAAGCGCTCATCATGTTGCTTCGCCCCGGCGGGGGGTTCGGGTCCAGCAATACCCGGCTCGCACCCTGCGTGCCGGGAATGTAGAACCATTCCATCCAGTTGAAGGGGTCAATGGCTCCATCCAGGGGGACACGTATCGGGGGCGTAAACAAAAAGGTGGCGGAGATCGTTTGCATGATTCCTGCAACAAAGGCCTGCCTCTCCCAGGCCGGCACCGAGGTGTTTAATCGCCACCAATAAAGGCGGTTATCGCCGGAGGCCGCGACGGGGTCGGCCTTCAAGCAGTACCATTCGTCCGCGTCAACATCCCGGCGGAATATCTCGTTCCCCTCTCTGATGTAGAAGAACTTCACCTGACGATTGTTGCTGTAGGCCGTGATTCCGGGACCCAGTCCGTACCCCGTCGAGTTGTCGAGAAGAGTCGACAGAACCAAGTTGGGCGTGACGGATCTGTCGGCCAGAAGATCCGCATGGTTCGTGGGGTT
>DATIKE010000499.1:0-8061 GCA_035477895.1 Phycisphaerae bacterium
TGGAGGGTGTCCGTGCTGCCCGAGCGGAAGGCCGGGCGTACTGCCGGCCGATCCCGGAGGCGGAAAGCGGCTTCTATGAGAAGAACACGCTGGTTCGTCGCGTTGACGATCCGATGTGGTACGATATGACCACGGCCGAGGGCAAGCAGATCGTCGCTCAATGGCGAAGCGAACGCGGACCGAACGGCAAAGCCCTGGATGTCTGCACGCCCTGAACAGGACGAGGGACACTGCCTCTTCAGAGGAGATTACACATGGCGGCATGGCGTATGGCGAGCGTTGTCATTGGGTTGGGTTTGCTGGCGACATCGGCGATGGCGGCGGGCGAGGAGGGCTCCGAGCTTGCCCGGGTCCAGGCCATGGTCACAAAGGCCAGGATCACGATGGCACAGGCTGTCGAGACTGCCACGAAAGAGGTGAAGGACGGACGGCCGTACAGGGCGGAACTGCAGATGGAGGACGGCCAACCGCAGTACGAGGTCACGATGATTGCCGGCGCGCAGCGCGTGGAGGTCGAAATCGATGCTGTGAGCGGAAAAGTGTTGAACGTCGAGAGGGAGGAAATAGAAAAGACGGCCAGCCACCGCTGGACATTTGATAAAGAGCCGGCCGGCACGTTGCCGCCGGGCTGGATCATCAAGCAGAACAACCCTACGAAGGCTCTGGCCAAGTGGACGGTTGAACCCGATGCCGAGGCCACGAGCAAACCGAACGTTCTGAACATAAAGACCGAAAACGCCAACGCCACATACAACCTGGCTCTCATCACGACCGCCGTGTACAAGGATCTCAACGTCAGCGTCAAGATCCGCGGCAACACAGGGGCGGACGACCAAGGCGGAGGACTCATCTGGCGATGTAAGGATGAGAACAACTACTATCTGTGCCGGATCAACCCGATCGAGAACAACTACCGCGTCTACAAGGTGGTCGACGGCAAACGCACGGTGCTACAGTCCGTGGACTTCGAGACGCCGGCGGGCCAGTGGTTCACGCTCCGGGTGAGGATGAAGGGCAACGAGATCGCCTGCTACTGCAACGGAAAGAAGTGGCTCGAGGTCAAGGACGACACGTTCAAGGACGCCGGGATGATCGGGTTGTGGACGAAAGCGGATGCCTGCAGCTCGTTTGACAACCTGCAGGCCTATCCGATTACCGGCCGGATGGACGGCAAGGAAAAGGAGCCGGCTCCCGGCGCAGCCAAGCAGTAGAGCCGACGGTAGTGTCGGCCAAGGCTATCTGGCGACGGATCCCCGCCCGGGACAGCGATTATAACCGGAAGAACAAGCTTGTCAGGGGCCTGAACGACCCGGCCTGGCATGACATGACCACGCGGAAAGCCGGAAAATCAAGGGGCAGTGACAGAGCGAGCGGCGTCCGGATGGACTCATCCCGATGGCCTGCACTCCGTAAGTCTTCACGTCAAACGGCCACCCGCCGCCGGAGCTTGGACGCCGCACATACCCCGGGCGGCCAACCTCGCATAACATGTGCTCCCCGGGGACGTATTGCCCCTTGGCGTATTGTTCTATGCCGCAGTCCGGCGAGGAGTTGTCCATGATGCGGATCCATCCGGCTCTTCTGGTGATTGGCGGACTTGTGGTGCTGGCGGCAGTCGGCTGCGAAAGCACGGAGCTGACCAGCCGCAGCGATGTGGCGGTGACGCGGGATGTGCCGGAAAGCCGGCCCGCGCGGCAACTCGGCGGTGGAGCGGGGATTGCCGACAGGCTGTCGTGCTCGACGTTGTGTCAGCGCAAGCAGACGACCGAGACGGCTTTCAG
This sequence comes from Phycisphaerae bacterium, assembly GCA_035477895.1. Classification (GTDB taxonomy): domain Bacteria; phylum Planctomycetota; class Phycisphaerae; order UBA1845; family PWPN01; genus JAPKGY01. The sequence goes on from DATIKE010000499.1 coordinate 1,782, forward strand.
GGAGATCGCCGACATGGGCTTCCGGTACGTCGACCTGTCGTGCCTGACGTGGGCTCCACATGCCAGTGTGGTGAACATGCGAAAAGACTTCGAGGCCGAGGCCTTGCGGGTCGAGCGGCTGCTGGCGGCCCATCGGCTGGGCGTGTCGAATCTGACGTTCGACGCGATCGAGACCATGCCCTGGGAGCAGTACGAGCAGGACTTCCGGAACCTGGTGAGGCTGGCGGATAGACTGCACGCGAAGGTGATCAACATCATGGCGCCGTCGAAGAAGGTCGACTTGCAGGATCAGATCGGCAAGCTTCGCAAGCTGCAGGCCATCGCGGCCGAACAACAGGTGCGGTTGACCGTCGAGACCCACGTGGGGCAGGTGACGGAGCTGCCGGCCGACGCCGCGAAGCTCTGCGAGCAGGTGACGGGCCTCGGCCTGACGCTGGACCCGAGTCACTACTATGCCGGCCCGAACCAAGGCAAGCCGTTCGATGAGTTGTACCCGAAGGTTTTCGGCACTGGTTTCCGGGCGGGTGGTCTGGCGTGGGAGCAGATCCAGTTGCCGTGGGGCGAAGGGCCGATCGATTTTGCGAAGATCGTCCGCGACCTGGAGGCGGCCGGGTACAAGGGGTTCTATGTGGCTGAGTACCTCGAAGGCCTGGGCCAGGTTGATCCGCTGATCGAGTGCCGCAAGTTCCTCGAATGGGGCCGGGGATTGTGAAAGGTCGGGAAGGCACAACGGCAATAACGGATGCCCCAGTGCGTTCAGCATATATCCGGCCCGTCAAAGGGCCGTGGAACAGGAGAACAATCATGTGCAGAGCATTCTCGGGGTTGAGGATATGGATGGTGCTGCTGGCCGGCGTGAGCTCGGCCTGGGCCCAGGCGAATAAGGCGGATCGTCCGAGGAACATCATCCTGATCGGCTGGGACGGGGCCCAGCGGGAACACGTGAAGGAGTGCCTGGCGAAGGGCGAGCTGCCGGCCCTGAAGGCCCTGGCCGCCGAAGGGACAATGGTGGACATCGACATCCGGGGAACGACCGACACGAAAGCCGGCTGGAGCCAGATCCTGACCGGGTACGACCCGGATGTCACCGGGGTCTATAGCAACATCAGGTATCAGCCGGTGCCGGCGGGGCTGAGCGTGTTCGAGCGGCTGGAGGAACATTTCGGCCCGGACAAGATCGTGACCGTCGCGGTGATCGGCAAGAAGGGGCACTGCGGCGAAATCGACCCGCCCAAGAAGGTCAAGCTGACCGATGAGGAGGCGGGCAAGGTCGAGGCCGTGATGAAGATTCCGCTCAAGAATCGAAGCCGGCGCGACAGGATGGACGACCAGGAGTGGGCGGCGCTCCAGGCGGCCCGCAAAGGGAAGTTCGAGCCCGAACCCGGAAGCAACATCGTTGAAGAGGACGGCGCGAAGTACCTGGTCACGCCCGGCAAGCCGTACCTGAACATGTCCAAGGTCTGTGACGTGTGGGAGTTCGGCCTGATGCAAGACCAGAAAGTCGGTATGCGGGCGCTGGAGCTGCTGGACAAGTACAAGGACAAGCCGTTCTTGTTCTTCGTGCACTTCGCCGAGGTCGACCACAAGGGGCATAGTTTCGGCGAGAACTCGAAGGAGTACAACGACGCGCTGATCTCAAACGACAAGTGGACGGGCAAGATCCTCGAAAAGCTCGAGGAGTCGGGGCTGTACGACAAGACGCTGGTCTATGTCACGGCCGACCACGGCTTCGACGAGGGGCTGATGCGGCACAACAAGGCCCCACACGTATTCCTGACAACGAACGACAAGGGTGTCATGCGGAACGGCGACCGGGCGGACATCACCCCGACGATTCTCAACCGATTCGGGATCGACCTGCGAAAGCTGAGCCGCAAGTCTGTCACCGCAACTCAGCCGGATGCCAAGGACCCGCCGCTGGCCGGCCACCCGCTGACCCAGCCGCTGCCGGAGTGGAAGGTGAAGAAACGCGCCGCCGGCCGGGCGACCTCACGACCGGCGGCCACGCGGGCGAAATGAGAGCAGGAGAAACTCACCCCGGAGACGTGGACCGGGCTTCGCCCGCGGCCCAATGCTCCGAACCGCGACCGCAAGGGAGCGGACTCAGGTAATCTTCTTGGCATACGGAGTATTTCGCCGTTTGCAGTGCGGGGGCACGGAGAGAATCGGGCTCTGAAATGGGCCATACCAGCGCCCCGCCCGATCTATCACACACCACCGATCGACTTGTCCCCTCCGGCCCGGCTGGCCTGGCGGGTTAGGAATCCTTAAACTGCCCGGTTCTGAGTATAAGATTCGCGAAACATGCCCGTCTTTCGCGGGCGTTGTTGGAGTTCCCGCCGAGAGAGTCCGCGCAGGCTGAAGCCTGCGGCTCTTTCTTTGGATCGGTGGGAAGGATTCGAGGAGAACTTTCGTGGCGGTTGCGTACAACAAGCGGACGTGTGACTGTGGGGCATTGCGAGCGTCGGACATCGGCAAGGACGTGATCCTGGCCGGCTGGGTGAACAACTATCGCGACCACGGCGACAACCTGGTGTTCATCGACCTGCGCGACCGCGGCGGGTTAACCCAGTGCCGGTTCAACGTGGACACCGACCCGGCGGCGACCAAGATCGCCCGGACCCTGCGGAAGGAAGACTGCATCGCGGTTTGCGGGGAGGTCATCAGCCGGGGCGAGAACGTCAATCCCAAGCTGCCCACCGGCGAGATCGAACTCAGCGTGCACGAGGTCGACATCCTGAGCAAATCACTGACACCGCCGTTCGAGGTGGCCGAGCACGTGGAGGCCAACGAGGACCTGCGGCTGAAGTACCGGTTCCTCGATCTTCGCCGGCCGCCGATGCAGAAAGCCATCATCACCCGGCACAAGACGCTGCAGGCGTTCCGGAACTTCTACTATCGCGAGGGTTTCCTGGAGATCGAGACGCCGATCCTCACGAAGTCGACGCCGGAGGGCGCCCGCGACTACCTCGTGCCGTCGCGGATGTTTCCCGGGCAGTTTTACGCGTTGCCTCAGTCGCCGCAGTTGTTCAAGCAGTTGCTGATGATGAGCGGCCTGGACCGGTACATGCAAATCGCGCGGTGCTTCCGCGACGAGGACCTGCGGGCGGACCGCCAGCCGGAGTTCACCCAGGTCGACCTGGAGATGGCGTTCGTCGACGTGGATAACGTGCTGGACGTGGTCGAGCGGTCGATGGCGTACGTGTGGAAGGACGTGCTCGGCGTCGAGGTGCCGGTGCCGTTCCGGCGGATGTCGTACGACGATGCGATGCGCGACTACGGCAGCGATAAACCCGACCTGCGCTACGGGATGAAGCTGATCGATGTGTCCGGGGTCGCCCGCAAGACGGAGTTCAAGGTGTTCCAGGAGGCCTTGGCGGCCGGCGGGGTGGTCAAGGCGCTCTGCCTGTCGGGCGGCGGGCAGATGACCCGCAAGGAGACCGACGGGCTGACCGCCGAAATCCAGGGCATCGGCGCCGGCGGGCTGCCGCTGTGTAAGGTCGTGGCGGCCGACGGGAAGCTCACGCTCCAGACGGGCATCGGCAAGTTCTTCGGCGAGGCCGCCGCGGCTGAGCTCATCCAAACGGTCGGGGTGAAAGACGGCGACCTGGTGTTCTTCGGTGCCGGCAGCTTCGCCAACGTGTGCAGGCACCTGAATTGGCTGCGGACCACGCTGGCCGAGCGACGCAAGCTGATCCCCAAGGACCGTTGGGAGTTCCTCTGGATCATCGACATGCCGGCCTTTGAGTGGTCCGAGGAGGACAAGCGCTGGGTCTTCATGCACCACCCGTTCACCATGCCGCACGACGAGGACCTGGCGTTCCTGGAGAGCGAGCCGGGCCGGGTCCGGGCCAAGAGCTACGACTCGGTGCTCAACGGCGTGGAGCTGGGCAGCGGGTCGATCCGTATTCATCGGCAGGATGTGCAATCGCGGATTTTCCGCATGTTGGGCATCGACGACGAGCAGGCCGAGGTCAAGTTCGGCCACCTCATGAATGCCCTGCAGTACGGCCCGCCGCCGCACGGCGGCCTGGCCCTCGGCCTCGACCGCATCGCCATGCTCCTCTCCGGCGCACCCAGCATCCGCGACGTCACCGCGTTCCCCAAGACCCAGAAGGCCTTCTGCCCGCTGACCGAGGCTCCGAGCGAAATCGACGGCAAGCAGCTCGAAGAACTCGGCATCGACCTCAGCGCCGCCGCCAAGGCCAAGCGGCAGGCGAAGGCTGGCTGATGAGATTCACCGCGGAGACAATAGAACCGGCGGCCTGTGTCACTCGATACTGCCGCCGCCGGGCCTGGGCCTGGACCGCAGCCGGCCGTACCACATCTGCTCGCGGATTTCCCTGAAGGCGCTCTGGTTGATCTCGAATCGATTACCGCTCTTGTAAGGCCCGAGGAAGCCGTCCGGCTCGTTGCCGTAGCCGCCGTTGTCCCAGACTGCAGTGACGTGCCCGTCGGCGAAAAGCACGTTGGCATAGCCCCCGACACCATTTTTGTCCGCATTGTGCAGGGGCTCGATGTCGTTGAACTCGTGTCCCATCTGGCCGGGCGTGCCGGTCAGCGAGCTGTAATCGACGGACATGCCGTCCGTAAATGACTCGACGGTGTACTCGCCGACGTCGATCACCTGCTTGTCGGCAAAGGCGTTGATGGCGTTCGCATAGGCCTGGCTCACGAGCGAATCGGAGCTGTCGCCGGCCCGGGAATCACCCATCACCGCAATGCGGTCGGGCGAGGCCAGCCCGCCCCCAAGGTGCCGCTCGTCGAGTGGCCCGTCGCCGTCCATCGGGCACTTGGAGGGATCGATGGTGGAGCCGTTCGAGCCATAGCCGTCGGCGGCGGTCGGGTCGCCTCGGGAGAAATGCCAAGTGGTCGTGTAGTTTGTGTTGTAGCCCCTGGTCCAGAATTCGGCGGATGCATTGCCGATGGGCACGATCGGAATTGCGATGCCGTTCGGATGGCGGTTCGGGTTAATCGTTCCCGTGGATGCGGCTCCGCAGTAGTCGGCCACTTTTTCGTTGACCTGGAAGCGGTTGGTCGGGCAGAGCATCTTGCCGGGTGAGCCGACGCGGAGGTTGATGACGTCCGCAACCCAGCCGATCTTCCGAACGTCGCCGTCGCGCAGGTAATCAAAGGCTCCCGAGCTGCGGACGCCCCGGTTGCTGCTCGCGTAGACCTCGAAGGCGGAGCCAAATGTCCGCAGATAACTGGCGCAGGCGGCGCCCTTGGCCGTATCGCGAGCCTTCGCCAGGGAGGGCAGCAGAATCGCGACGAGCAACCCGATGATGGCTACGACCACAAGCAGCTCGATCAGTGTGAAACCGCGACTGTCTTTGGGCTCGGTCATGGCGTGTTCTCCTGTTTTTTCGAGACAAGTTCTCTTGTCCAAGGTCCGGTCGAATCGCTGAGAGTGTAAAAGGAGACGGTTAGGCAATGGTGCGGCGCCTGTTAGATTTGCATAAGATTAATTGTGCATCGAGCACCTGTCGTGGAGAGCCGTGGAATACAGTACATCCGAAATGCTGAAGACACACATGACGTGAAGACGTCATCGTGTTGATGGATTACAGGCGGGCAATTCGGCTGAAGGTGAAGGGTATCCCGCTCGCATCACCGCATTCGCTTGAGCACCCATTCGATGCCGTCGGTCATGTTGCGCAGAGGGGCGTCGTGGTCGCCCTCGGGGATCTCGCAGAAGTGAAAAACACCCTTGAACCGGATCTCGCCGTACAGGACGCGCGCCTGGGCGATAGGGATGATCGTGTCCTGTCCGCCGTGGGCGACGTAAACGGGCATGGTGAGGCGGTGGACGTGAACGACGACCGAATGCTCGCGGTACAGGTCCGGGCAGGACTCTGGCGGACAGCCGTAGGCCGAGGCGATGGCGTCGGCGATCTGCTGGAGGATAGCAACCGTGGACTGCCGGCGGCACCACTGGTAATAGGAGGTCAAGTCGGCGGCCGGGCACAGGGCGACCACGCCGGCCACGTCCTCGGGGTGGAGGACGGCGTAAATCAGGTTGCTCGTGCCGCCCATCGAGCCGCCGGCCAGGATGAAACGATCCACAAGGTAGCGCTCGCGGACGTATTGCAGCAGGCCGTTCAGGTCGGCGGCGGCCCGGGGCGACATCCAGGCGTTGCCGCGAAGGTTCGGCGTGAGAATGCCGAAGCCGTGGCGGTTGAACAGCGGCAGCCAAGATCGGCGGATATCCTGGCGGGTGTAGAGTTGCTCGCCGGTCGAGCCGTGGCCGTGGATGCATACAACCCAGGTTTGCCCTTGC
>DATIKE010000500.1:0-14471 GCA_035477895.1 Phycisphaerae bacterium
CGAACAACACCCGTTCCTGGATGGATTCTCGCAAGGTAGTACTCAGTCTTCCGTCCCGGGAAACGATTTGCAGATACATGCCACTCTCCTTTTTCGGAACAGACCGCGTACGCGAATATCCCCCTTCATCATCTCCTTATACGATCGACCGGCCGGCCGGTTTTCCATAATCCGCCTTTTTCAGCCGGCGGGATCCCAGATTTCCCGCCGTCACAGCGATTATAGTCCTCCCATGATCGTGGGAATCTCGTCCGAAAACGAGGAAATGACCCATTCAACCATTCCCCCCCTCATGACGGCCATCACCGCGACGAGGCCGGCAGGGCCTGGGCCACCAGTTGCCGGGCCTGGCTCTGTGAGGGGTCGGACTCGATCGCCATGCGGTAGTGGAAGGCCGCCTCGGACGATCGGCCGGTGGCTTTCTGCACCTCACCCATCAGGTAGTGGGCAAGCCATTGGCCGCTGTCGATCTGAAGGCAGGCGTGCAACGCCGACCGCGCCTTCTCGAAGTCCCTTTGACGAATACATACGTGAGCCAGAAGCAGGAACGTGGATGGATTATTCGTTGAGGATGCACAAGCTTTCTCGGCCGACTGCCGGGCACCCGCCAGATCGTCCTGCCGCAGAGCGGCCCGCGCAAGCCAGGTCCACTCCTCGGGTCCGGCGGCGTTGCTGTCGCATACCTGTCTGAATGCGGCATGGGCCGCACCCGGATTGCCGAGCTCCAGATACGACCGCCCCAGAGCCAGACGAGCCGAAGCAGGCAGGTCGCGGTTCTCCTTCACAAGCGGCTCCAGGACTCGGACCGCTTCGGCGTGGCGTCCACATCGGGCCAGAGCTGTCCCGTACTGCATCTGGGCCTGCCAGTCGGCCGGCGCGAGCAGGGCAACCTCCCGGTATGCATCCACCGCCTCGTTGTAGTGACCGAGCATCGTGTGGATGTCGCCGGCCAGCGAGCTCATCGCGCGGTTCCCCGCGAAATCGTTGCGATGCCTTTGAATCAGATCCAGTGCTTCATCGGAACGCTTCAGGGCCACGAGTGTTTCCGCCCGGGCCACGATGCAGGTCGGCGAGGGGCCGTCGCGTTCCATCGACCGCTGGAAGCAGGCCAGAGCGGTCTCGTGATCACCGCTCCACTCGGCCAGAACGCCCAATAGATACGCGACCTCACCGGTCTCTCCGCTCAGTTCGATGGCGCCATTCAGGGCATTTCGGGCCGCGGCAAGCTCTCCTCTTTCCATGCTCACCCGGGCGATCAGCACATGGGCGGTTGCACACCGGGGATCCAAGGCCATCGCGTCCTTCAGTTGCGACTCCGCCTCAGCCAGCCGTCCGGTGCGAAGATGCTCCTGGGCAACTTGCAGCTTCATGCGCCCGCGCACCTGGGACCATCGTTCCTGGGCCTCCTTGCGGGAGTCTTTGGGTGTTAATTGGTTGCATCCGGCCAGAAAGGCCGGCACCAGCGAGAGAGTCAGCATGGTACGGGTGAATCTCATCGGCAATCGCCTCATTTTCCGTCGGCCGCCGGGGCTGCGTCTTCCCCGGTGTCGGAAAGAGCCGCCTGCGGGCCGGGTTCCCCGGCCGACACCTCGCGCCGTGGCCGTTCATACAGCGGGCCGGTGATCCCCTTTTCCTTCAGGGTCTCCTTCAACACGAAGTCGCGGACCGAACTGCCGTCGTCATCCCAGGCCCTGCGGTTGGACAGCTTCTCGGTCAGTTCGATGGCGGCCAGGAATTTCGGATTCAGGTGCGAGGCGATCCGCGCGTCCCACAGGGCCATGTCCAGCCGCCCCTTGGCCTGGTGCTGCATCGCCCAGTGATAGTGGGCCTGGGCAAGCCGCTCGCGCCCGTAAGGCAGGAGGCTGTCGCGCATGCTCACACGGTAACGCTCGACGTCCTCAACGGCCTTGCGGCTCTGGTCGGCGAGATCCTGGTCATCCTTGACCAGATGAACGGTCAGAAGAATGATGACCTCCTCGCGCTGGGTCGAATCATGCTGGCCACGGAAGAGCCATCCGATCACGGGGATGTTGCCGACATAGGGCATCTGGCTGCGTCCGGAACTGCCCACGTCGCGGAACAGACCGCCGATCAGGATCGTCTGCCCGTCGCGCACGGTAATGTTCGTCGTCACTTCGGTGGTCTGCTCGAAGGGCAGGTTGGCGGCCGTCAGCCCGCCGGTGCTGTCCTTCGGGTGTATCTCCATCCGCACGTACCCGTCGTCCTCGACGAAAGGCCGGAAGATGAGCTGGGTGCCGGTTTCGAGGAACTCGACATTCTGGATGGAGGCGGTCTGGGTCACGGTGGTCGTGAGGTAGCCGTCGCGCCGGCCCACGATCACCTCGCCCCGCTGCTTGTTGAGGGCCAGCACCTTGGGGTTGGCGACCACCGTCGTGTCCGTGACCTGCTCGAGAGCCCGGATGAAGGTGGCGATGTTGTTCTTGATGATGCCGAAGGTGAAGCCTCCCGGCGGCACGGCGGCGGTCAGGTCCTGCCGGAGGGCGTAATTGCTGTCGTTGAAGCGATTCTGGGGCAGGTCGCCCACCGTCAGGTCGGTCACACCCGTGCTGGAAGAGTTCAGCATCGCGAAATCCACGCCCCCGACAATATTGAAGTCGATGCCCAGCGAGTTGTTTTCGTTGAGCTGGGCACGGAGGATGGTGGCCTCAATGAGGACCTGCTTCGGGCGGGAGTCGATTTCCCTGATCACTTGGGCAACCGCCTCGACGCGGTCGGGCAGGTCCATCACCATGATGAGTTCCTCGCCGGCCAGTGTGTTGCCGGCGGCCTCCTTGACGCCTTCCGTCACACCCGCCAGAGACTTGGACGTCGCGGTGACCTTGCCGTCCTTGCTGAGCAGCGGCTGAATCAGCTTGCTGGCTTCCTCCGCGGTGACATGCTTCAGCCGGAACACCCGACAGACCGGCGCATGGCCGTCAGCCTCGATGCGGGCGAGTTCCTCGTTTGTGTAGACGTGGATAAGGTGGTCGCGGATCAGCCAGCCGCAGTTGTTGGCCCCCAGGATCGCGTCCAGCACCTGCTCAATGGTCAGGTCGTACAGGTCGGCGGTGACCTTGCCGCTGACATTTTTGGAGGCGACGATGTTGCGCCGGCTTTGCCTGCCCAGCAGCCTGAGCACGCTGGACAGATCGGCGTCGGCCACGTGCAGCTCGATTGTTCCCCTTGCGTCCACCCGCACTTCGACCTCGGCCGGGATCATCTCAGTGGAAGGGCTGTCGGGCTCCGCGGGAGCGCTGGCTGCCGGTGCGCTGGAGGGAGACCGCAATCGGCGACCCAGAAACCCCAACAGGCTGGACCCCGCGGGACGCGAGGCGGGGCCGGACAGGCTGACCGTTTGCGACTGAATGTCGGCCGCGCGAGCCATTATCGTGGCCGACAACACCGCGATTGCGGCGATCAGTCCGAAAAACAACGGTCGACCCCGCCAACTCATGTATGAATCCTGGCGATAGACTGTAGACTGCAACTTCCAGGCCCCGACGACGGCGCGTTCGCGAGCCGAAGGCAGGGCAAGCGCACGGTTTCCCCGTTTCCACGCTTGATTATCGGTATCGACTCCCCATATGCGGACCTTGAGTTATCCGGGTCCCGGGTAAGCCTTAAGTCCTGATGACACCGACACGATATCAGCCCCGGGGACCTGCTGCCCACGCGCCGGCAAGTTGCGCGCCAACGTGCCTGCACCCGCAGTTATCGGTCCCGGGGAGACAGAATGGACTGGCGGCTCATCAAAAGGTGGGGAAAAAGACCGGTGGCGATTCCGAACTGGGCGGCTCTCAGCCTGGCGGGGTTGTACCTCGGGGTTATCGTTGCCCTCGGACTGGTCGCCATCGGCATACATCGCCAGGCAAGCCGCGAACTGCGAGAGGCACAGGTCGGTCGCCAGGCCGTCTGGCTGGCCCGGGCAATCCATTTGGCCGGCGGGGGCAATGATTCCAGAACCGTCGCCGCGGAGCTGCGCAGAGCAAAAAACGAACCCGGTATCCTGCGATGCGAGATTGTGGATCGACAGGGAACCGTGGTGGCCGCCGCGGACTGCTCGCGGGTCGGCAAACAGATCGACGAGACGGTTCTCGATGAACTGATCGGCGTCAATGAGGTCGAGGTCTCCAGGCTGAACCCCGGAGGCAACGACGGCATGAGTCTCCATGCGATCCGCCTGATTCGCCCCAAGGCCAATTCACAGGCGGCAACGGTCGCGGCCGGTGAGTCGGCAAGTTCGTCGCCGGCACAGGCCGCCGAGACCACCGGTCACGCCCTCGCCACGCCACTTGCGTGGCTCCTGATCGAGACCTCCACAAACGGTGACGTCGGCCTGGGCGCGGACTGGTTGATGTCGGTCGGCTGCGTGGCCCTGGCGGCCATGGGGGCATTCTGGCTGGTGTACCGGATCCTGTCGCGATCCTTGCACCCGCTGGCCGCGATCCGCCAGCGCCTGCTGACATTCTCCGAGAGCCTGTCGGATCGGCTGGCCCTGCTGCGACTGAATGACTCGATGGACCAGTCCGCGGCCGCCTGGAACCGCCTCGTCGAGTTCACCCACGATCTTCAACAGGAAGTGCAATCCACCAAACTGCGATCCGCCGTCGGATCGTCACTCGACGCCTACCGTTCGGAAAGACTGGCCGCCGTCCTGCGCCAGATGCCCCATGGCATGCTCGTCCTGGAGGAAGGCGGACAGGTGTCATTCGCCAACCGGTCGGCGGCCCGGATGCTGAACCAGCAGGAGGACGAACTGACTGGCAAAACCCTTGATCGGGTTCTGCCCGAAGGGCTGCACGCGGAAGCCCTGGTGGCCGGCCGGGGCGCGGGGCGGTGGGTCGACCATACCATCGAGAACGCCGAAGGATCCACCACGATCCGGTTCGCCTCGGTTCCCCTGGACAAGGATGCCCAAGCCGGCGGCAGCGTGGTGTTCATCCAGGACGTCAGCCAGTTCAAGGAAATGGAGCGGGCCCAGGAGGCCTTTCTGTACCATGTGACCCACGAGTTGCGCACTCCCCTGACCAGCATCCGCGCCTACGCCGAAACACTGGCCGACGGCGTGCTCGACGACCCGACGACCCTGCGCGAATGCTATAACGTCATCTCCGGGGAAACGGAACGGCTCAGCCGGCTGGTCGAGGCCATACTCAACATCTCGCAATTGCAGGTCGGCACCGCACGACTCAACTTCGGGGACGTCCACGTGGATCGGATGATCCGCGACGTGGTCCAGGACATGCAGGCCCACGCTTCGGCCAAGGGCATCGACCTGAGGCTGCGTCTTCCGCCCAAGCTGCCGGTCATCCGTGGTGACAAGGAACGACTCGCCGTGGTCCTGGCCAACCTGGTCGGCAACGCGGTCAAGTACACCCCTTCCGGGGGGCATGTGGAAGTCCTGTGCGCGACCGAACCCGAACTCCAGTCGGGACGCGAACCGACCAGCCTGCGCGTTTCCGTATCGGACACCGGTATTGGAATCGCCCCCGAGCACCACGAAAAGATCTTCGACAAGTTCTACCGCGTGCGCGACGAGCAGGTCGAGGCGGAGCCGGGCACCGGTCTGGGCCTGGCCATCGTGAAGGAAACGGTGCGGCTGCACGGAGGAAGCATCACCATGGAGAGCACGCCCGGCCGGGGTTCGACGTTCCACGTCACCTTCCCCGTCCGGGGCACATGAAGCGGAAACAAGGAGCCGACGGATGGCAATCATTCTGGTGGCAGAGGACGACCGGCACATCATGCGCGTGATCTCTCTGTGGCTGACACGCAACGGACACACGGTGCGAGAGTCCGCCGACGGAGTGGAGGCCCTCGGGCAACTCAGGGCCGGCGGCATCGACCTGATGATTTGCGACATCAACATGCCCGGCATGTCGGGTTTGCAGGTGCTCGAAGTTGCCTCCCGCGAAGATGTTCTTCCCGGCGGCGTGATCATCCTGAGTTCCAGATGCGACCAGAAGGAGATCGAACGGCAAATCGCGGCTTACGGCGGCGCGGTGCACCCGAAACCCTTCAGCCCCTCGCGCCTGATTCGTCTGGTGGAGGAGAGTCTGGCGGGCCGGGCGGTGGCACCGACGGCCGCGATCGGAACATCCTGTAATGACTGATGCTGTGCATGACATTCCGTTCGGCGACGCCTTGGCAAAGGGCACGCTCCGGATCACGGCCGAAAGCCCGACCGCGAACCCGGATCTCGACGGCGCGGTCGACCGCTGCGAGGAACTGCTGCGGGAAAACGAAGCCCTCGCCGACGAGGTCCTTCACACTTACGAACAGCTCAATCTCGTCTTCGACATCACCGCCCAGGTGGCCAACCTGACCGACTCGCACCAGGTCAAGCGCCTGCTGTGCGAACGGCTTCGGACCAGCCTGAACGCCCAGGGGGTCTGGTGCGTCGGGCACGGCCGCCCCGGCGAGGATTTCAAACACCCCGATCCGCAGACCTGCGGTCGGTGCCGGCTGCCGGACGAGCTTGAAGACCATGCCGCGGCAATGGTCGAGGAGATCCATGCCGGCCAGAAGGTGCTCGTGCGGACGATCTCCACCACCTGCTCCCTCCGGCAAGGGCGGACGCACCTGATGGCCGGGCCGCTTCGCGAAGGCGAAGGCGCGGAGCCCCTCATCATGTGCGCGGCCCGTTGCCGCCACGCCTTCACCTCAGGCGACATGCTCCTCTTCGACTCGGTGCTGGCCTACGCCGGACACGTGCTGCGGAATCTCCACCTGGTGGAACGACTGAATCGCACCAGCTTCGAGACCGTACGGACCCTGGTCAGCGCCATCGACAAGAAAGACCGGTACACCTGCGGCCACTCGGAGCGGGTCGGCATTCTGGCCCGCCTGACCGGCCAGGAGATGGGGCTCCCGCCCGAGCAGCTCCAGGAGCTTGAATGGGCGGGCCTGCTGCACGACATCGGCAAGATCGGCATCCCTGAGGCGATACTCAACAAGCCCGGCCGGCTCACGGACGAGGAATACACCGTTATCAAGCAGCATCCGCAGATGAGTCATGAAGTGCTGAAACCCGTGGGCGCCCTCTCGGGCGTGATACGGATCGTCATGGAGCATCACGAGAACTGCGACGGCACAGGCTACCCCAACGGTCTGCGTGGCCAGGAAATCTCGCTGGCCGGGCGGATCATGCACGTGGTCGACGTGTTCGACGCGCTCACCTCCCACCGGGCCTATCGACAGGCCTTTGATGTCCGGCAGGCCCTGGGCATCCTCCGCCAGGATGCCGGAACGAAGCTCGATCCGGCAGTCGTGGAAGCGTTCGAACGGGTGCTGCAAGAGCTTCAACACCTGCACCCGGCCGAACTGGAGGAACTCTTCGGGCCGACGCTCAAGGAGGCAGGCTCATGAAACTCACCGATAGCTCCGAACGACAAGGCCCCGGACGCCTCTTGAGCGGGCTGGACGAGGATATGCCGCGTTCGACCCGACATGACGGCACGTCGCCAGCCGCAACCCACTCAACGATCCTTGCCGGGGATCCGAGTACCCTGCCCTCAAGATTCCTGAGATGGTGGGCTGAACGGGACCACAGCGACAGCCTCTGGCCGGCTTTCGATCAACTCCTTCGCGAGATGCTGCTCGACGTGATCGACGCCAAGCGCGTCAGGATCTTTCATGTGGTCGAGGGCGGGCAGGCCCTGCGCCCCCTGACCGACGAGGCCGGCACTTCGGCCAATCTGTCGGCCCCGACCGGCCTGATGCGGCACGCGATCTCCGTGGGCCGGCGATACATTCGCGGCGACCTCAACCACGGCCCCCTGGTCGACCGGCTCGCCGGCGAGACGGAGGATGCCGCCGGGCCTCTTCCGGCGCCCCAACATGCCCCCATCAGCATGGCCAAGGGTCCCGCCGCATGGGTGTTCCCCATCCGCGATCACAAAGCAGGGCTCTCGCCGCAAAACGACGGCCCGAGCAACCGTTCGATCGGCCTGGTCGTCGTCGGCGACCTCGACGAGCCGCATCTGGCCAATCACGACCTGCTGGACGCCCTCGCTGATCTGGTCACCGGGTTCTGGCTTCACGTGCGCGATCACGAGTGCCTGCAAATCGTCCGTCGCACCGATCGCGGCAGCGGCGTCCTGAACCGAGTCGATTTCCTCAGAATGGCCGAGACCTCGATCGCCGAGGCCCGGCACGATGGCGAGCCGGTCGCCCTGCTGGCGGTCGCCCTGGAAGGCCTGCGGCGATTCGACGACGAAGGCCTGTGGAGCTTGCGCGATCGCGTGATCCAGGAGGCCGGACGCGCCCTTCGCCGAAAGCTGCGCACCGGCGACCTCGTGGGCCGCTTCAGCGACGATCGATTCGTCCTCCTCCTCCGCTGGCTGGACCTTTCCCTCGGCCGGTTGATCGGAATGCGGGTCATCGACTGGGTTCAGGAGGCGATCGGCGACGCCATCCGCGGTTCATCGGCTGATTCGTGGGCACCAGGATCATCCACTGCGCCGGGCTTGCCGCCGTCCGACGATTCCCCGTTTCGGGTCAACGTTCGTTGCGGCCTGGCGTGTGACTACCGGGTGGACGTCCCAGAGAGCCCCGAACACCTGGCCTGGGGCGAAACCCCGCCGGCTTCGCGGGTCAGACCGGCCGGGCTGAAAGAACTTCTGAGAGGTGCCCTTTCCGCGTCGGCGAAGGCCCGACGCCTGAATGAAACCCTGTGCACGGCCGACCTGAGCCCGGGAGCGGACTCGCCGCTCTCCGAGGGGATCGGGAGCCGTCCGGCGGAGAAGTCATCGTGAAGATCGATCGACTGAGGGTGGGAAGCGTCGGAGTGGTGGCCCCACACGGCGCGATAACCCAGGCCGAGGCCGATGAACTGGTCGCGGCCATCGAGTCCACCCGCCAATCCGCCGCGGGCCGCATCGTTCTGGACATGAGCGACGTGCCCTACGCGGACTCCAGGATCCTGGAAACGATGCTCGACTTTGCCGACCGCCAGAGATCTGACGGTCAGGCCGCCAAGCTCGCCGGCCTGACCGAAACATGCCGCGAGATCCTGGACCTGACCGAACTGCTCGGAGAGTTCGAGGTGTTTGATTCGGTGGACAGCGCTGTGAGGAGCTTCCTGTAATCATGCTGCGACAGAAGATCCAGCTTGGCCAGACACTGCTCGAGGCGGGTGTCATCGACGAGAGCCAGTTGCAGGCCGCGCTCTCCGAGCACCAGCAGACGGGGCAGAAACTCGGCGAGATCCTCGTCAGGCAGAACGTCGTCTCGCCGCATGTCCTGGTCCAGACCCTCGCCCGCAAGCTCGGCGTCAATGGCTGCCACCTCCGCCACGGCCTGGTTGATCCGGCCGCCGCCAAGCTCATCGACCGCGAGGAGGCCAAACGCCTCCGCGCCCTACCGATGTTCAAGGTCCGCAATCGGCTGACCGTGGCCATGGCTGAACCCCAGAACCTGCCGACCATCGACCGCCTCCACCAGATCACCGGGCTCGATATCCGGCCCATCCTGGCTCTTGAGAAAGACGTCGAGGAGTTTTCCCAGAAGTACCTGACCGGCGACGTGTCCGTCGACGAGTTCCTCGTCTCCCTCAAGGAGAGCAAGCTGGAAGTCGTCGAACGCGAAAGCGTCGATGACAACCCGGTCACCGACCTCGATCAGATGATCGACGGAAGCCCGATCATCAACCTGGTCAACCTCGCCCTGCTCACCGCCATCCGCGACGGGGCCAGCGACATTCACGTCGAGCCCGACCGCAGGAACACCCGTATCCGCTACCGCATCGACGGCGTGCTTCGCAAGCTCATGGCCCCCCCTTCCTCGATGCACGCGGCCATCATCTCGCGGATCAAGGTCATCGGGAAAATGGACATCGCGGAGAAACGTCTGCCCCAGGAAGGCCGCGTCCACATCGTCGCCGACGGCCGCGAGATCGATATACGCGTGTCCAGCATGCCCACCATTCTCGGCGAGAAGATGGTCATGCGCATCCTGGACAAGTCAAACCTCAAGATCGAGCTGGAGACGCTGGGCTTTTGCCCCAAGGCCATGGACGCCTTCCGGCGGATGCTCATGAAGTCGCACGGCCTGGTCCTGGTGACCGGACCCACGGGCAGCGGCAAGACCACCACGCTCTATTCCGCCCTCGACCTGCTCCGCAGCGTGGAGCGGAACATCGTCACCGTCGAGGATCCCGTCGAGTATCAGCTCGACCTCATCAATCAGATTCAGGTGGCCGAGCACGTCGGCATGACCTTCTCGCGGGCCCTCCGCTCCATCCTGCGCCAGGACCCTGACGTCATCATGGTCGGCGAGATCCGCGATGCCGACACCGCCGGCGTGGCCATTCAGGCCGCCCTCACCGGCCACCTCGTGCTCAGCACGCTGCATACCAACGACAGCCCCGGGGCGATCACCCGTCTCACGGACATGGGCGTCGAACCCTACCTGATCGCCTCCTGTCTCAACGGCGTCGTCGCCCAGCGACTCGCCCGGACGATCTGCCCACATTGCCGAACGTCCTACTTCCCCTCGCCGACCGCTCTCGCCCAGGCCGGCTGGGAGAAGATGGGCCCCCGAGCGTTCCAGAAAGGCGGCGGCTGTCGGCAGTGTCACGATTCCGGCTTCAAGGGGCGACTCGGCGTCTACGAAGTCATCGAGGTGGATGACAGCCTGCGCGATATGATCCACCATCAGAAGGATGAGCAGAGCATCAAGACTTGCCTCCGTCGGAATGGCTGGCGATCGTTGCGCGAGGAAGGCCTTTACCTCGTGGAAACCGGACGGAGCACGCTCGAAGAGGTCCTCCGCGTCACGCATACGGACACCGAGGAACAGATCCGCGCGGAGGAGAAGCGGGATTCGCCCCAGACAGGCGCCGCCGCGCCGACCCGGCCGGAGCCTGCCCTGGCTGCCGCCAGCGCCGAATCGGGAAACGGAGGTGAGCGATGAGCTTCGCATACCAGGCCATCGACCGCTCCGGCCACCCAATCCGGGACGTCATCGAGGCGGGGTCTCTCGACGAGGCCGCTCGCCTCCTGAGAACGCGGGGCCTCCTGGTCACCCGCCTGTCGGAGACGGCAGACGAACCCGCAGCCGCCAGGGAGCCGGCCCGCGGCCGCGGCTCCCGGAGAGGCAGAGTCCGCTGGAAAGAGTTGGTCTACTTCACGCAGCAGATGGCCATGCTGCTGGGCAGCGGCGCCAGGATGATCTCCGCCCTGGCCGCCCTGGAGACTCAGACCAAGAACCCCGCGATGCTGAACCTCGTGCATCACCTCCGTCGGCGGGTCGAGGACGGCGTCCCGCTCAGCGCCGCAATGGCCGACCGCCCCGAGATCTTCGACGGCGTCTATCGAAGCCTGACCGCGTCCGGTGAATCGACCGGACGAATGGTCGAGGCCTTCGACCAGATTGCCACCTATACCCGTCGCCGGCAGGAAGTCCGCCAGAAAATCATCGGCGCCCTCATATACCCCTGCCTCCTTATCGTGATGTGCTTCGGCGTCATGGTCGGCATGTTCGGTTTCGTGCTCCCTCGGTTCCGCCAGCTCTTCCTGGTCCTCGACGCGGATCTGCCGGCCTCGACCCGGATCATGATGGGCCTGGCCGATTGGTTCGACGGACACTGGCTGCTGGTCCTGTTCACCCTCGCGGCCGCGATCACCTCGGCCGTCCTGTTATTCCGCAGCCCCCTCGGGCAACGCTGGTGGGCCGGCGTCTACACCGACATCCCGGTCGCCGGCGCCCTGATCCGCCGACTGATCCTCGCCAAGCTCTTCCGCATCTGGGGCGTGCTGGTCGCCAACAACGTGGGACTGATCGATGCCATCCACCTCGCCAGGAGTGCGACACGCAGCACCGCATTCCTCGGACTCATGGACCGCGTCGAGAAGGCGGTGACCGAGGGACGCCGCCTCGGCGAGGCCCTGCAGGAGTCGCCGCTCGTTCTGCCGACAATGGCCGCGGCCGTCCTGACCGGAGAGGAAAGCGGACGGCTCGGAAACTCCCTGCTCTTTGTCGCCGAAGCCATGGAATCCGAGAATACCCAGATCGTCACTTCGCTCGCCCGAATCATCGAGCCGGCCATCCTCATTCTCATGGGCGCGGTCGTGGGCCTCGTGGCCATCTCATTGTTCATGCCGATGTTCGATATTGCCACGCTGGCGGGAGGAGGCTGAGTCATGCGGCGATGGCGATCCCGGTCCTCCATCATCGCTCTGGACCGCGGCACCCGCTCCCTGCGCGCGGTGCAGCTCAGCTTCGGCGATTCAGGGCCCGGCATCATTCACTGGTTCAACATCGAGTCGTCGCTTGCCGCCCTGACCCCGGAAAAGAGCGAGGAAAGCGATGCCGGCTGGGAAATCTCCCCCGCGGCCGCCCTCGATCAGTTCGACTCCCGTCGCACCGGCCTGATCATCGGTTCCGCCGACGTGGAATACTGCCTGCTCACCGTTCCGGAGGCCGTCTGGTCCGGCACCGCGGGCGATCCCGCCGAGGCCATTCGATGGGAGGTCGGCCGGCAGGTCAGCCAGCCAGTCGACAGCGCGGAAATCGGCGTCTGGCCGCTGCCCACCCCCATGAGCAGTGGTGCCAATGCTATGGCCGTCGCCGCACCCGGTAGAAGCATCGCCGATACGGTCGAGTCTCTGAGCAGGAATCAGATCGACTGCGCCCAGGTGGAGCCGGCCGCCACGGCTCTGATTCGGGCATGCCGCGCGACCGCCCAGTGCAGCGCCGGGGAAATCTGGGGCGTTCTCGATCTGGGATTCAATTCCTTCAGGCTCTACCTCACCGTCGAGTCCACGCCCGTCTTTGCCCGGCGCGTCCGGGGAAGCGGCCACACCTGGACCGAGTTGATTGCCCGCGAACTGCGGACCGAGTACGGCGTCGCCGAGTATCATAAGCGGAAGTGCGGCATCGGATCGGACTTTCGCGGATGCCGAACGCTCATGGAAAACACCAGCCAGCTCGACGAGGTCGCCCTGCCGGGCGTCCTCCTGTCGGTCCTCAAGGGATCGCTGGCCGAGATGGTCGCCGACATCGAGCGGGCTTTCCGTTTCGTGATGGAACAGTATCCCCGTCGACAGGTCGGATCCCTGGTGCTGGTCGGTGGCGGCGCAAGAATGCCGGGGGTGGCCGGCTGGCTTTCCGGCGAACTGGGCGTGCCGGTAAGGCCCGCGGCCGCCGAGGGGGCGGTGCACCTGGCCGCCAATCATCCCATGGCCCAACCGGATGTCTTCGCGGTGATGGCCGGATGCGTCGGGATGGCCCTGGGGGAGGTGGAGTCATGAGCATTCGCGTCAATCTGCTGCCCCGCGACCTGCAGCGTCGCCGCCGTCAGCGGCAACGACGGCGGTTCTGGATCGGCCTGTGCCTGTTCTTGGCCGCCGTCCAGGTCGGCACTGCCCTCCTGGCGAACTTCCGGGTCCGCGAAGTGCGCACCCAACAGCAGCGGATCAACCTGCTCCAGGCCTCCCTCGCCCACGAATCAATGGAGCGAGAGGCCTTGCAGGCCAGGGCCAAGGCCCTCGCCGCGGATCTCAAGGTGGCCGAGTCCCTCCGCGAAAAACACTACTGGAGCCGATGGCTCGGCAATCTCAGCCTCATCGCGCCTTCGGAGGTCGTGCTCACGGAGTTGAAAACCGAGCCGTCGCGCTTCGCTGAGGCATCCCTCGCGGCATTCAACGATACGCGCGAGGCAGCCCAAACAAAGGCGCCGGCCGGGGTTCGCGTGGTGCGGGTCGCGGGCGCCGCCTCTGAACACGGCGACCTCATCTCGCTGCTTGAGCAGATGAACCGCACGAGGATTTTCCGTTCAGTGCGCCTGGAGGAAGCCCGCCGGGACAAGATGGGCGAAAAGGAAATGATCGGGTTCACACTGGTTTGCGAATGGTAGGGCACACTGCTTGAAGCTCGGACGAATTGAACTGGGCAGGATCGATCTGATCGGCGCGTGCGCGGCCTCGCTCATCGCCGCGGTCGGAGTCGGTCTGCTGTCCGCGGGCTGGCTCCCGACCTCGTCGGGCCTGACCGAAGCCCGCGACACCTGCACGCGCCTCAGCCGCGAGTTGTCCGATGCCCAGACCGAGCGGCAACGTCTCGGCGAGGAGATCAAAACCAGCGCGGACCGACTGTCCAGCCGGGGCGGCGGGTTGCCGGACGTTCGTCAGGTCGAGCAGTACCTGGCCAGCGTGACTTCCCTCGCTTCCGCCAGCGGGATCATCATCGATTCGATGGCACCCTCGCCCTACGTCGACCGCGGAGATCATCTGGCCGTTCATGTCAGCTTTACCGGCCGGGGCGGCTTCCCGGGGTTCCAGAAACTGCTGAACACCATTGAACAGGGCCTGGATTTCGCCGACGTCACCCACTTCGGGATCTCCACCGGCGGCCCGACCGACTCGGGCTGCCGGCTCGAATGGTCGTTGCGGATTCATGCGAAACTTCCGGCCCCTTCCGTGAACAAAAGCCTGTCCCAAAACCCGTGTGGGACCGGCTTCCCTGCCTGC
>DATIKE010000501.1:0-2902 GCA_035477895.1 Phycisphaerae bacterium
CATCCCGGGCGGCAAGTCGCTGGCGGCGCTCAAGGCCGGCCTCGCCGCTGCCCCCGATGATTTCAAGCCCAACATTGCCCAATCGTTGCGCCAACGCGGCGAAATAGTCCCTGGAATTCCCTGCGCCAGGTTGGTGCCGACCCGAAAGACGAACGTCAAGCCGGTAGGCGGTTGACCAGCAAGGTGTGAGAACAAAGGCCGCGTGCCGGTCCCCGTTGTTTCCGCCGCATCCCAATTGGGCGAGTCTACGGGGCCGCGGTCTCTGCGGAGGCTGCCGTGGCTTCTTCAACCCCGAAGGCCTTCAGCTCCAGGCGTGCTTCGAGAGCGTCGTCCCCGTGAAGTTCCATTACCAGAGTTCCAAAAACTGGTGACGCTTGACTGACCCAGGTGCGGCGCAGATACGCGATTCCCTCGTCCGTCCACCGATCCTCGTACAGCAGCGCGTCCCACGGCCGGCCCGCGACCTCAATCGTGCAGCGGCGGGCGATCCGCCGGGCTCCGACGCCGCGGGCCAGGCTGGCCGGCGGGTCCCACGTGCGCATGTCCTCGCGAACCGTGGGCAGCCCCAGAGGCCTGCCGCCCTCGTAAACCACAACCTCGGTCCGCACCGTGGCCGCCTCGGCACGAACGACCCGGTAGATCAGTTCCGCCGAATCGAGAGCGCCGTAGCGCGCCCACTCGCCGACTTGCGCGTCGGCCAACGGCTCAAAGACCGGGACTCCGTCGACATCGCCGGCATCGGGGCGGGCCTCTTCATCCATTTTGCCGGTGTGCGAAATCGCGTGCACGCCACCGTCCCCAGGGGCATTCGCCCGGGCGAATCCGGTTTCATCGCTGGAAGCTGCTTTCACCTGGGCCGACGGCAACGCACCCGCCGGACCCTGGCTTTGAGGAGGCTCGTCTCGCTTGCATCCGTTCATCGCGAGCAGGCCAGCAAGGAGCACCACGCAGAATCCCGGAGCGTTTGGGAGAAGCCCGGGGACTGTCCCCATTTCGCCCCGACTTGGGCCGAACCTCGATCCCCGGGGAGCCTGGAATGCCAACAGACATCGGCGGAATGGGGACTGTCCCCTTCTTCCAGCACTTGGCAAAGCCGGCCTTTTCGCTCCGGAACCCATACGAGTGGTTCTAACCCATCCGAGCCCGCGGTGCAATCATGCGATGCACTCTTGGCCGAGACCCGAATGGGAGCGACATGCCCGCCTCACTTCCCCCGTCATTCATCTTCAGGACGCCTCCGCCTGCCGCGCCTGCCGATGCAGAATCCAGGCGTTCTTGAACGCGCCTTTGACGAGCCTTGGGATGGAAAAACCGATCGGCATCATCCGGGGCATCTGGAAATCACAAATGCGGACCGCGTCGAGATCGGCGCCCGCGACCCGGATGTGCTCGCGGTGCGGCGTCCCGATCCCCAATTCGATCGCCGCCTGGAGCGTGCGCAGTCGGCTCGGCTTGATCCCCACCAGCTCCGCCGCGATCCGTTCCAGGGCCGGCCCGTCGGTCGAGGCCAGAACCAGGCCTAACCGCCGCGGCGTGCCCGAGATCGGTCCGTTGCCCTCCATCGCCACCACCGCGTCCAGGATCGAGATCGTCGGCCGGAGCATCTCAAACGTTTCCACCAGCATCAGTCCGAAATAGTTCTCATAGCTTCCGGCCTTGACGTGCCACCACGCCTTCCGCCGCCCGCTCACGCAGCCGAACATGTTCTTGATCGCAGCGGTCAGCAGAAGTTGCCGGTGGGCTTTCAGCTTGGGCAGGTTGACGATCGCGTCCGCTTCCAGGGCCGCCGCGTCCACCGTCAGCCGCGTGAACACCTTGCCCCGCGGGTTGTCCGCCTTCACCGGCCGCTTGAACGGCACGATCGGCACACCCAGGTGGTTCAGATCCTCGATGATCCCGAGCGCTCGCAAGGCACCGTGGAGCGAGCCCCACGCGGGGGAGTCCCCGACGAAAGGCCGGGCCCCGAATTCCAGCAACTGCCTGCAGACCTCGAGAATGACCGCCGGATGTGTCTGGGCCGGGCAATCCGGAGGCACGTGACTGATACAGTTCGGCTTGACCAGCACGCGATCCCCTGGTCGCACCAGCCGGCCCCAGCCGCCGCACGCCTCCACCGCCTCGCCGATGGCCGGCCGCAGGACTCCGGGCTCATAAGAGTCGGCCCGCGCGATCACCACCGTGGCCGCCGCGTCAGAACTGGAAGCTCCGGGTAAGTTCATGCAGACGGTCTCTACGCCCCGCACCCTGTCGGGCGGCGGCACCTTGCCGGGAAAACCAGCAAACACAGCCGCGACAACCCGTGGCGGCGGGCGGCTCGCGGGCACACCACGCGACCACGGATTGTCGCGGTTCTCTGCGATCTTATGATAGCGCCGCCTCAGGCGGTTTCGTACTTGATCGCCTCGCAGGGGCAGTCCTGGGCCGCCTGGATGATCGATTCGCTCTGGGCCTTCAGAAACGCGGGATCGCTGGCCTCCGCCTTGATGATGGCCACATCACCGTTCATCTCCAGCACTTCCGGGGCAATAGCCACGCAAGCCTCGCAGGAAGTGCAGTTCTCCGCTTCCACCCAGACCTTGGTCACGACGTCCGACATTCTCCGATCTCCTCAATACCCGATGGGCCATGCCCCATTGGCCGCCATTGACCCCACTTGCCTGCTCCACGAGGTCGCACACGCTCACCCCGTGGAGCGTCCGATACGCGATGGGCAGTAACCAGCATATCAGAGGAGGCTTGTTTGGCAAGGCCGGCCGCACCGGGGCAGCGGCGAAGAATAGTCTTCGGGGCAGTATTTCTGCGGGGCGGAGTGAACGGGAAGGGGTCTGACGCAGGCATAGGATGGGCATCCCGTCCGGAGAGATAGGACGGTTTCCGTGGCCAGCGTTTGGTGTTGTACCCG
>DATIKE010000502.1:0-4516 GCA_035477895.1 Phycisphaerae bacterium
CAGCCGATCGCCGGACCGCACGCCGGCTTTCGCAACGGGGCCGCGTTCCTCAACCCGCTCGAACACCACCCGCCCGAAGCCGGCATCAACAACCGTCGCACCCGGCGATCCGTGCTCGACCAGCAGCCCCTGCCGCAGACCGGGGATGAACCGCTTGATCTGGTTGATGGAAATCGCGTAGCCCAGCCCGACGTTGACCCGCCCGCGCCGCTCGAAGGACGCCCGGCCGTTGATCCCGATCACCCGGCCGGCCGCGTCGAACAACGGTCCGCCCGAGTTGCCCGGGTTGATCGACGCATCAACCTGGATGCAGTCCGTATAGACCAGCGTGCGATCGTCGGCCCCCACCTGGTAGCGTCCCGTGCCGCTGATGATGCCGGCCGTCACCGTCGGGCTGAAATCCTCGGCCAGCATGAAGGGGTTGCCCGCGGCGAAGACCGGATCGCCCACCCGCACGACGTTCGAGTCGCCCAGCGGGGCCGCGTCGAACGCGTCCCGCCCGCTCACACGGAACATGGCCAGGTCGCCGGTCGGGTCGATCCCCAGTACCTCCAGCGGGTACTTTCGCCCATCGGGCAAACCCGCCGTGCCCTTGCGGGCCGGCAGCAGGTCGGCCACCACGTGATAGTTGGTGATCCCCAGACCGTCGGGAGAAACGATCACGCCCGAACCGCCGCTCGTGCCGGTCGGATCAAAGAGACAGACGACGGATCGGCCGGCCCGACCGATCGCCTCGATGCGCCGCGCCTCCGCCGCCTGCGGGTGATCCTGGGCGTCCCGATCCGAGTCCCGCGCGACGCCGCTCCCATCCAACAAAAGAACCAGCAACACGACCAGGATTGGGTCTCTCGTCGTCATTGAAGCTCATGCACCCGCGGCGTGCCTGCCAAGCCGCGTCAATGCCTGCACGTGCTCCTCGGGAATGACACCATGCTTGTCCGGCGGAACGTCGAGAAGCAGGTTCACGCCCCGCTGCTTGCAGGACAGGTATTGATCGCGAAGCTCCTCGTCCGGCCGGGGCGGATCGTTCGGCACCCAGAACCAGTGCTTGCCGATCGGGTCGCAGACCTCGCCGGGCATGTAATACGCCTTGCCCTCGATCTCGCGCCACTTCTCATGCCCTTTGTCCGGTGGCAGACGCCGCTCGATCGCGATGATGTCCGACGGCCAGGCGTACGCGACCGGGTATGTCTCCTGCATGCTGATCCCGCTGTTCATCATGATCACCGTCTCCGGCTGAAGCGAGGACACGTACTCATACAGGTACGTGCGGTATCCCCGCCCAAGCACGCCCGGGATGTCGATCCACGTCTCACCAATAGGACCATACTGCGTCAACAGTTCGGTGAGCTGCGCCGTCTGGAATTCCTGGTAGAGCGATGTGGTGAATGGCCCCAGCTTGCGCTCCTCGCCCGAGGGCAGCGCCTCGGCAATCTCCTCGTCCGAGGGTGTCCGGCTGCCGAAGCGATTGTGGTTATCCCAGGAGCAGTAATACAGGCCCGCCATGATGCCGCGCTTCTCGCAGGCCTTGACGAACTTTTCAATCGCGTCCGTCTTATCGGCGCTGTTGGCCACCGTGTACTTCGTGTGCTTGCTGGGCCACAAGCAGTGGCCGGCCACGTGCTTGGCGGTCAGCACGATGTATTTCATTCCTGCGTCGCGGGCGACCGAAACCCACTGGTCCACGTCCAGCCGATCGGGCGCGTAGGTCGTGGCCGGCGCCTTGCCGTCGGGCAGCTCGTTCTCGACAAAGGTGCTCATCCCGAAATGGATGAACATGCCGTAGCCGAGGGCTTCCCACCGCCTGAGTTGCGAAAGACTGAGCCGCTGGTGGCCCTTTTTCTCTCCGCCGTCCGGGCACGTGGCCGCGTTCGCTCCCAGGCTCATCGATGACCCTCCCGTCAGTGCCGCCAACCCCCCGACTCCCGCCTTCACACACAAGTCACGTCGTGAGATCCCGCCGTTCTCCACGATTCGTCACCTCCAGAAAATGACTCCGCCCCGGCCGCCGGACATGTGCCGGCGGGCAATCTTAGCACACCTGGAGAATAATGAACATCGGGTGAAATGAATCAAAGGCCGGTAGCGAGACGAACCGCCGCCCGAACGATGTCATCCTGGCTCGGAATGGCTTGGAGCTCCGCAGGCCTGGCCGCCGGAATCGCACACGGAGCCGCGCTGACACGTTCGGCCCGCAGCGAACCGACGCGGGGATCTCCAACAACCTGGGCGATGACTTCGCTGCCGAAGGCCGCGAATCCCTGCCCCTCCTCAACCAGCAGCAGTCGACTGGTGGCGGCCGCCGATTCGACGATCGGTTCGATGTCCAGCGGATACAACTGCGTCGGCACGAGCAGATCCGCAAAGAGTTCCTCTTCCTCGCGCAGTTCTGCCAGCGCCGCCTCGACCATCTCGACCATGCCGCCATAGGTCACAACTGTAAGCTGACAAGGCTTGTCCGGCCGGATGCGAATCGTCGGGAAGCACTCGCCCCACGCCTCGATACGCGCACCGGGCGGCGGGGTCGGGTCTGTCCGCCGTCCGTACAGCAGCTTGTTCTCGATCACCAGCGTCGGCCGGTCGATCGTCGCGAGCAGTTTGCGGTACAGCCGTCCAGGACACCACCTCGAATGCACGGCCAGCACGCGGGTTCCCGGAATACCCAGTAAATGCTTTTCCAGACTCTGGCTGTGCGTCGGGCCGTAACCGCGGTAACCGCCCATCGGCGCGCGGACCAGCAACGGCACCCGCGCCTGACCGTGATACATGTCCGCGAACTTGGCCGCGTGATTGATGAGCTGGTCGGCGGCCAGAAGCAGGAAATCGCCGAACATGATCTCAACGACCGGGCGATATCCCGCCAGAGCCAGGCCGTTGCCAAGACCGACGATCGCCGCCTCGCTGATCGGCGTGTTGCGGACACGATCGCCGAACCGATCGCTCAGACCGGCCGTCACTTTGAACGCCCCGCCGTACGGATCGCGCACATCCTCGCCGAGCACGACAACCCGCTCGTCCGCCGCCATTGCCTCAGCCAACCCATGGCCAATCGCGTCCACCACTCGCCGCGGTTCGAACGACACCTCGCACCAGGCACTCAAAGAGCCGCCGACCGGAGCTTCTCGAACCGAATCATCCGCAACATCCGGGTGCGGCGCCGCCTCGGCGGCCCGGACGGCCGCGTCAATCCGATCATCGATCTCCGACAGCAATCGCGTGATGTCGGCATCACCGGAACTCATGATCTGATTCAACGGATCCGCGGCCGCGAATCGCTCGATCTCGCCCGGATCACGATCGTCGTCGCCCTTCGAGTGGGCCTTGAGCCGACAGGTCCTGACGTGAAGCAGAATGGGCTGCCGGCCTGTCCGAACCTGGTGTGCCGCCCGCCCGGCCCGCTCGATCAGTTCCGCCGGGTGCCAGGTACCAGCCTCGATGGCCTCGATGCCAAATCCTCGGGCACGACCGGCGATGGTGCCGGCCAACGCCTCGGTCTGCGCTGTCGACTGGGCAACCCCGTTGTCCTCCACCACGATCAAAAACGGCAGCGACCACTTCGACGCGATGTTCAGGGTCTCATACACCACGCCTTCGCCGAGCGTGCCGTCGCCGATGAAGCAAACCGCGATGCCCTCGGACCCCGCCATCTGCCGGGCCATCGCCAGCCCGGCCGACACCGGCATGATGCCTCCCTGAACGCCGTTGGTAAAGAAACCGTCGCGGCACAGGTGCTGGCTCCCTCCGAGCCCTCCGCAAACGCCGGTCGAGCGCCCCATGATCTCGGCGATCAACCCTTCCAGATCCCCGGTGCGGGCCAGGTAGTGCCCGTGACCGCGGTGATTGCTGAACACAAAGTCTTCCGGGCGGAGCGCATCGGCCACCGCCACACCCACCCACTCCTGCCCGATACAGGTATGCACGGTCCCGAACAGCCGCCCCTCCGCGAACAAGGCCAGCAGACGTTCTTCCGTCCGCCTGATCGTCAGCGCAGTCTTCAGGAGGCGGGGATCGATGCAGCCGGCATCCCCAGCCTCCACGGAGCCGGCAACCGGCCAATGGCCCGCGGAAGGTCCGGGAACCGGCCCCCGGCGACGCCGGGCAGCCTTCGCGCGCTCCATCAAAATCGAATCCATGCGGGAATTATCGGCTAGCGCCGTTTTCGGTTCGCGAGTTTCCTTCGTTTCCCGCCCCGGAGGGGCGGTCGAACCTCCGCGCCCCTGCGCGTCGAACACGAAAGCCACCGCTGTAAACGGCACCAGCACCAGCCGATACTATCCCTCGGGGACGTTTCGCCCGGAAGTCGGCGGCGTAACGTCGGTCCGATAACGCGGCCGGTCGTTGACAGGCGGTGCCCGGCTGCTACGATCGCCTTGGAGCCTATCCCAAAACCCCTGCCTGCGGCAGGCAGGCAGCCGGTCGGATTCCAGGGTTTTGGGATGGGCTCTTAGCCGCGCCGAAGAGACTCCGTCGGTCACCACCGGGTTGCGCTTCGATCTGTCTGTAAACGAGAGTCGGT
>DATIKE010000503.1:0-5050 GCA_035477895.1 Phycisphaerae bacterium
TGTGTGCACCACCCAAATCCGGGTCGGCTCCACCTGGAGCAGGATTTTCAGACGGTGAACCACGGTTGTGTGCACCACCCAAATCCGGGTCGGCTCCACCCCGAAGAAGGATGGCTCGCCAAGCACCCGCGTTGTGTGCACCACCCAAATCCGGGTCGGCTCCACCGGCGGTTTTGGATTTCGCGGGCAAGATCATGTTGTGTGCACCACCCAAATCCGGGTCGGCTCCACCCAAGCGCCCCGCCGATCTGGCCAAGTCCTTGTTGTGTGCACCACCCAAATCCGGGTCGGCTCCACCCAATTCGTTGAACAGTCGGCTGGAGTCCGCGTTGTGTGCACCACCCAAATCCGGGTCGGCTCCACCTGATGGAGTGTGCTTCTGCTGCAAGTCGTGCCGGACGCACGGCTTTGGTGCAGACACGGGGCCACACGCCCCTTGAAAATCCTTCAATTCGCAGGAAAAACAGACGTACCAAGCCCCGTTTTTCTCTGTGATCGATACGGTTTTGATCTTCCCTTCAATCGGCCGGTGCATCCGAATGCGAATCGCACCGATCGCGGTCAACCACAGACGCTCCCCTTCGAGGCGCCAGCCGGACTTGCGGAATGTCAGGCACCGATGCAAGCGTGTGGTCCTCGGCGGTCTCGCGTCCTTGTTACCCTTGAGCCATAGGGCGCGGAAGGACTTCTCTGACCCATCCACCTTCGCGACAACACATTCCAGCATCGACGCAGAGTAGGCTTCGTATTGCGGATGGTCGCCTTTCCTGACATGCTTGTACTGGTCGTACGCGGTAGGCCAGTCGTGATCTTTGGCGATAGCCCTCCGAATCGCCTTTTCTTCCTCGTCCGTCAAATCACGACGATGCTCCCTTGCGAAGTGGCTGAACGCCTCGTCGAGCTTGGCCGCATACGCCATCCGTGCCGCCTCACGCTCCTGCACGCAAGCGTTCCAAGCCGGCGTGGCCGCACGCCGCATCGTATTCCACAGCCGCCGTCGCGTCCCCTTGTTTGGGTAAGCACGGAACTTATAGGCTCGTCTGATCGTGGTTTGCGTGTGGTGTTCCATCACTATCTTTCCATTGTTCCAGTAGTATAAGCAGTCGCTATAGATACACAAACAAAAAAACCACAGAAAAATATATTTTTTTATAGATTACGGAGCGGACGCCACAGTCGCCTGATTCGCGAACCGCACCGCGTCCTCCAGCCAGGTCAATTTGACCATCCCCGTCGGCCCGTTGCGCTGCTTGGCCACAATCAACTCACCGGTGTGGTCCTTGTTCCAATGCGGATCGTTGCGGTGGTAATAGTCTTCCCGGTGCAGGAACAGCACCGTGTCCGCGTCCTGCTCGATCGCTCCGGATTCGCGAAGGTCGGACAGCCTTGGCCGCTTGTCCTCCCGATCCTCCGGCCCACGGTTGAGCTGGCTCAGAGCGATCACCGGAACCCCCAGCTCTCGGGCCATCGCCTTGACCTGCCGAGAGATCGCCGACACTTCCGCCTGCCTCCCGTCGCGCCACCCGGACCCCATCGTCATCAGTTGCAGATAATCCACCACGACGTACTGGATTCCGTATCGCGCCTTGAGTCGGCGGGCCTTCGCCCGCAACAACAGAGGCGTCAGGGCGGCCGTGTCGTCGATGTAGATGTTGTTCGTGTCGCAAATCTCATCCAGCGAACCGACCAGCTTGCGGAAGTCATCCGCCCCCGCGGTCCCCTGCCTTACTCGCTGCCCACCGACCATCGCCCGACTGACAAGCAACCGCTCCATCAGCAGCTCGCGGCTCATTTCCAGACTGAACACGGCCCCCGGCTGGCGGCAATCCACCGACATGTACTCCACCATGTTCATTGCCAACGCGGTCTTTCCCATACTGGGCCGGGCCGCCACAATCACCAGATCCCCAGGCTGGAAGCCTGTCGTCATTACGTCCAGAGCCGAGTACCCGCTGCACAACCCCGTCAGCTCGCCGGCCTTGCGGTTCTCGATGCGGGCATAGACTGTCCGGGCCAGATCCGCGGCAGGCACGACATCGCTCACGATCCCCCGCTCCACAATCCCGAAGATCCTCCGCTCGGCCGCCTCGACCTTTTCTCGGGGCTCGCCAGTCTCGTCGTAGGCGTCGGTCAGGATGTCCGCCGACGCCGTAATCAGCTCCCGCAACATGGCCTTGTTCTTGACGATGTTCGCGTAGTACTTCACCGCCGCCGACGACGGCAGCGTGTCGAGCACCTGTTGGAGGTACTCCACCCCGCCGGCGTCTTCCAGCGTTCCGGACCGTTCGAGCTTCTGCCGAACCAGCATCCCATTGACGCCGGTTTCCCCGTCGTCCGACCACAGCGATACGATCGCGTCCCACAGATGCTGGTTCTCCGTGTGGAAGAACGCGGTCCGATCCAGGATCTCCACGACATCCCCGATACACCGCGGGTCGATCATCATGGAGCCCAAAACCGCGGCCTCGGCCCCGCGATCTTCCGGTAAGACACGGACCGATGTCGGCACAGACCTTTTCCCGGCCACCGCCGTCGTCATACGGGCACCGCCTTTGGGGCTCGAGACTGAGCCTCATGCGCGTCGCAGAACCAGTAGGGACCGTACTCGCAGTTGTGCTGGTGCACCCCAGGGCCGCTACATCCGCCGACAGCCCGCTTGGCGCACAGGTGCACTTCTCCATTGTCCTGGACCCGGCTGAACCGGAGGGAGTCGTAGTTCTCCAGGGTAAACGCACCAGGCAGGTACTTATTGAGCATGTCCGGCTGGAGGAACCGCCCCAGCCCAAGTTTGGGCGCCTGCGACGTCGGCAACGCACAGGCCAGCCGGTAGTTTTCCACAGCCCCAACAATCTGGTCATACGACATGCGGTTCGGTGACACGCCAAGCCGCACGGCTGCGTACCTCGACTCGACCGTCATTTCCTCAGGTAGAGACCGCACCGGCTGTTTCGCAAACCCATTCCACAACGCAATGACCTTGCGACACTCGGCCCGAACGTCTTTTGCGACCGTCGAGACAAAGGGACTCTCAGTCAAGCCGTCGTCGCCTCTTGGTTCCTCGCGCGAAGAGACTACGACGACAGGAGTAGTCTCTTCTCTGCTTCTGTCTTCTGCTTCTGCTTCTGCTTTGGTCGTTTTTGGTCGGACGTGGTCGGATCCGACAAAATCCGACACAAGGACGGACCTGTTGTCGGATTCTGTCGGGCCATTGTCGGACACTGTCGGATCGAGTCGGATTGTGTCGGATCGAGTCGGATTCGTGTCGGATCGAGTCGGATTCGAGTCGGATTCGTGTCGGACGGCCGCCGGTTTCCGTTTGCGATTTTCCCGATCCCACTCGCGCTGGTACTCCTTGCGGACCTCTTCGTCTCGCGAGTCCCTGTACTTCTGGTAGTTCAGGATCCGCCACCCGCCGGCCTGGGCCTCAATCCTGCGGCCCTCATGGTCCGGCGTGCGGCTGTACTGGTCCGGCGACGACAGGACGGAGATCGCCGCCTTGCACTCTTCGAGGGACACGTTGGCCGCCCTGGCGAGCCCGGGCAGCGACGTATCGACATGCCCCTTGGCATTCGCCATAGCCAACATGCTGATCCAGACGATCCGGGTCGCGTGGTCCTCCGACCACACCGACGACGTGATAATCGTACTGCACAGTTTCGTAAAACCCATTGTATTCAGGCCTCCATCCCCGGCGGGTCACTGCCCTCGGCACTGGTTCCACAGCTTCGACACAAACAACATGGCCGCCGCGTCCAGCAGCGGCTCAAGGTCTTTCGGGTAGAGGACGATCGCGTAGGTGCACGTCTTGTCGGAGCAATGCACGCGGGCAGAGCCGTCCTCACGCCGTTCGACCCGTGGATGGGGGTGCCCGCACCGCGGGCACGGCCTCAGCGAGGGCATCGCGGGGACGCAGGGTGTCGATTCGTTCGAGGTGCTGTTGTGGTTCTTCATAGTCTTTCCTTCCCAATGGTGTTCGGACAGACCGCGGGCGGAGTCTTCGTTCGTGATATGACCAGGCATGACACGTCCATGCACAGTATCCATCCCACCAAACTACGGGCCGCCTCTGCGGTCACTGGTTTCCTATCTGTTCCTGGCGGCTTCCTCAGTGTTGCGGGCAATGACCCGCAGGGCCTCCGCCATCCGTTCTTCTCGGGCGATCTGGAGCCGATCCGCTTCGATCTCCCGTTCAAGCCGTTTGATTTCGATCCGGATGTCGCGGTACAACCCGGCCTGCGCCATCAACGCCACAGCCCCGGCCGCGAGCCCGGCCAACAATCCAAACCAGAACATGTATCAAGACTCCCTTCTCGTTCATTTCGACTCCCAGGCCATCGCCAACCGCCGGGCCAGGAATCGAACCTTCATCCTGTTGACCATTTGACGGGCCTCGCAGGCCCG
The DNA here is from genome assembly GCA_035477895.1 of Phycisphaerae bacterium. Lineage (GTDB taxonomy): Bacteria > Planctomycetota > Phycisphaerae > UBA1845 > PWPN01 > JAPKGY01. The sequence goes on from DATIKE010000503.1 coordinate 4,402, forward strand.
CTGAGCCTCTTCGTCGTACTGCCGCAGGTACGCCGCCAGATACGCCTCCCGGACCTCTCTCGGAGCCAGCAGGATCGGGAAACAGCACGACTGATCCGGCACGCACAGACTGTTCTCGTCATCGTGGATCGGGAACCCGGCCACCCACAAGCAGACTTGGTCTATCTCAACCACGTTCGATCTCGTCGGCGCACTTGTTGCACAGCAGCCACTTCGGCCGTCCATCCTGCATACTGACCCGCCGGCCGGACGAACTCGATCAGTTGTTTCGCCGGACTCGTCGTTTTAGTGTCCATTGCCTGTCTCTCCATTCACTTGGCCCATCTGCTGGTCCCTGCTCTTGCGGGCCCCCATCGCCGCGCGGACCACGCCGTCGAGGCTCCAGGGCCTCGCCGTGCAGAGGAACGGCCCCTTGTGGAACGGGTCCTGGCAGATGCGGCCGTTGCCAGGATAGAGGTTGTAGAGCCACATCCGGCCGCTGGACAGGTGGACCCGGAGCTGGTAGTGGGCAGACCCGCACTTGATCATCTCCATCCGGTGGCACTCCGCCAGCTTGGCCGCCAGTTCGTACCCATCGCCCGCCGACGCGCGACGGCCGGCGCGTTCGGCTTGTCTGTCCCGCCGCATGGCGGTGAACACTTCGCTCATT
>DATIKE010000504.1:0-2514 GCA_035477895.1 Phycisphaerae bacterium
GCACACCCGCAGTGCACCGAAAACGACATGTGGTTGAGCAAATCGGTGGTCACGTCCGCCGTCCGCTTGCGGATGCGCTCGGGGTCGGCCTCGAAGTACATTCCGCGGTTCGCACCGCCCCGAGAGTTTCTCGAAGACTTCGGGCCAGTGGGTGCCCAGGCTCGGCAGGGGCGGCATCTGGGTGTTCAGCAGCACCGAAGAAGCGGGTTGTGTCTCCGCAAGGGCCGGCACCGCCCCGTCGACCGCCACTCCCACCGACGCGGCGTGCAGGAATTCGCGACGGGTCATCAAACACCTCCGCGACGCCTCAACCGATGCTGAAGCGGCCGGCGCCTCTGCCGGTCGATCCTGAGTCGCCGTATACAAGCGGCAGACGCCGGAATCAGCCGTTGCAGCCGAGTATCAACCGGTATGGGCGGATCGCAGCGCGCAAGCCGACAGGGATACCAGAGCAGCCCATGCGGTGTTCGGAGTGGCTCTCCACGGCCCGAGGTAAAGAAAAAGGTTGGCCCCCAATGAGGGGCGGGGGATAACGCCGGGCCAGGCGGCCGAGCCGTCAGCGCTTGGAGCGGAAGCAATCGCGGCAATAAACCGGTCGACCCTGCGTGGGTTTGAACGGCACCGTGGTATTCGCGCCACAGCCAGCGCAGACCGCCTCGAAGGACTCGCGCGGCGGGTGGGCACCACCGGCACTGCCCCCACGGCCACCACCCTCGCTCTTGCGTTTGTCGCGGCAGGTCCGGCAACGCTTGGGCTCGTTGGTGAAGCCGCGCTCGGCGTAGCGGGCCTGGTCGGCGGCGGAATGGATAAAATCCGCTGCGCAGTCGACACAAACGATCGTCTTGTCTTCGAACGACATTGGGATCCTCCCGTGGGGGCGGGCCATTCCAAGATGGCCCATGAACCTGGGTTGAGCAGGCGTGTGTGTGGCCGGAAAGGGGACGAGGAGAGGGACAATCCAGTGAGAGGAGGATCGACCCGTACTGCTACGTTCTCTTGGCACTCACGACCCTGCGATTTCGGGGCGCTGATCCCGTATCAGCCGCCTCGCGTCCTCCATAGTATGCGACGGGCGGGCGTGCAGGTCAAATCGGCCGGGACCCCGGCGTCTCCGGGTTTGTGTGACTGACCAGGCGGGGCGCCGGTATGGCCCATTTCAGCCCGGAGCGGGAGCGACCCCCGCCTGCGGCAGGCAACCGGTCGGATTTCAGGGTTAATGGGAGCTTGAGACTTGGCGGATGATGAACTGGCGCCTGTCGATGGTGACCAGGCCGATGCTGTGAATGCCCGGCGCGTGGACCAGGTCGACATAGGCGGCCGCGAGCAGGGGATAGTACAAACCGGGTGAGAAGGCGGCGTCCAGAGAACCTTGTGTGCCGGATCGGCGGAGGCAGCGGAGGCGAATCGGCCAGCGGCCGTCGGCGCTCTCACCGACGTTGGCGATCAAGCCAACGATGCAACCGTTATCCAGATCGACCGACGGGGGCAGGGCGGGCAGATCGAGACGCCGTTGGATCTCGGCCCAGTCCTTGGCGGTTCGGATGACGACCAGCGAGTATTCCTGACAGAGGGGGGTCACCAGGTGGCGGGGCAACGGACGGTCGAAGCTGAGGCGAGCCCGGCCGAGCGGAATCGGCGCGTAGGGTTCGGCGTTGGCCAGTTCCCAGGTGGGCACGGCCGTGGTTGATGCGGTGGGATTGGCGCAGCCGGCCAGCGACATAGTCGCCACTGCCACTGCCGCCGCGGTCAACAGAAAACGAGTCGCAGCGGGATGGCTGCGGCCTCCTGCCTGATTGTGGTTGCCACCAACCATAGCTATAGTACCAATCCGGTGTATGGGGCGAGTTCCATTGTCCGTCGCCCGCCACAAGAAATCAATTGGCGAAGGGGTGCCCGGCCGTGATCATCGGCGTGCCTCGCGAGGTTAAACCGGACGAATATCGCGTCGGGATGGTCCCGGTCGGGGTCGAGGAACTGACCCGTGCCGGGCACCAGGTGCTGATCGAGCAGGGTGCCGGCCTTGGGGCGGGCATCGCCGACGAGGATTATGTCCGGTATGGGGCCTGCCTGGTGGATCAGGCCGAGGAAGTCTGGGGCCGGGCCGCCCTGGTCGTGAAGGTCAAGGAGCCGCAGGCCCGGGAACTCCAGATGGTCCGCCCGGGGCAGGTGGTGTTCACGTTTTTTCATTTCGCGGCCGACCTTGCCCTGACCGAGGGAATGATCCGGTCCGGGGCGGTCGCGATCGCGTACGAGACGGTGCGGGATGCCCGGGGCCGGCTGCCGCTTTTGACGCCGATGAGCGAGGTGGCCGGCAGGATGTCCATCCAGCAGGGGGCCAAGTGCCTGGAACGCCCGATGCAGGGGCGAGGAGTTCTTTTAGGTGGTGTCCCGGGGGTCGAGCCGGCCACGGTGCTGATCCTGGGCGGCGGGGTGGTTGGAACGAATGCGGCCAAGGTCGCCGCGGGCCTGGGCGCCCGGGTGATCATCATGGACGTTGACGGGCACCAGATGCGC
>DATIKE010000505.1:0-1838 GCA_035477895.1 Phycisphaerae bacterium
GTGGATGCCCGAGTGCACATCAACGAGCTCAACGAGGAACTGAACATCGACCTGCCGGAGAACAACGACTACGACACCGTCGGCGGGTTCCTGTTCAGCCGGATGGGAAAGGTGCCGTCAGCCGGTGAGGAGCTGCGCTACCATCACGTGCGATTCCGGGTGTTGGACGCCGAGCCGAGGAAGATCAATCGGCTGCGGGTGGAGGTGATCCCGGAGGACCAGCCGGCCTGAGCCGGCCCCGTTGCCGCTGCACCGCCGAAATCGCCCCCGTCCACAGGTTGACAGGCGGCCGGATTTAGGTTTCAATGGATCATCCGACAGCCGGGCGATTAGCTCAGTTGGCTAGAGCGCTTGCTCGACATGCAAGAGGTCACTGGTTCAAGTCCAGTATCGCCCATATCCCAAACCATAACTAGATAACGACTTACGATATAATTGGCGTGAGTCGCTTTTCTTTGTATCCTCTCCTGCGCCCACGCTTTGCCCACGTTTCAGCGGGCTGGGCGGGCCGTCCGGCGGGCCCGGGAAGGCGTCTTATGCTGCATCCTGTTGCAACAATTGCTTGATGGCCCTGATCGGCAAGTAGAGATGGCGCCGGTCATCAGCCAAGGATGTGAATGCACCGTTTGCTGTCATCGTGCTGGAGGACGAGGCCGTGTGTGAATCATGCTCATCGCGAGGTTTGGATCGCCGCGAGCTTCTGGCTTCTGCCGGCACTCTGGCTGCGTTTGGACTTGTTTCAAGGGCCATGGCCGACCAAGGAAAAGCCTCCCTCGCTCTTCCCTTGCCCAGGCAAGACAAACACCCGGCAAGAGTTCTCGTCGCCTTCCTCTACCCGCCGGCCGATGTCGTCAACGAAGGCAGGAATGAGGACGCCTGGCGGGTACACAACTGGTTCACCTGGCCGGGCAACCAGTTCGAGCCCGAACAGCAGGAGCGCAAGTTCACGGCCAGAATCAAGGAAATCGCCGCGAAGCTCGGCATGGCCGTCGAGTTCCAGCCGAACGCAATCTACCAGCAGGCCAAAGTCAACGAATTCATCGAGAAAGCCAAGGCGACCGGGCCGGACGCCGTCCTGATCGTCAACTTCTGGAACACCTTCTCCAAGTGGTCGCACCAGATGGCGGCCGATTCTGCGGCGCCGACGGCGATCGTTTATCATCCGGTCGGCTCGAACCACCAGTTGCCGCCGGACTATCTGCGTCATGCCGAAGGAATCTACTACATTCACTCAATTGAGAACTGGGACGAGATCGAACGGGGGCTTCGGGCCGTCCACGCCAGGAAGATGCTTGCCCAGAGCCGGCTGCTGCGCGTCTCGGGGCATGTCAAGTCACCCGTTCGAACCCGGGAACAGCGGCTCGATATCGACATCATCGAAGCACCGGCCGAGGAGTTCAATGCGATGTTCGACAGCATCAGGCCGGATGATGCCATCGTGCGCGAGGCCCAGCATGTCAAGAAGAACGCCGACCGGGTAATGGACGTGACCGATGAGTACTTGACCGAGGCGATGCGGGCACACGCGGCAGTCGGTCGGATGATGGAGCGTTACGGAGCCGACGCGATCACAATCGAATGCCTGCAGCTCAAGCACCGCAAGCCCTGTATCAGCTTCGCGGCGAACAACGGCGCCCTCGTCCCGTGCGGTTGCGAGAATGATCTCAACGCGACCCTGACGCTCATGCTGGGACGGTGGCTGCTGGATCGGGGCGGCTTCCAGCATAACCCGGAGTTCGATACCAGCGAGAATCGCTACTTCGGCGCTCACTGCACCTGTGCATGGAAGCTGCATGGTCCACAAGCAGCCTCCCGGCGGTATCTCGTTCGGCCGTTTT
>DATIKE010000506.1:0-1513 GCA_035477895.1 Phycisphaerae bacterium
TCCGGACGGGATGCCCATCCTATGCCTGCGTCAGACCCCTTCCCGTTCACTCCGCCCCGCAGAAATACTGCCCCGAAGACTATTCTTCGCCGCTGACCCACCCCGAACCCGCTTTCCCGAACAGACCGTCCCGGATAACATGATCCGACAAAAGGCGATCTTCTTCGGGAGCAAAAAATGATCTCGACCAACCCCGCCCTCACGAGAATCCTGGCTGTGCTGGGCATCGGCCTGGCCCTGGCTTCGCAAGCCACGGCCGCCCAGACGTATAACATCACCGACCTCGGAGTGGCGACCGGCTACCCGATCAGCGAGGCCCAGGCGATCAACGCCGGCGGGCAGGTGGTCGGCACCCTCTACGATGCCGGACGGACCCAGGCCCGGGCATTCCTCTACACCGGCGGGCCGCTGAACCTCCTAAGTTCCACGATCGCCATGACCGCCCGGGACATCAACGACAGCGGCCGCATCGTCGGGGCGATGATCACCGGCGCCGGCGCGTCGCATGGTTTTGTCTACGAGGGTGGCGTCATCGGCGACCTGGGCACGCTTGGCGGAGCCATCAGCTACGGCGTGGGGGTCAACGTCGGCGGCCTCATCTGCGGCGCGTCCACCAACGGCGACGGGCGGACCCACGCCTTCCTTGTTGAAGGTGGAATCATGTACGACATCCACGTGCTCGCCCAAGCTGCCGAATTGATGAGCCCGACCCCCGGCAATATCATCTATTCCCACTTCTCCGAGGCCCGCGACATCAACAACGGCCGGGAGATCGTCGGCTGGTTCACCGCCCCGAACGCCGCCGCCGTGACCACCGAACGGGCGTTCTACTATCGAAACGAGCGGGTCACCGAGCTGAGCAGCCTGGGCGGCCTCAACAGCCGGGCACTGGCCATCAGCAACAACGGACACATCGTCGGCTGGTCGCAGACCGGCACCGGGGTGCGGCTGGCGACTATGTTCTACCTCAACGGGCAGGTTCGCAGCCTGGGCACCCCGACCGGCACCGCCGGTTGGAGCGAAGCCTACGCGGTCAACGATTCCGGGGTGGTGGTGGGCAGTGCCGACGGTATTGCCTTCGTCTACGAAGGCGGTGTCAATACCGACCTGAACACCCGAATACCGGCCGGCAGCGGCTGGACGCTTCAATCCGCCAACGGCATCAACAACACCGGCCGCATTGTCGGCTACGGCACCGTCGGTGGTGAGACTCACGCTTTCCTGCTCACGCCGGTCACCACACCACCCGGTGGCGGCGGTGGTGGCGGCGGCACTGGCGGCACGCTATGCGGCAACGGTGTCGGCATCCCCCTGGCCCTGGCCACCCTGTGCCTCATGGTCATGAGCACCAGGCGCGCCGCAGGGCAAACCCATCGTACTCATGATTAGCCCCGCCGTGAATACTGCGGGCCTTCTGTCAGCGGCGAAGAATAGTCTTCGGGGCAGTATTTCTGCGGGGCGGAGTGAACGGGAAGGGGTCTGACGCAGGCATAGGATGGGCATCCCGTCCGGA
>DATIKE010000507.1:0-4815 GCA_035477895.1 Phycisphaerae bacterium
GGTCGATGACACAGATTTCCTCGACCCGATCGACGAGTCGGCGTTCGATCTTGACGGGGCCGCGGCGTTCCTTGCGGAAGACGGCCATCCTGTCGCCGAAGATGACCTTCACGCCGGGATAAACGACGGAGGTCACCAGGAAGACGGTGATCAGGGTTTGTGTGAGGTGGACCTTGCCGGCCTTGGCGGCGATGAGGGTTTTACCGTCCGCGTCGACACGGATGTTGGGCCGCGACGAACAGATTATGGGGCGACAAGCCCGGAGATGTTCAATTATTTCAACAGGACCGCGTTCGCAGGCGTCCGACGACCCGGCCGGCATGATCCAGGATGTCAAAAGCATCACTCGGCTGCCCGGCCGAGATTTTCGCGCCGGCGGCATGGTTGGCGTACAGGCAGATGCCGCCCGCATCCTCGACCCAAACCGGGGAAGAGGCCCGTTCGAACGTGCGGGCCAGGCCGCGGACCTGATCTTCGGACATCGCCTGGGACGGGCCATTCAAAACCGCGATATCGAGACCGAGAAACATGGTGATCCTTCCTTCCGTCGCGACGCGGAGAAACCTGCCAACACCCAGAATGAATTATCGGCCAACCCGTCTGACTCGCTTGAACGGCCGGCCTATAATGACCGCATGAGGCCGGACACCAAGATCTGCTACTGCCACGGGGTCCCCTTCCACAAGTTATGGCACTTCGCCCGGCGATGCCGGCCCCAGCGGGCCAGCCAGATGTCCGAATGCCTGGGGGCCGGGACCGGCTGCGGCTGGTGCATTCCCTTCCTGAAAAAGATCCATGAACAGGCCCTCCGGTCCGAGGCCTCCGCGGAGCCGGGTCCGGCCGAATCGCTCATCGAGATCACGCCCGAGGACTACGCCTCCCGGCGGAAAAGCTACATTGCCAACAAGGAGCCCAAAAACCAGTTCTGATCTTGCCTTGCCGCACGCGACGTCCGCATGCGGCACCATCAGCCGCCCCCGAACAGGTGGGCGTAGTAACTGAGTACGATCACGCCGAGCACGATCCGGTAAACGGCGAATGACGTGAACCGATGCGTCTGGATGAACCGCATGAACACCTTCACCACGAACCAGGCCACGACGAAGGACACGACGAAACCGACGCCCAAGGTCACAAACTGCTGAGGCTCGATCTCCTTGATGTTTTTCAGCAGCTTGAAGCCCCCGGCCGCGAAGATCGTTGGAATCGACAGGAAGAAGGAAAACTCGGCGGCGGCCGCGGGCGTCAGCCCCATGAGCAGCGCGCCCATGATCGTCGCACCCGATCGCGACGTTCCGGGAACCATCGACAGGCACTGAACAAGACCGATCACCAGGGCGCACCGCAACGACACGCCGGCCACGTCGCCGATCCGAGGATGACGCACGATCGCCTCAATGATCATGATCGCGACGCCGCCGACGACCAGCGCACAGGCCACGACGAACGGCGTCATCAGGTGCTTCTCCATGAAGTCGTGGAGCAGCAGCCCGACCACCGCCGCCGGCAGGAAGGCAACGAACAACTTGACGAGTATGTTTTCCTTCCACGACCTGTCCGCCGGGTGAACGGCCAGCCGCCACAGGCGCCGCCAGAAGTAAACCACCACCGCGAGAATCGCGCCGATCTGGATGAAGATGTCGAATGTACCGGCCCAAAAGGGATCACCTTCGGGTATGCCTAGCCAGGGCTCGACCAGAATCAGATGCCCGGTGCTGGAGATGGGGAGGAACTCGGTGAGGCCCTCGACGATACCGAGGATCACAGCCTTGAGGATATCATGCATGCGGTCGTCCCTGACCAGGCCGGCGGTGCCGGCGATTTCCTGCATTCAGCCTGACTCATTCGCGGCTGTTGCGTTCACTCAGAACACGGCCAACCAGCGAAACACCACCTGTCCGACGAGGTTGGCGTAGATGCCCGCGGACAGGTCATCCAACAGGATTCCCCAGCCGCCGGGAAGTTTCTCCAGTCGGCGACCGGGTGACAGCTTGAGCACATCGAACAACCGGAAGAAGAAGAATTGCACCGCCAGTACGGCCAGCGCTCCTTCGAGGGTCGTCATGGGCAAGGCGACCAGTGCGAGCCACTGGCCGGCCCACTCGTCGAGCACCACCTGGCCAGGATCGCCGGGCTTGCGGCATCGGCCGGAGTAGTACTCGGCGGCCCAGGGGCCCCAGACCACACAGCCGGTGCAGGCCAGCAATGTCATCACCACCCAGCACGCGTTCAGCCACAGGGGACAGGCACAGCCGGCGCCGTAATAGACGGCGGCCCACAAGAGCAGTGCGATGGCCAACGCCCCGGCTGACCCGAAGGTGCCCGAGGCCATCGGGGCATAGCCCAATCCAAAACCAGACATCCACAGACGACGCATCATAATGGGTTCGACAACGATGTCTGGGCGAGCACGCCCCGAGCCATCCGCAAGTACGCGAACATGGACAGCAAGGTCACGGCGACGGTCAGATAGACCATGAAGGGTCTGAGCGTCACGAAGAACGCAAGTGCTTCCGGATGAGCGATGGTGAGCATCACCCAGATCGCGGTGACGGACTGCAACACCATCTTGATCTTGCCGTGGAGGTTGGCGCTGAAGTCCTGGCCGGAGGCCTCGGTCGCGCCGCGCAGGCCGGTAACCAGCAATTCCCGCCCGAGGATCACCACCACCATCCAGTCGGCCACGTCGCTGATCTTATGGCCGTCCGGGTCAACGAAGCCGTCACCGGCCAGGAAGATGTACGCCCCGATGACCAGGATCTTGTCCACGAACGGATCGAAAATACGCCCGAAGGACGTGATCTGGTTGTGCTTGCGAGCCAGGTATCCGTCGATCGCGTCCGAGACCGCGGCCACGAAAAACAACGCCGCGCAGACGTCCAGGAGCCAGAAGGCGGGCGATGCGTCGCCGGCGTCGAACTGGGCGAGGCAGGCGAAGAACACCACCGCCACGACCAGGCGGGCCAAGGTGATCTGATTGGGAAGATTAATCTTTCTCATACGTCAGGACCGGCCGGGCAGAATAGCACCGGTGGGACGAGCGATCAAATCGTAATCCTTCGAGCCGGTGCACTCAACGGCCACGAATTGGCCGATCTCCAGACCGCGAGCAGCCACATGAGTCACGGAGTCGACCTCCGGTGCCTGGCCGGCGTGTCGGCCGACGAAGTGCCGTTTGTCGGATCGGCCGTCGATGAGCACCTCGATGCGGCGAGCTTTCCAGCGGCGGGCCTCGGCGAATGCGACCTCCTGTTGCAGCTCCATGATGGCGTCGGCCCGCTGCTGTCGGACCTTGTCAGGCAACTGGCCTTTCATCCGGCCGGCGGGCGTATCCGGCTCCTGGGAATACGGAAAAACGCCGACCGCCGAGAAGCTCGCCCGGCGGACGAAATCCAGCAGTTCCTCGAACTCCTCGTCGGTCTCGCCGGGAAAACCGGAGATAAACGTCGTCCGAATGACCACGCCGGGAATGCGATCCCGCAACCGGGCAAGCAACCTCTCGGTTTCGCCTCGGGTCACCCCACGACCCATCGCCTTGAGGATGCGGTCATTGATGTGTTGCAGCGGAATGTCGATGTACTTGACCACCTTCTCGCATTCGGCAATCGCCTCGATCATCTCATCGGTGAACACCGACGGGTAGGCATAGAGGAGGCGAATCCAGTGCAGGCCGTCGACCTGGTCAATCGCCCGGAGCAGGCCGGCCAGCCCGGGCTGGTAGTTGATGTCCCGGCCATAACTCGTCGTGTCCTGCCCGATAAGGTTCAACTCGCGCACCCCGTCACTGACGAGTTCGCGGGCTTCGGCCAGGATGACCTCGACCGGCTTGGAATGCATCGGCCCGCGGATGGACGGGATGGTACAGAAGGTGCACTTCTGGTCGCAGCCCTCGCTGACCCGCAGATAAGCGTAATGCCGCGGCGTCAACCGCAACCGGGCGGTGTCCAGGGCGACATACGGATGGTAGTCGCCCAGGTAGAGGTCGGCGGGCGTCCGGTGTGCCTTGGCGGCCCTCCGGCCGCGGCGGCGGTCGAAACCCGTCAGGGCGGCCCGGACCACATCATCCCGCTGGTGCACCCCGACCAGGGCGTCGATGCCCTTCACGTCCTGCAGCAGGCCGACGCCATCCCGCTGCACGAGGCAGCCGGCCACGACGACCCGTCGGCAGTTGCCTGTTCGTTTCCGGGCCACCGCCTCGGCAATCGCTTCATGGGCCTCGATGCGCGACACCCGCAGGAAGCCGCACGTGTTGATGACAATCACGTCGGCGTCGTCTTCGTCCGAAGTGAGGATCGCGCCGGCCTCGGCCAACTGCCCGAGCATCTTCTCGGAATCGACGAGGTTCTTGGCACACCCCAGGGCCACAAATGCCACCTTGATCGGCTCGTCCACATCGCTCTCCATCGTCGAGCATCATCGCCACCAAGCGATTCGCGTCGGTTTACCCGGTGTTGGTCCTGCCCCCCTGCTTACACCCAATTCAGGATAGCCTCGACTCACCCGGAAGTCGCATCCGCGCGAAGGTGACGGTTTTTCGCCCGCTCTCGCTGCTGGGGCACCCTGGAAACTGTGTTGTGCTTCCGTTGGCGCTTTAACCCAGCATTTCTGACATTGCCGGCAGTATGGGGTTGCAGCGTGACTGGCAATGCTGCTAATATGACGGTGCCCGAGGCATCCCCCTCAAGACCGTCTGGTTCACCCCGGCCAGACGGCATCGCCTCGGGTTTTTTAATGCGCCGGGTCCTATATTCCATGCGTTACTCTTCGGATCTTCTAAGAAGTTTTCCGGCATTGTCGCGCCCGCTGCCGCTTCTG
>DATIKE010000508.1:0-4819 GCA_035477895.1 Phycisphaerae bacterium
TTGAGCTTGTCGGCAACCATGCCCAAAAACCTGTGACCGGTTGGCCGCGAGCCAGCGCATCGGCTTCTCCACCGCCGCTCGGTAGCGGTTTTCGCCAGTGGCCCGATCGTAGTTCTCGCAGGCGAACACGACGTATTCCCAGCAGTGTGGAACATCAGGGTTGAGTCGGGCTCCCGAGATGCCGGGCTGCTTGAGTTCTTTTGGCCGGCCCTGATCTGCCGGCTGCTCGCCTTGGAGATCAGCAATAAGGCGACGGCCTTAGAACGACACCAGGCAGTGCCAGATGTACGTGTACGCCAGGGCCTCGTTATCCTCCCACACCCGCCGAACCAGCTCTTCGTCGCCGGCGATCGGCGGCAGCTCCTTCATCTTGTGCTCCCATGGAATACACACACCCGGCTTGAGATGCTCATCCTTGGACTCGGTCATCACATCATCCTTCCGTAGTTGCGCCCCTCGCGTTCAACCGGTGTCCCCGGGCAGACCTGCCGGGGCCCAGCCCTCTCAATACACGCCGTACTCCCGCGTGAACTCGGTCATCGCCTTGATGTTCTCGATCTTCGCGTCGTTCTGGATGATCGCCGAGGCGTCCATGATGTACCCGCCGTCGCGGGCCACGCCGTCGATCACCTTTCTGCAGCACTGGCGCACCTGCTCCGGTGTGCCGAAACCCAACAGGTAATTGGGAATACCTCCGCTCAGGCAGAACTTGTGCCCGATCGCCTTGTGGGCCTCGAAGATGTCCGCCTTGTCCACATGGTAGATGATGCTGCCCTCGGGCAGTTCGGCGAACGCCTTGAGGTGCATGTTCCAGTTGCCCTCGGCGTAGAACAGCACCTGGTGCCCGCGCTTCCAGATCTCCAGAATGATCGGCTTGATTGTCGGCCAGTACAGTTTCTCGAACGTCTCGAAGGACACGAAAGGCACGCACCCGCGGTGCATCCAGATCGAGATCGGGATGTTCTTCTCCGGGTCGGCGCCCGACAGGGCGACGTGCAGCAGGTGCGGCATGAGGGCCTCGCAGGCCTCGCGGACCTTCTCCGGCCGCTCGAACATGTCCATCGTCAGCCCGACGTAGCCGCGCAGCTTGTCCGCCAGGATGTCGAATGGAGCCTTGAGGATTCCCGCGATTGCCGGGGGCATGCCGCATTCGGCCCGCAGCCTCGCCCCCTGCTGAGGAAAACCGTAGAAATACTTCAGCATCGCCATGCCGCCCTTCAGGAATGCCAAGTGGCTGCGGAAGGTGGCCGGCTCGTTTGGGGCGACGATGTCCGCGGACACCCGCGGCAGCCAGACGTTGAACAGGAACCCCGTCGGGTCGGCGATCAGCTCGTCGTACTCGTCGGCCCGCATGAACGCCTGCTCTTCCGGCGGCTCGCGGTACTGGAAGCCGGTGTCCGGCGGGATGTCGATGCCCGGGACGGCGTAATACTTCAGCCCGATAGCCTGGGTCAACCCTGTCCAGACGTAGACCATATTGCCGACGACCGCGTCCCAGTCGAAGTCCGCCGCGACCTTGCGAACCGCATCGAAGGCCAGCTCGAAATCGTGGGTCACCTGCTGGCAGTTGTAGCCGGCATACTTGGCCGCGAATTCGGCGACGAAAGGCCGGATCGGCACCCGGTCCGGCTTGCCGTTCCGCATGGCCGTCACGTATCGCTTGAGCCGCTCGGCATAACGCTGTTCCATCACCTGGGACACTTCGGCGTCCTCCCTCTGGTGACACGGATATAAAGACCATTCAGGCTGATCGCCGGTTCATGCTAATCGCGCCAGGTACCCCGGGCAAGGCAACCCGCTCGCCCGCCTCGACATCGCCCCGTACAATGCCCGCACCCTGAACAACCAAGGAAAGGGATCCGTCTTCCGTGATGCAGGAAAGGGAATCCTCTTGATATATCCTCGCGCCATCGTAACCGGATACATCACCTGCCTGACGCTTGGCTCCTGCGCGTCCCTGGTGACAGCCCAAAACACGCGACCGGCCGCCGTCCTGATGACGCTCGGCCTGCCGGGTGAGAGCCGCCAACTTATCGAGGCATTATCACAAGAGATCAACGCCGCGGGTTTTGAAACCACCGCGATCGACTGCGCGAACTTCATGCAAACGGCATCTGCGAAGGGCCGTGCCTTCGACCTGCTGGTATTGCCCGATGCGGCCCATCTGCCGACATCGCTCGCGTCGATCATCGAAAAGTATGCTCGACAGGGCGGACACATTCTCTCCCTGCAAGCGCCGATTTGGCACCGGCCGACGGTGCGAACGCCGGCCGGCTGGGTCGAGCGGTCAACGCATCTGCGAGCCCGGGCGGCCGATCTGCCGCCATACGTGATCTTCCGCTTCGAGCCCGACGCGGTCCGCGACTGGCAGATCTCCCGTACGCCCGACGATCGCGACACCTCGCACGAGACAGTGGCCGACGGCCCCGGGCCGGGCCAGCGATCGCTGCACATCGTCGGCCGGCGTCTTAACGGCTACGACGTGCACTTCCCGAAGTTCATCGACAAGCCTTTCCCGGCGGGCCATGCGCTGACGGTCTTCTCGGCCAGGGGTGCTCCCGGCACGGACCAGATGTCGGTCGAGTGGGAGGAAGCCGACGGCTCGCGATGGATCGCGGTCGTCGAACTTGGACCGAAATGGAGCCAGTACGTCCTCTTTCCGGAGGATTTCCGCTACTGGGAGAGTGTCCGGTCACGGTCCAACGACCGCTTCAGACCGGAGAACGCCCGCGTGATCCGTTTCGGCGTCTCCCTTTCGCACACGCCGGGGCTGGCCGGCAAACCGTACGAGTTCTGGGTCGGTCCGGTCGGTACCGCTCCGGACGACGCAGAACACGAACAGCTCCGTTCGGGCCAGGCGGTATCGGCGATGGACACGCTCTGCCCGACCTATAAGCTCTTCGACTGTCATGGCGTCGCCCGGATCGCCACACGCGACGACCAGATCCTCGTGTCGGCCGCGGAGTTTGACGTGCCGACGATCGTTCGTTCGCCGCATCCGCGAGCCCGCGGCGCCGGTTTCGACAAGCGCCGTTCCTGGCGGTGGATCCCGCTCGTCGAGGCTCGGACCCTTGATGGCCAATGGCGAGGCACACCGGTCACGCTGCTGGTCCATACCGACGGCCCATTCAAGGGCGGCGCGTGGGCATCCGCCGGCATTGAAGGGGCCGAATGGTACCTCAAGCCTGCGGCCCGCCGCCTGATCCGCGAGATGGCATCCAGCATGGCCCGGGGCGTGTTCATCCTCGACGGAGGCAGCGACCACTTCACGTATTTCGCCGATCAGCCGCTTCGCCTTGGTGTGCAGGCAGCGACACTTCGCGAGCAATCCGACATCTGTCTCACGGCATGCGTTCGCGTCACCGATCGGGACACGAACAAGACCGCGTTTGAACATACTTGGCCGTTGCAGCTATCAGGAGGGACGCCTCAAAAGGTGGAGATTTCCTGGAAACCCGACGGCCGGCCTGCAGGCGGCTTCACCTGCACCGCCGAGCTTCTGGACGGCGGTCGCATCATCGATCGCGTCAGCCACGAGATCCACGTCTGGCAACCGAAGTCCGACAAGCGGTTCGTCACCGTGGCCGACGGCCATTTCCAGCTCGACGGTCAGCCTTGGCGCGCACACGGTGTGAACTACATGCCCACCTCCGGCACCGCCGCCGAGGATTACAAGTACTTCAACGACTTCCTGAGCGCCCGCTCGTACGATCCCGAGGTGGTCGCCCGTGACCTCGCGAACGTCCGGGACATCGGTTTTAACGCCATCAGCACTTTTCTGCTCCACCCGAGCACGCGCGACCAGAATCTCATGGATTTGCTCCGGCAGGCCGACCGCGCGGGGCTCAAGGTCAACCTCGCCCTCTGCCCGACAACGCCCATGGATTTCCAGGCCGACAAGATCCGCGAGATGATCGAATTCCACCGCCTTTCCGAGCACGACGAGGTCTTTGCCGTTGACATCGACTGGGAGCCGATGTTCGGACCGCAGGAGCATCGCGCCCGATGGGACAGGGAATGGGAAGCCTGGATCGTCGAGCGTTACGGCAGCATGGCCGCGGCTGAGCAGGACTGGGGCTGCAAGGTTCCGCGCACGCCGGCCGGCGCGATCACAAACCCGCCCGCAGATCAGATCGACACCGACGGCCCGCATCGCGTCATGGTCGCGGCCTATCGCCGATTCCTCGATACATTGATCTATCAACGCTACAGCGCCGCCCGACGCTTCATCCGCGCGATCGATCCCAATCACATGGTGAGCTTCCGCATGTCCAACGCGGGCGACCCGACCTATCGTCACCAAGGCTGGCTGGCGTACGATTATCCTTATCTCGCGGCGGCGGTGGATTTCCTGGCCCCTGAGGCCTATGGCCGCGTCGGCGACTGGGAGCGGGTCAAGCCCGGGTGGTTCGAAGTCGCTTACGCCCGCTGGGCGACGCCCGACAAACCCGTCCTCTGGGCCGAGGCCGGCGTCTCCGCCTGGGACGCCGGCCGGATGCAGAGCACACCCGCCGCCCTGCAATTCCAGGCTGATTTCCATGAACAGTTCTACAAAATGCTCATCGCCAGCAGATCCGACGGCATCTTCTGGTGGTACTACCCCGGCGGGTTCCGCCCCTATGAGAACAGCGATTACGGCCTCATCAACCCCGACGGCTCCGACCGCCCCGTGACGCACGTCATCCGCAAATACGGGCCTCTGCTCCTGGCTGCGCCGTTGCCGAAACCGGCCGATCGATCGATCGAGATCGACCGCGACGCGAAGGCCACCGGCTTGTTCGGCATCCACGAGTCGGTTCAGCAGCAGTTCTGGAAAGCG
>DATIKE010000509.1:0-14913 GCA_035477895.1 Phycisphaerae bacterium
GGTCCTTCACGTCCCGCTGGATCACCCGCTGGCGAGTCTCGAAGCGCAGCCCGTCCTCCGATGTGTACCGGTCGACCACCCGGAGCAGGCCCGGCGCGTTGTCGAACTCGATGTAGGCCGGGTCCTCCTTCGGCACCGGCACCAGGGCAACCGAATACATCTCGAATGTTCCGTCCGGCAACTGATAGATGTTCGTCGCGTCGTTGGAGATCAGCTTCGGCGGGGCCAGCGGCTCGTCGGCCGGCCGCTCGCTGCTCTGCTTCTTCACCAGCATCACGCCGTCGGGCGAGGACACGCCATTGGCCGCCCGATCGTTGGGGTGATAGAGCACCGGCCGGTTCGGTGTCACTACCGTGTACCGCCGCCCGTCCTCGCTGTCGGCGGCCAGGAACCGCAGGATTTGCGGCCCATGAGCCCAGAAGTAGATCCGCTGGCGACCGTTCTTGAGATGAAGGTGCACCACCTGGACGGGCTTCCAGCTCTCGGGCAAATGGCCGAGCGCGAACGGCTCGTCGCCGGGTCGGCCGGGCGTGCACCGCGCCGGCACCCGCTTCATCGGACCGCCCGGCTCACCCTCGGCATAGGCGATGTTGAAGAACTTCTGCGCGTGCACCGTGTACCACAACCGCCAGCGGTCGCCGTCCAGCGGCTCGGCCGGCGAGGTGAAATTCTGGATCTCGCCGCCCTCCCAAGGCTCGACAGCCTCGAGCACGATGCCGTGCTTGCGCCATGCCGTGGGCGAACAGGGCATCGGACCGGCCGGCTGCGTCTCCGCGCACCGCCCGATCGCCGGCAACGCCGCCATCGCGCCCACCCCCCGAAGCGTATGTCCCAGAAACGCCCGCCTGTTCATGTTGCTCATAATCCCGTTCCTTTCATACAGCCAGACCGGACTCCCGTTCACCGCCCGTCTTCTTTGGGCCTTTGTGTCCTTGTGGTTCAATTCCCCCTGCCTGCCGGATCACAATTCCGGCTTCGATTCACCGGTAGATCAGATACCCCTCGCGCTTCCGCATGAATGATTTCAGCCCATCGTTCCAGAAACGGACGATTTCCGCGATCGGCCTGCCGGCCTCGAACATCACGCGGACCTGGTCCGTGCCGCACACCTTGTCGAACATCTCGTCCCGCTTGTTGCCGAACAGCTTGACCTTCGGGTACAGCTTGCGCACCGCGTCCATGACGTGGAATTGGATGGTGGTCAATTCCGCCCTGTCGCGGTCGGTGATATGAATCTGAACGCCGCCGCACTGCTTGTCCTTGACCCGGTCGATGTAATACGGCCTGAAGTACGTCGGCCGAAACACCACGCCGGGCAACCCGCGCCCGTTCAGTTCCTTCGCGAAGGCCTCGGCGTCGGTGATGAACGGCGCCCCGGCGAGCTCGAAGGGCAGCGTGTACCCCACGCCTTCGCTGACCACCTGCAATTCGCCCATTATCCCGGTGGCCGCGTAGAACAGGGCAACGTCGGCCCGCGGGATGTGCGGCGAGGTCGGCACCCACGGCAAGCGGGTCTGGTCGAACCACATCGACCGCTCCCAGCCGCGCATCGCGATCACCGTCAGCCGGCACTTCACTCCCTCCTTCAGCCAGCCATCGCCGTTGATCATCCTGGCCAGCTCGCCGCAGGTCATGCCGTAAACGTACGGAATCGGGTACTGGCCCACGAACGAAGCGTACTTCAAATCCAGAGGCCGACCCTCGACCTTGTTGCCGGTCAGCGGGTTCGGGCGATCCAGCACCACGAATTCGATCCCATTCTCCGCCGCCGCCTCCATGCACGTGCCCATCGTGCTGATGAATGTATACGAACGCGAACCGATGTCCTGAATGTCGTATACCAGGACGTCGATGCCCTTGAGCATGGCCGGTGTCGGCTTGCGCGTCTTGCCATAAAGCGAAAACACCGGCAGGTTGGTGGCCGGGTCCCGGCTGTCCTCGATCTTCTGCCCGCCGAACACGTCCCCGCGCACGCCGTGCTCCGGTCCGAAGAGCGCGACCAGCTTGACGCTGGAGGCCTTGTGCAGCACGTCGATCGTGCTTTGCAGGTCGCTCGCGACGCCGGTCGGGTTGGTGATCAGGCCGACGCTCTTGCCGGCCAGTTCCTTGAACCCGTCGGCGATCAGCACGTCGATACCGGTCTGCACCGGCGGCCGTGAAAACTTCACCTCGGCCGACGCCGAAGCAAACAAGCCCGGCAGGCCCGCCAACACCACCGCCGCTCTCATATGCCGCATCGCATCACCCTTCCCGACCCATCAATCTCACGGAAGCTTAACATAATCCAGACCGAACATGTGCCCCGGCCTGGCCTTGGGGTTCGCGCCCACGATCTCAACCATCAGGCGATTCTCGCCGACGACCAGATCGCAGGGCCACAAAACGATCTCGTCCGTCGGCTCGAGATTCTCACTGTACAGATCGATGACCCCGCCGGCCTGGTGATTGTTCACGTGCAACTGCACCTGCCCGTAATCCGAGGCCCGCGTCAGCCGGACCACCACTCGCCGGACTCCGCCCTCGATCGAGTTGAAGGCCACGACCAGCTTGTCGCCCGGCTGGGCGTCCGTCCACCAGAGCTGCTTCTCGTTGCTCCACGGCGGCATCAGCTCCTGGGCCCTAGTCCGCCCCCCCGTCTTTTCGAGCACCTTCAGATCCTCGCCCTCGATCGCGCCGGGCTCGCGCCGGGCGACATACCTGGGAACCTCGACCGGCACCACGTCGGCCACGGTGATCGACTGAAAAAAGTCCGTCCCGCCGGGCCGGGCGTACCAGTAGCTGACCGCCGAACGCATTGTCCTGGCGGTTTCGCCCCAGTGCCAGTGCTCCATGTCGAACCTGAACTGCCTGGAAAACGGAATGTCGTCCACGATGTGAAACCGGTTCACGGACGTGTGGCCGTAACTGCCCGGCCCGTCGCAGCGCATCTGATTGTGATAACCGTGCGAGAACAGTTCCCCGCTGCCCCAGGCATATCCGTAATAGTCCTCCGATCCGGTTCCGAAGAAGCTCGGAAACGCCTCGCCGTCGGCGTAGATTTTCTCGTCACCCTCGCCCCACCATTCGCGAACCGGGTTGGCGATGTGCAACATGCCGCCGACAAACCGCCCGGCCCCCGCGCATTGCAGGTGGGTCCAGTCGACGAAAGGCCGGCTCGGCAGGTCCCTCTGGATGCGCCACTTCGCGTGGAACAACAGGCTGCGGTCCGTCCAGGTGTAAGGCATCGTCACCAGTTGGCCGGCGACCGCCGCCTTGCGTGTGGACAGGTTCTTCAAGACAACGCGGGCGCTTCGGGCGAACGGCATCCGCCAGTGGCACCACATCGTTCGCGGCTCACTCGCGGTGACGCCCATCGGCAGCGACTCGTACGGATTCAGGCCCGGTGCCGTCCCGAAAAAATCCCCCAGCGGGCTCTCGACCGTGTGTTCGCCGTCGAAGTCGATGCTCAATACCACCCCCGCCGACGCGATTTCCATGTCCGCCGCCGACAGGCTCAATCGCATCTCAGCGATCGTCGCCGGTCCGGTCAGCTCTGCCAGTGGCACGACCGCGTTCGGGGGCAATTTCACATTACAGGAATGCCGCGTCACCCCTGGGCCGGGATCGCCGGCTTGCATGGGTTTGCCCAACCGCTCGGCCGTCTTGCGGATCTTGCAGGCCAGCCGCTCGATATCCGGCTTGGTGAACGTTGTCACCTCCGTTCCGGCAGGATACGTGCGATAGTTGATGCAGTAGTAGAGGCTCCCCGCGTCGCAGGTGATCCGGCAGTGCTTGGCGTAGGGGATGGGGAAGTACAGATTCCAGCCGCGGGCCCGTCTACCGCCGAGCGGTGCGGGCAGGCCGGGCATCTCGCCGCCCAAAAGCTCCGCCATCGGCGCATCGAGTGTCGGCTCGGGGTTGTCGTCGAGATAGACCCGGATGCGACCCTCCGCATTCGCCGACCAGATCCGCACGATTGCTCCCGGGCCGTCGGCGTCCATGAGGACGTACTCCCCGCGGCCCTCGCGGTTACTCACCTGGAGATACTGCCCGCGGTCGGCGTTGGCGAACCAGCCTTCCGGCTGGGTGGCGGACACCGACTTGCGATCGTAGCTTGAGAACTGCCGCGTGACGTAAGGCGGGGCGGGCAACTCGATCAGCCGGGCCAGATCGGTCATCTCGTCCAGCAGCGAGTCGACGGTAATCACCGCCGGCGCCGGCGAACCGGCAACCAGCAGCACCCACGCCGTCAAGCCCATCCCCCGCGCGTTCATCACCTGCTATCCCCCGGCCACGTGCGAAGCCCGGCCTCACTTCAGCTTCAGGTAGTCGATCGCGAACTCGTAATTCTTCCGGGCCTTGTCGTTGATTCCGACGATCTCGACGGCCAGGCGGTTCTCGCCGTTCTTCAGTTCGAACTCGCCGAGGTCGATCTCGTCCATCGGCTTGTACTTCGGGGCGTAGAGGTCCATGACTTCCCCCGCCTTGACGTCATTGATGTAGAGCTGCACCATCGCGTAATTGTTGTTCTGGCAAAGACGGACGACCACGCGCTTCCTGCCCGCAGGGGCTTCAAAACCCAGCACCAGCTTGTCGCCCGGCTTGCCCTTCTCCCACCACAGGTGTTCCTCTCCGCTGGCCTGGGGGCCCACGTTCTCGATCCGGCAATTGCCTGGCACGGTGATCTCGCGCATTTTCTCGCCCTCGATCGCCCCGGGCGTGTACTGCACCTGATAAACCATCTTCCGCGGCGGGGCCGCGTCCGCCGCCGTGATCGGCTTGAAGAAATCCGTGCCCCCGGGCCGGGCATACCAGTAGCTCACCGCCGCCCGATCCGTCTTCGTTGCCTTGTTGGAGTGCCAGTTCTCGATGTCGAACTTGAACCGCTTCCGGAAAGGCACGTCGTCCAGAATGTGAAATCGGCTGACCGCGGTATGCCCGAAGTTCCGCGGTCCGTCGCACCGCGTCTGCGTGTGGTAGGCGTGCACGAACAGTTCGGGGTTGCACCAGGCGTAGCCGTAGTAGTCCTCGGCCCCGGTGCCGAAGAAACTCGGAAACGCCTCGTCGTCCAGGTAGATTTTTTCATCACCCTCGCCCCACCAGTCGCGGACCGGGTTGCAGATATAGAACGCGCCGCCCACGAACCGCCCATGCCCCTGACACTCAAGGTGCGTCCAGTCGGAGAAAGGCCGGCTCGGCACGTCCCGCTCGATCCGCCACTTCGCATGGAACAACAGGCTTCTTTCGCTCCAGTGATACCCCGTCGTGGTCAGGCCGCCGAGGATTTTCACCTCCTGTGTGCCCAGGTTCTTCACCCTGATCTGAGCCGACCTGGCAAAAGGCATGCACCAGTGCGACCACATCACCGTCCGGTCGCCTTGGGTGATACCCATCGGCAGCGACTCGTACGGTGAAAGCCCCGGAGCGGTGCCGAAGAAATCCCCCAGCGGGCACTCGACCGTCTGCTGCCCGTCGAAGCTCATGTACAACACCACGCCGCGGGCGGCCGCATCCACGTCCTTGGCCGCAAGCTGCAACTGCATCGCGCGGATCGCCCGCGGACCGGCCAGATCCGCCAGTATCGCCTCGCCGCCCGGCGACAGCGCCGCATCCATCGGCCGCTTGTCCGCCAGCTCCGACGGGGCCGAGGCCGCACGCGGCGAACGCAGCGCCGCCGCCACCTGCTCGATCCGGCCTTTGAGGGCTTTCAGATCCTCCCGCGAGAACGTCACCACCTTCGTACCCGCAGGGTACGTTCGATAGTTCACGTGATAGTAGAATCCGCCATCGTCGCTGGTCACCTTGCAGTGGCCGGAGTACGGGATCGGGAAATACAGGTTCCACCCGCGCGACCGCTCCCCGGCGATCGGCTCGGGAAACTCCGCCGTCTTCCCGCCCAGCAATTCGTCCATCCGGGCCTCGATCACCGGCGCCGGGCCCCGATCGAGGTAAACCCGCAACGTGCCCTTCGGATTGGCCGACCAGATCCGCACAATCGCGCCGGGGCCGTCCGCATCCATCATCACGTGCTCGTCCCGCCCCTCGGTCTTCTCCACCCGGATGAACTGGCCGGCGTCATGATTGGCGAACCAGTTTTCATGGTCCGCCGGCGTGGTCGACTTGCGGTCGTAACTCGAAAACTGCTTGGTCGTGTAGCTCGGCGAAGGCAGTTCCGCCAGCCGCCGCAAATCGGTCATGTCGTCCAGCAATGAACCGGTCGTCACCGCGGCACAACCGGGCAGAAGCCCCACGATGAGCAACCCGGCCAACAAGCGAACAAGACGTTTCATCTCGACCTCCTTCCGACGTTCGGCCTGGCAGGAAATCACGGCAAGCACGACTGCAACGGGCAGTCGCCGGGGTATTGTGCACGGCACCCGATAAAACGCAAGAAAGACGCTCCCCTCGTAACATGTGTCGACACGCCGGCCGGCAGACAGGCAGCCGGTCAGTTTTCAGGGTTTTATGATGCATTCTAAGTGCCTATCCCAGTTGGTGTGGCACGTGCGTCTGCCTGTGCCACACCTGCCTACCGAGATAGGCTCCAAGAAGGGGGCGACCATCAGTTTATCATTCGTCCCTACGGGACTTGATATTCCCTGCCGCGCCCTCCTCTTACCCACTGGATCGTTGACCCGCAACTGCGTAAAATGCATCCGGCCGACGTGAATGACGGAGACCGAACCATGGAATGCCGCAAGGAACGTAATCTGGACATGTGCACGTGCAGCTACGACGGATGTAGCCGACAGGGCGTCTGCTGCGACTGTCTGCAGTACCATCTCCGCCAGCGCCAGTTGCCCGGTTGTTGCTTCCCGCCCGAGGCCGAACGCACCTACGACCGCAGCTTTGAGGCCTTTGCCCGAGCCTGGCAACTCAAAACCTGAACCGCCGCATCTCTCAACCCGCGATGATGGAGTCACGCATGGACCAGCTCGAAGCCCAGCTGCCGCTGATCTCGCGGCTCCTGCAGGAAAAACCTTCCTCCATCGTCGACCTCGGCGCGGGACTCGGGCAACACACGCGCTGCCTCCTCGAACACGACCTCCGCGTCACCGCCGTCGATCACGTCCTCACCGCCGAGTTGGCCGACATCCTTCGGCAACACCCCGGCCGCGCCCGCTTCGTCCGTTCCGACCTCGCCACCCTCCCGCTGGCCGACGGCCAGGCCGAGGCCGTCTGGGTCTGCCATTGCCTCGAACACATGAACAATCCCCTGGCCGCCCTGCGCGAGTGGCGGCGCGTCATTCGCCCCGAAGGCCTCCTGGCCGTCACCGTGCCCCCTTACAAGACCGAAATCGTCGGCCGGCACGTATTCACCGGCTGGAACGTGGGCCAGCTCATGCTCACACTCCTCCGCACGGGGTTCCGTATCTCCGACGGCGCCTTCGCGGAGATCGGCTACAACGTCTTCGCGCTCGTTCGCCGCGACGATAACCCGTCCACGCTCGAACCCAACGACGAAATCCTCTGCCGGCACGCCGACCGCTTCCCGCCGCAAATCGCCGAGGAGATCCGCGGGAACCAGCGACCCAACCCCTTCGGCGAAACCATCAGCAGCTTCGAGGGCCGCATCAAACGCCTCGGCTGGTGATGCCGGCGATATCGCGTCTACGCCTGCCTGTTCGCGATGACCGCGCGGGTGTGCATTGGCTCCCACTCCCGTCATTTCCCGCCCGCGATGCCAGGAATTCCTCTTGCATTCATGTCCCCGGCCGGGTACGATTCCGGCGCGTTCACGTGGTCGCACCTGAACCCCATTTCTTTCCCTTTGTGCGACGAAAGCGAGACCGCCCATGAAAGCCATCATCACCCTGATCGCCTTACTGGCCGTCGTGCTGGCCGTGGTCTACTTCCGCGGCGGCTACCAGTCGTTCGACCCCGCCGAGCAGGGCAACAAGGCCAAGGCCGCCATCAAGCCGGGCATGACCTGGAAGCAGGTCATCGACGCCGCCGGCACCGGGGGGAAATACCGCAGCATCATGAAAAAGGTGGAACGCACGGGCGGCCAGGAGTACACCACGACCGTCCTTGGCCCACACGTCGAGCTGAAACCCGACCGCGTCGCCGCCCACGTGGCCGCCGGCGACATCCCCGACGGCTTCATTTTCGAATACCGGTTCTCACAATCAGTGGCCTTCGCGGTCATCTTCGACGGCGCCGGGATCGTCGACGAAGTGCGCGATCTCACGACCATGGCCGACCTGCTCGGTACGAAGTAGCTTGAAATGCGTCGCCGGACGGGCGGCGAATAACGATTCTTCTCTCCGCCAGGATTATCTGATGATAAGAAGCTGATCATGCCCGTTCACCTGCGCGACGACGAATGCATACCCACGACGCGGCCCGCCCGCGACCGCGACGACCGGTCCGACCTGATGGCCGCGACCTTCTTCTGCCTGATCTCCGCGTTGATCTGCCTGGTTCCCGCGGCGATCCTGCTGGTCCTGGCCCTGCGGCACATGGCCCCCGCCTTGGCCGCCGCTGACAAATTAACTTCCGAAGGCGTTGAGGAGCGTGCCGCCTTCGGGCCCATAATCCTCTTCGCCATTCTCGGCGGAGCCTTTGGAGCAGTTCTCGGCTGGCGCATCTCCTCCTCGATCAGCCTGGCAAACTCCTTCGGCAAGATCGTCGCCGGCGCGACCGTTCTGCTTCTCGTCATCGTGGGCTGGCTGGCCCTGAGTCACCTGTTTCCCAGCGGCGTCCCGGCCATCGCCTGGGCCGGCCTGACCACACTCGCCGTCGGCAGCTTCATCGGACTCTATCTCATCAACCTCTGGACCCATTGACGCGAGCCGCCGGGCTCCTCGCCGCGGCCACAAGGCCGGTTTTGTTCCAGCGCTCCCGATGAAATACCGATAATCTTCTGCAGCCTTCGGCGGCGGACTTCGGTGGCCTGCTGCGCGCAACGCCAGTCCTCAAATAAGGATAAACCTGCCCGGACACCAGGGGACTCAGTCGGCGGTGCCCGCCGGCATCAGCCTTTCGAGCCCTTGGCCACCGCGCGGGAGCGACTCCCATGTTTCGCGATGTCTTTCTGATCTCCGTTGATTGCCTGCGACCCGACTACCTCGGGGCCTACAACCTGCTCCAATCCCAGACCCCCAACCTCGACCGCCTTTGCGAGCACGGCTCCCTCTTCACCCAGGCCGTCAGCCACGCACCGTTCACCACACCCGCCCTGGCCAGCATGTTGACCGGGCGATACCCGTTGCAGACCGGCGTGCGTCTGCTGCTCGGCCAACTGTGCGATACGAACATCCCCACCCTGGCCGAGTTCGCCCGACGGGCCGGATACCTTACCGCCGGCTTTCCGCCGACGTTTATTCTCAACTCCGAGACCGGCCTGGGCCGGGGGTTCGACTTCTACCGCGACATTCATGACGGGCACGACACCGGGCGCGGCGGCTGCTGGCAGACGGGCGATCGGCTCAACAGCGCCCTGGACGAGTACCTTGTCGGCGCCGGCCGAAAACGCGTCTTCTGCTGGCTCCATTACTTCGACCTCCACGATTACCACCTCGACAAGACCGTTCCCCCCGAAACAAGCTATCCGCGCGACCTGCGCGAACGCATCGACCGGGACTGCATCGGCCAACTCATCGATATCCTCCACCGTCGCGGCCGGCTTGAGAACGCCGCGTTCATCATCACCGCCGACCACGGCGAGGACCTGTTCCAGCACGGCCACCGCGGGCACGGCCATCACCTGTACGACTCCGTTCTCCGCGTGCCGTTGCTCCTGAACTTCAGGGAACCTCGCTGGCGACATCGCATCGACCGCCAGGTCCGACACGTGGACATCATGCCGACGCTTCTGGAGTTGTGGGGCTTCCCACGCGAGAACTGGCCCGCGGGGCTCGACGGCAGAAGCCTCGTGCCCCTGCTCCGCGGCGACCGCCTGCCGCCCGTAGATCAGCCGCGGCCCGACACCTGCTCCTACGCCGAAGCCTCGCCCCGTCAGCTTTTCGAGGGCGATATCCAGAGCTGCAAGACCTTCGCGGGGCCGGAGCAGCAGTCCCTGCGCACCCCCGCGCACAAGTTCATCCTCCACGCGGATGGCCGGCGCGAACTCTACGACCTGCTCGCCGACCCCATGGAAATGAACAACCGCGCCGAGGCGCTGCACGAGCTGGCCGACCGGTTCGCCAAAACCCTCGCTGAAATCACCGGCCGCGACGCAAACCGTTTTGGCCGGATGGATATCCAGAAGCAGGACGAAGAAAAGGTCATGTCCCGATTACGGGCACTCGGATATGTCGCTTAGAACCTCTCCACAGCAAACGCTCGCGACCTGCGCGGATGTGGTCCCGCGGGAACCATCTTCAGCCGCGGTTCATCGAAAGACCCGCCGCATTCTCTGGGCCGCGTGGTCCAACGAACCGTTGACCGAAACAATCGAGCGGAATCTCGCGGCCGCGCTCGCCGAAAACGGCGGCCAACTGCTGCGCGTGGTCGAGGGCCGTCGCCCCGCCGACGATGGGATACCCACCATAGACCTCCAGGACGCCCTGCCGGCTGACAGCCGTCGCGTTGCTCCCCCGCCTGCACTGCCCGGCGACTTCGGCCGCATCGTGGCCGACACTCACGCCTTCGAGCACATCGAGGGCTCGACCATCTCCCTGCCGGCCGTCGAGTCCCGATTGCGTCGCTGCGCCGCTCATGCCAATGTCATCCTCGACCGCTTCGAGCCCGACGCCGTCCTTGTCTGGAACGGGCTGCTCAGTCAGCGCGCGGTCATCGCAGCACTTGCTCGCCAGCGAGGCATTCCCGTGTACTATTGCGAACGCGGAATGTTTCCCGGCTCGTGGTACGCCGACACCCGGGGGATCAACGCAATCGGCAGCCTCGTTCGCCCGCCGCTGGCGACCGGCCTGGCCGAGGCCCTGGTAACCGCCCTGGCGGCGGAGCGGCGACAGGACATCATCGACCGTCTGGCTGAAACCGCCCGCGCCGGAGCCAGCGCCTGGGGCCAGCCGCCTTTGAAAGGCCCCGACGCCTGGCGAGCCCAACTCGACATCCCCGCTGAAGCCCGCGTCCTTTTCTTCCCGCTCCAGGTCAGCGCCGATACGAACATGCAGTTCTTCTCCCCCCACTTCGCCGACAGTGTCGCCGCCCTGGACGCCGTCGCCGATGCGCTCGCCGGAGCTGATGACTGGTTCCTGCTGGTCAAGCCGCACCCGAAGGGCACGTACGCGCCGGGCGAAGTCGAGCGTCTGACCGCCCGGGCCCGCAACGGACGCGTCGTAGCCGACATCAACCTCCACGACGCCCTGGCCCTGGCCACACTCGTCGCCACCATCAATTCCAATGTTGCCGCCGAGGCCGTCTGGTCCGGCCGCCCCGTTCTCCAACTCGGCCGAGGTGTCCTCTCCGGCAAGTCCATCGTCAGCGAGTACACCCACGATCGTTCCATGATCGGGCAGATCGAACAGGCCGTCGCAGCATGGACCGACAACCCCGGCCATTACGAGCGCGGACTGCGCTTCTACGATTACCTCCATTGCAATTTTCTGCTCGATGGTCGGAACCCCGACGACGCCCGCCGACTCGTGGAACGCATTCAACGCACCATCGCTCCGCGACCGCCATCCGCCCACCAGGACGGCGACCCCACGCTGCTGGCTCGGAACTTCACCTGGCAGCCGGCCGTCGAACTGTTCGATCGCATCGCCCGGCGATCGGCCATCCGCAACGTCGTCCTGGTCGGATTCGGCCAGAACGCTTTGCGCCTCATGCTCGCCGTTCCGTTACATCCCGGCGCCAGGAATCTTTACTGGACTGCCTGGGACGACAACGAGAACACCCGGCAGATCGCCGCCGCACATGGCCTGCCCCTGGCCGACCCCTGGACGCAACGCGTCCCCACCGACAACACCCTTCTGATCGTCACCCCGCGCGAAGCGGCCGACATCGGACGGCGTCTGCAGCAACAGGGCTACGCCCCTCAGCGCGACTGGCTCTACCTGATTCCGCCCAACTGATCCGCGTCATCCCGGAAAGACAACCGGAACCGCCCTTGGAGCCCCC
Organism: Phycisphaerae bacterium; assembly: GCA_035477895.1. Classification (GTDB taxonomy): domain Bacteria; phylum Planctomycetota; class Phycisphaerae; order UBA1845; family PWPN01; genus JAPKGY01. Next base: position 12,010 of record DATIKE010000509.1, read on the forward strand.
TATCCCTTCATCTACAATTCGATCATGGATGACCCATCCGCCAGGGAACTGCGACACCCGGCGCAGCCGCTGCCAGCCGAGACACTACCGCAACCACGCACCGGCCGGCCCTGGATCACGCTGGGGTTTCTGTGCCTCATCGTTTCCGCAGTCCTCGTCGCGGCCCATTGGCCCGTCCTGTCCACCCAGGCCCTCTCCTTCGACGACGACGAGGCCATCATCCAGAACCATCTCATCCAGGACCCGGGCTGGCACTCGCTGGTGAGGTTTTTCTCGGAGGTCAGGAGTTCATCCGTCATCAGCGGCTATTACCGCCCGCTGACACTCGTTTCACTGATGATCGACTGGGCGATGGGAGCTCGTCCCGACGACCTCCGTGTCTTCCACCGCACCAGCCTCATCCTCCATGTGCTCTCGACCGTCCTGCTGATCCTGCTCTGCCATCAGCTTTTCGGCCAACCCGTCGTCGCGGCGATGGTCGGCCTGCTGTTCGGACTGCACCCACTCACCGTTGAACCGATCGCCTGGGTCATGGAGCGCAAGACCATCCTGGCTGCCGTCTTCTGTTTCGCCTCAATCAACGCCTACGTCAGATTCGCCCGCACCGGCAACCGGTCCTGGCACACGGCGGCTTTGGCGATGTTCCTCCTGGCTCTGTTGGCCAAGCCGACCAGCGCCCCTCTGCCGATCTTCCTGCTGCTCGTGGATCGCTGGCCGTTGAACCGTCTGAATCGTCGGGCGCTCATCGAGAAAATCCCGTTCCTTGCTCTGAGCGCCCTCTTCGCCGCGATCACCATCATCTCCGAGCAGTCCGTGAACCCTCTGAACCTGCCCGCCGCTGAATCACCCCTCCACCTGCCGCTGCGGATCTGCTGGCTGATCGTCTTTTACCCCGCCAAGATTCTGTTACCCATCCGCCTGTCTTCCGCGTACGTGCTGCCGAACCCTTTCGTATTGTCCAACCCTATCGTGTTGGCGGCCGTCGCGGGCACGTTCACCCTGATCGCCGCCCTTGTACTCTCCGCGCGCCGGACACCCGCCTTTTGGGTCGGCGCAACGCTTTTCTACGTCGGCCTGGCGCCCACAATGGGCATCGTCGGCTACAGTTGGGTCGTCGCCTCCGACAAGTACGCCTACATCCCTGCCGTCGGCCCCGTCCTCGTGCTGGCCTGGCTGTTGGGAAATGTATGGTCCGGCACAACCGGGCGAGCTGCTTCCGTGGCAAAGGTGATGATCCTCGCCGCCGTCCTGAGCGCTGCCGTCTTTCTCACCATCGGCACTCGACACTACCTCAAGGCATGGAGAACGACAGCCTCCCTGTTCAACCACATGCTGGCTCTGACGCCGGACTTCCCGGACCTCTATCTGAGCCGGGGCGGCGACCTCCTGAACCGCGGCCTGACCGAACAGGCCATGGCAGACTTCGAGAAGGCCCTGGAACTCGATCCCAACAATGCCGCTGCCCGGCGAGCCCGCGGCCAAGTACTCGTTGCGATGGGTCAGGACCGGCAGGCCGTCCAGGAGTTCAGCCGGGCCATCGAGCTGGAGCCCCGCTATGCCTCGGCCTACCTCGACCGCGCCGAGGCCTTGCGCGGTCTTTCGCAATTCGACGAAGCTCTCCGCGACTACGATCGGGCCATCAAGCTCAAACCTCGTTTCGCGGCCGCCTTTCTCAGCCGCGGAAACCTGCTCTCCTCACTACAACGCTATCGCGAAGCCATCGGCGATTACGACAAGGCCATCGAGTTGAAGCCGAATCACGCCGACGCCCGTTGCAACCGCGGCGCGTGTTTCATTGCCATCGGCGAACCGGCCGGAGCGTTATCCGACCTCAATCGGGCCATCGCCCTGAAGCCCGAAAACCCTGAGTTCCACCTCAACCGCGGCAGCGCTCATGTCGCCCTGGGCGCTTACCTCCAGGCCCTCGACGACTACAACACGGCCATCCGGCTCGACAGCCATCTCGCGTCCGCCTATCAGGGCCGGGCGCTGGTATACTGGAAACTCGGCGAACTCGGGAAGGCACGGACGGACCTCGAAGCCTCGCGCCGGCTCGGCGCCGCGCCCGACGACAGGTTGATGCAGGCGATCGGCGCGACATCTCAGCCGGCCGACTGAGTGACAGGTTCCTGACAAATACCGATCGGGATCACAAGCGGGATCCAACAGAACCATGAGCAAAAGGCGGAGCCATCAAGTTCAACGTATGCCGGCCGCCAGCCCGGCGCCTCTTCCTCCTTCGCCGGCCGGCCAATTGCTCCGGCTGGCGATACTCGGCGTTGCCGTCGCCGCCGCCGTCACCTTCGTCCACTGGCCGGTCCTCTCCGCCCAAGCCATCTCCTTCGATGACGAGGCCACCTTCATCGAGAACCCGCTCGTTCAGAATCCAGGCTGGAACTCCGTCAGGCGCTTTTTCGGGGAAGTGTGGATTTCCTCCGTGGTTCGCGGCTACTACCGCCCGCTCACCCTCACCTCACTCATGCTCGACTGGGCGATGGGCGGGCGTCCCGACGACCTCCGCGCGTTCCATCGCACCAGCCTCGGTCTGCACGTCGGATGCACCCTGCTGCTCATGCTGTTGTGTTACCAGCTTTTCCGCCGGCCTGTCGTGGCCGCACTCGTCGCCCTGCTGTTCGGCCTGCACCCGCTCACCGTCGAGCCCGTCGCCTGGGTCATGGAGCGCAAGACCGTCCTGGCCGCTTTCTTCGCTTTCGCCACCTTCTGCGCGTACGTTCGATTCACGCGCACCTGCCGTCGGCGATGGTACGTTTTCGCCTTGATCCTGTACCTTTTTTCGCTTCTATCCAAGCCGACCACGACCCCACTGCCGATCTTCCTGCTGCTGATCGACTATTGGCCGCTGCGCCGCTTCAACCGCCGGGCGATTCTCGAAAAAATCCCCTT
>DATIKE010000510.1:0-16117 GCA_035477895.1 Phycisphaerae bacterium
ATCCGGGACATGTACGCCGGCTGTTGCATCGACCGGGCTTTTCCGTGCAACGACCGAGGCGGACATTGGCCCGGGCGGACGCCCAACAACAGGATCGCTGGCACCGGTATACTTATCCCAATCTAAAAAACGCCCGCGCCCAAGGGGCCGCCCTGATTCATCTCCGACGAGGCAACCTTTCGGCAGGACTCCACCCTGCATTCGACTTGGGCCCGACAAGCACGCCGGCCCACATTCCCGACCACCGGGCAACGGCGAAGCGTGAAAGTCTTTGGGTGCGTCGATATTCATTCGGCCAAGTTCCTCTATCGACGTGACGCCGTGTTCAACGCAGCAATCGGACTTGGTGGACGGTGGCCGACCTCCCTCCTTACTGTCCCGAATTCAACGCCGTCGAGCGGTTGTGGCACCACACTCGCGCGACCGCCACACATAACCGCTACTTCCCTGACGAGGTCGAATTGAACGCGACGCTGGTCCGCGCCTTCCGAAGCATGCAACAACGACAGAACCAGATCCGCGGCTATCTTCAGCCTTTTCTGTGACTGTCATGTCCTTTTAATTATACGCGGTTGTATAGGACGGAAAGGCGCCTGAAGGAGTCCGATAATCAGGTCATTCATGGGGTGGATTGAGACCGGGTGGCGGCAAACAAGCACTGCGGTTTCCATGCGGGGATCGATCGTCGAAAGTCCCTCCTGACGGCGGAGAATGTACTTGAGACGGGGCCCGGTACGTCCGAAAAACACTGCAAGCCGGCATATTCCCTGTCCGGCCCGAGGTCTGCCATGCAAACATCGGTTCTTGAGCACATCCGTTGTCCACGAACACAGAAGCCTTTGGATCTGCAGGTCACGCGGGCCGACGGCGACGAGATTCTGGATGGTGAACTGACCGCAAAAGGCGGTAACGGCCATGCGCCTGCCTACCGAATCCGCAACGGGATCGCGGGCTTCGTCAGTAACGACGTCATGCAGACGCAGACGGTGCAGTCGTTCGCCCAGAAGTGGAGCAAGCACGACTACTACCGAAAGCACACCGGCGGTTTCTACACGCAGTGGTACCTGGACCGCTACGGCTTCAAGACGCCGGAGGGGCTGCAGGCGTTCCTGAACGATTGCCGCTTCGTGCTGGACGCGGGCACGGGGATGGGGCGCGACTCGGCCCTGTTCGCGGCTCATTCGTCGGCCACCGTGTTCGGCGTGGACACGTCGCGGGAGGCCCTGGAGGTTGCGCGGCAGGACGTTCAGAACCCGCGGGTGGTATTCATCCAGGCGGACATCAATCGGCTCCCCTTCCCGGACGGGTTCCTCGACTTCATCAGTTGCGACCAGGTGATTCACCACACGGCCGACCCGCGGGCCGCGTTCGAGAGCCTTGCTCGCAAGCTGAAGTCCGGGGGGCGGATCTGCTGCTATGTGTACAAAAAGAAGGCTGTGCTGCGGGAGTTCGCGGACGACTACGTGCGCGAGCGGATCAGCGGCCTGCCGATCGACGAGGCTCTGAAGGTGTGCGAGGGGGTCACCAGGCTCGGCCAGGCCCTGGCGGGCCTCAAGGTCGAGGTGGACGTGCCCGAGGATATTCCGGTGCTCGGCATCCGCAAGGGCCGGTGCGACGTGCAGCGTTTCATTCACTGGAACGTGATGAAATGCTTCTGGAATGATGATTTCGACTTCTTCACCAACAACATCATCAACTTCGACTGGTACCACCCGGAGTTCTGCTATCGCTATGAGCCGGGCGAGTTCCGGTCGTGGTTCGCCAAGGGGTGGGAGATCGAGGCGTGGGACGTGCAGGATGCGGGGATCAGTTGTCGAGCCAGAAAGCTCTGATCATGTGCGGGATCCTGGGCGGCATCAATGCGGGTTTTGATTCGGCGAACCTGGGCCGGCTGCAACATCGCGGGCCGGACCAGCAGTGCCTGGTGCGCCGGGAAATCGCTGATATCGGGTCGGTCGTGCTCGGGCAGACGCGGTTGAACATCGTGGATCGGCACGACATCGACCTGCCGGTGCGGATCGACGACGCGGCCATCGTCTTCAACGGCGAGGTGTACAACTGGATCGAGCTGCGCCGGGAGCTCGAGGATCTCGGGTGGGAATTCCAGACCAAGACGGACACCGAGGTGGTGCTGGCGGCGTACCTTGAATGGGGCCCGGATTGCCTCGAACGCTTCAACGGGATGTTCGCGCTGGCGATCTGGGACGGCCGGCGGTTCTTCTGCGCCCGCGATCGACTGGGCAAGAAGCCGTTCTTCTATCGTTGTAGGCCGGGCATGTTCGAGTTCGCCTCGGAAGTCAAGGCGTTCGACGATCTGGAGTTCATCGGGCAGGAAGTGTTCGACCTGTTCGAGTTCTGCTTTGACGAGCACACGCTTTACAGGGACGTGTTCGCCCTGCGTCCCGGGCATTACCTCGTGTACGACCCGTGCCGGGGCACGAGTCACACCCGGTGTTACTGGGACATCGAGCACCGCGTGGGCAACCGCATCACGAACGAGAAGGTGGCGGTCAACGCGTTCCTTGAGTTGATGGAAGACTCGGTGCGATTGCGGCTGCGCTCGGACGTGCCGGTGAGCCTCTTTCTGTCGGGCGGCCTGGATTCATCGCTGGTGGCATGCCTGGCGGATGTGAAAGAGGTATTCACCTGCCAGTTTGATGAATTCCGGGAGACGATTAACGAGGAAGTGTACGTTCGGGACTTGGCGGGCCGGCTTGGGTTCGAGGTGAACGTGGTCCGGCCGACGCGCGAAGGGTTCCTCCAAAGCCTGTCGGCGATGAGCTATCACCTGGAAATACCGACAGGCTCGTTCAGCGTGTTTCCGCTCTACTGCCTGTCGCGCGCCTGCCGCGAGGGTGGGTACAAGGTGGTGCTCTCGGGCGAGGGGGCGGACGAGCTGTTCGCGGGGTATGCCCGCAACGAGTTCCTGCTGGGCGAGATGCCCGACCCGGTCGACGCAAAGAAAAAACACTACGCGGCCATGCTGCGGCGGTATCACGGCAGCGATCTCGACCGGTTCTGCCGGATGGCCTCTCGGTCCGGGCTGGCCGGGGCCGCCCAGTTGCGCGCGTACCTGGCCGGCCTGTGGAGCGCCCGGCGGTCGATGCTCGAGAACGTCAGTTACGTCGAGACAAAGATTTTCCTCCAGCCGCTGCTGCAGATGGCGGACCGGATGACCATGGCGCACGGCCTCGAAGGACGGTGCCCGTTCCTGGACTACCGGATCGTGGAGTTCGCGTTCTCGATTGATGATTCACTCCGGTTCCGCGACGGGACGGGCAAATGGATCGTGCACCGGGCAGCGGAGAAGGTGCTGCCGGCCGGCGCGAAGGTGCTGCGTCGGCAGGTGAAGGATGGCCTGGCCACGCCGATCAACCTGTGGATGCAGGGACGGCACAGCTTCGACCGCAAGTATTGGAACGCGTTGATGACGGCCGAGTGCATGAAGAGCCTGTTGTGTTCGCGGCCGACGAAACGCCCCGCGCGGCGAAAACAACGAAGCCTGGTGTTGGTGGCGTCCGAACGAAGCACGTCCGACGACGGCGGGATCGGGAGAAGGATGCGATGAATACGGTGTCTGAATCCGGAACGGTACCGGCTCGGCCGATCGCCCTGTCGGTGATCGCGCCGTGCTACAACGAAGAGGGGAATATCGACCGCCTGGCGGAGCGGACGCTGACGACGTTCGACGCCATGAGCGTCGACGGAGAGATCCTCCTCGTCGATGACGGCAGCAGGGACGCCACCTGGGAACGGATTTCGGCGCGGGTGAAAGGGGATGAACGGGTCCGCGGGCTTCGGCACGAGGTGAACCGCGGGATGGAAGAAGCCTGGAGGACGGGGCTGAATGCGGCGCGGGGCAGGTGCGCTTGCCTGATCGACGCGGACCTTCAGAACCGGCCGGAGGATATCGCCGAATTGTATGGAGCGTTTCTTCACGGCCAAGGCGATGTGATCCAGGCGGTGCGGCACGCCGTCAAGGCGGCACGGCATCGCTGCTTTTTCACTCGCGGATTGAACTTCGTCCTGAACTGTGTGTTCGGCATGAACGCCCGGGACAACAAATCCGGCTTCCTTCTTTGCCGTCGCGAGGTGCTGGCGGATATTCTCCGGCACCGATTCGGCTACCGCTACTACCAGAGCTTCATCGGCGCCGCCGCCCACGTTCGCGGGTATCGGCTCGGCGAGGTGGATACGGTGTTCGAGCCGCGCCAGGCGGGCAGATCGTTTCTCGACCGGCCCATCCGGGTGTCGCTGCGGATCCTGTGGGAAACGCTTCAATTCCGCTGGGAGACCTGGTTCGAGCAGCCGGTTGCGACGCAGGTAACGCCGGCGGACACGGATGCACTGCTGGTCCAGGGATCGGTGGAGGCAGTTGAATGAAGACCCGCGCGGTGACCATTCCGGATGTCGAGGGCTGGAACGACGACTTCGCCCGCGAGAACGACATCGATCGGTACTACGATGCCTCGGGGTGTCTCATCCGGTGGATCGAGTCGCGGCGGTTGGCGGCCATCCGGCGGATGGCCCATGCTCATCCGGATGATCGAATTCTCGAAGTCGGTTGCGGCGGCGGACACGTTCTTCGGATGTTTTCCCACTGCGATCTGACCGGCATTGACGTGTCCGGTGAAATGCTCGCCAAGGCCCGGCGCAACCTGGCCGGCTGCCGCGTGAACCTGCTCAAGGGGCAGATGCACGAACTGGACCTGCCGGCCGGCGGGTTTGACACCATCATCTGCACCGAGGTGCTCGAGCATGTCGTCGACCCCGAAGGCATTCTCGAACAGATCGGGCGGCTGTTAAGGCCCGGCGGTGTGGCGGTCGTCACCTTCCCAAACGACCCGCTGGTCAACGGGCTAAAGCGGATCATCCGGCGCTGCGGCCTGACCGTGATCCCGCCTCTCCGCCGGATTTCCTGGGGCGGCGACCACTACCACCTCCACGAGTGGACGATCAAGGAAATGCGCGGCCTGCTTCGTAACCGCTTCACGATCCAGTCCGAGCGATTCGCCCCCTGCCGACTGCTCCCCATCCGCTGCTGCTTCCAGTGCACGATGCCAGGCTGAGTATGGATTATGCCGATTCAAAGAGCCGCGCGGCTTCAGTCCGGGCGGTCATTGGAGCGGCACGGGCGTCTCGCCTGAGCGGGCGGCGGGTTCGATCAGTTGGCTCATGGGCTTTGAGCCGTGCCGGTGTTCCACAGATATTCGTTGCGATCCGGGGCGTGTGGGCGCGGGGCTGCGGGGTTGTAATTGATGAGGCCGTCGCGGTAGGCCGTCGTGCGGGCGAGCTGATGCAGATGAACTGCGACGGGGGCGGCCAGCACGAGGATCAGCAGGCTGACGGCGATCCTCGGGACCGGGCGGGCCACGGCAGACGCGCCGGCCAATGCCAGCCAGACACAGGCGGCACCCAGCGCGAGCGCCAGGCTGCTCCAGGTGCTCGGCGGGTCGTAAAAGAATGCGACGCGGTGTGTCCCGGAGGGAAGAACCACCCCTTTGTAGAGGTGATTCACGCGATAGATTCGGGCCGGCCGGCCGTCGATCGTCGCACGCCAGTCCGGCGTGAAAATGTCGTTGTAGTTGAACAACGCCGGCTGTGACGCGTGCACGACGAATGTGGCCTTGTTGGGCGTGTACTGGTCGATCTGAACCTCGGCATTCAGTTGGTCGAACAAAACCCTGTGTGGGACCGGCATTTTGCCGGTCCCACGCGCGGTCAGGGTGGTCAGGGATTCATCCTGTTCGGCCGGGGCATTGATCGGGTCGGCCAGGTCGAGCACCGAGGCGGCGTAGGGGTCCAGTTCGCGGATGGCGGCCAGGTCGTCGCCGCGGACGAGACGCACACTCGGGGTGAGGTACGCCCGCGGGATCTCGTGGCCGCGGACGTTCTGGTAGTAGATTCGCCAGGCGGGCGCCCCGCCGTCGGTCAGGAACTCGCAGGTCGGGCCGGGCAGGTCGAACTTGAATCGCAGTTCGCCGGGCTCGTGGTTCGGCTTGAGGACATTGCGCTTGGCGTAGGTGAACAGCGAGAGGTGGTCGAAGATCCGCGTGTGGTAGACGTCGACATCCTTGAACTTCGCGGCCCGGGGCATGTAGTAACGGCCGGGGATGATGTAGGTGCCCCAGCGATGGTAGACCGCGGTTTCCAGCAGAGCACCGATTCCCAGGGCGATCACCATGCCGACGACCGACAGACGATTAGACCAGGCCAGCGCGAGCGCTGCCAGATTGAGCAAGGCCAAGGTCAGAATCAGGGCAGCCATGAGGGGAATCATGTTTTCCCATCCGTGGATGCGAGCGGGGGCGTTCTCGCTGACCGATCCGATGAAGGGAAGCCAAAGTGAACGGACGTAGTCGACGGTGTCGCCCCATCTGACATGGCCGGCGGCCCAGGTGACGAGCAGGAACGCGCCGGCCAGCAGTTGAAGCCCGACCAGGGCCGGGCCGACGCGCCAGAGGGTTTTGCGGGTGGCCGGGTCGTCGATCAGCCGATCGACGGCCAGCGCAATCAGCAGGCCGGCGGCAAACGCCCCGATGATCATGATCCGGCCGGGTGCCCGGAAGGTTGTCAAACCGGGGACAATGGCGTTGAAAATCGGGCCGACAGGCGTCAACGGCCCGAGAGAGTAGAGCATGCAGAGGGTGAACACAATCAGCAGAAAGACGGCGACGGCAAGGTGTTGTCGCGGCCACCGCCGTCGGTGGACCAGGAGCAGCACGGCCGAGACGGCCAGAAGCAGCCAGCCGGCTTGCGACCAGTGGAAAGCGGAATGAATGTCGGCCAGCCAGGGGAAGAATATGTTGCAGAGCAGGTCGCGCCAGGTCATGTGGACTTCGTAGTAATACGCGGCCCCGCCGAGGGTGCGTTTGGTCCACAGGGGCATCATCTGAGCGACGACCGGGATGAGCAATGCGGCAGACAGCGTGAGGCCGAGCATCACGCCGCCGGCCATGCAGCCGAGCCGGGACGCCCACCAACGGAATCGTCGGCCGGCTGTCGCGGTGGAGCGGTTCAACCACAATCGAACCAGCAGCCATGCCGCGACAAAGCTCATCACGTAGAAGGCGTTCTGGAAGTGGCCGCTGACGACGAGCATGTGCTGGGCGAGGGCGTAAAGGACGAGCCATCGCAGTCGGGGCCGCTCGACGATGAGGTCGACCAGCCAGACGAGCACGGGCAGCCAGACGGCTGCATCGAGGCCCGAGCCGTAGCGAAAGCAATCGAGCATCCGCAGATTGAAGACGTAGATAAACCCTGCGGCGATGCCGGGCAGAGTCGAGCAGCCCAGGCGGCGGGCCACGAGATAGCAGAAGAAAGCGCTCATCCCGAGCAACCCAAGCCGCCAGAAGGTCAGAAGGTCCAGAAGCAGGCCGTCGTAGGTGGCGTCGAGTGCTCCGAGGACCCAGGTGACCGGTGAGTATTGCTGGGCGATGAAGTAGACGGCAAAGGGAACTCCGCCTGCGTCGCCGGGTGCCCAGAGCGGGAAGAGACCGTCCCGCAGACTCTGCAGGAAGAGGAGTTGCTGACCCGGCTGAAAGTCCGGGTAGTCCATTCCCAGGGTGATGCGGTCTGCGGGCGACCACAGCGGAGTATAAACGATGAAAGGAAGCAGGATGAGGAGTAAGGCCACAACCGCGTGCTGAAAACCGCGCGACGGAGCCATGGCTTGGTCCGGAAGCCGCGCGGAAGCCGGATGGCCGAACACCTCAGGGGTCGTTGAGACGGCGGTGGCGGGTTCAGACAAGGCTGTTCTGCTCCGTCAGCTCCGTGAAGCCTGTGCCCCGAAGTCGGTGGCGCGTCTCCGCCTCCTGTCGTGTGGTGGATTCCAGAGGCAGGAACTGCAGGATGTTTTTGACGGGGCGCGGGTGCTGAAGGAAACCGACGCGCCGGCGAACGACGTAGCGGGGTCGGCCGCGGACTTCGTCGTAGATGCGGACCAGATAATGGCCGACGATGCCGAGGCAGACCAGCTGGACACCGGCCAGCAGCACGAGCGCGTCCGGGAGGCCCGGTATGCCGGCCTTGTTTGTTCCGGGCGCGAACACCCCGGCGACCAGATCCAGGACGGCCGCCACCAGGATAAGCAGCCCCAGGATCATGATGAGTCGAGAGGGAACCCTGGAGAAGCTGTAGAGGGTCTCGACGGTTGCGCGAATCCACCGGGCCGGTGACCGGAGCGAGGCCGCGGTCGGACCGGGACGCTGATCGTACTCCAGGATGGTCTGCCTGAAACCGACCCAGCTCTGAAGCCCGGCTAGACATCGCGCCCGGTCCGGAAGCGCGTTCAACTCATCGACGACCAGGCGATCCATCAATACCATGCCGGCCGAATCGAGCGGCACCGGAATCTCGCTGACCAGCTTGAGGCAACGTCGGCCGATCCGCCCGGCGGCTTTCAGCAGGGAGTTGGACGACGGGCGGCGTCGGGTGAAGACGATCTCGGACCCGTCGTGCCATGCCGCCAGAAGACGCGGGATGATTTCGGGTGGGTCGTTGAATCGGCTGTCGATGGTGATGACCGCCCGGCTGCTGGAGGCTTCCATGCCGGCACAAATGGCTGCGCTGGTGCCGAAGCGCCTGGACAGGATGATGCCGCGGACGGCGCTGTCCTGGGAATGGAGATCGCTGATGACGCCTGCGGTTCCGTCGGTACTGCCGTCATCGACGTAGATGATCTCATATGGGATCGCCAGCCGCATCAGGGTGGAGGTCAGGCGCACGTGCAGCCCGGGGAGCTGCTCCTGGGCGTTCTGCAGAGGGACTATGACGACGCATTCCGACGCCACCGGGCAGACTCCTCCCTGAGATCCGGCGGGTAGCACCCCGCCTGGGTTCCATCCGTGTTCCCAGTGGTTTTATCGGAAATGGGGGGAGCCGTATTGAGCTTGGAAAGCTGTCAATGGCACGATGTGCGGCCTCGGGGCGTACCGAACGGCCGGGTCTTCGGCCTGTGGTGGGTAGGACGGCGAATCCACCCGGTTCCGCAGGCCGATACTATTCAGGTTAACTATTCTTCTTACAATTTCAGTAGACTCTTTCCCCGAAATGGCATAAGATATTATTATGTAGATGGTTATTGAGTTAGTTATTCTAATGTTTAACTCGCGATAAGAACCTGGAAATGCTCGGGGTGTTTTGTGACGTGGTTCGCAGCATCGAGACGATCGAGCAGGCGATCCAGGGCGGCGCTGGGGTTTGCATATTACCGGAGCCGACGGGGCGCAGGGAGGCGGTGCCCTTCGCCCTGGCCGACCTGCGACGATCCATCGGGATCGTCTATCGTCAGTGTAGGATCCTCGCACCGACCATGAACCGCTGTATCGATCTGCTCCGGGAGGAGCAGGGCACCCCCGTTGTCGCAGGCCATTCCGCGGCAAAAGTGCCGACATAATCAGGCTGACTTTTTTGTTGCGGTCTTCTCCGGACGGATATAGTCTGCTCCGTTGTCGGAGGGCATGTCATGGGAATCCCTCGTCAGCCGAGCGAGTGGCTTCCCCAAAACCAGGAGGACACGAGCAATGAAGGCGCGCGGTGGCCAGAGTCGGGCTGATGGGAAGTCGAGAGGTCGCGTGTACGAGCTTGAAGTGTGTCTGCTGGCCGGTCCTGTTGATGAGGAGTTCGTCGAAGACAATCCGGTGGTGAGCAGGACGATACGGATCCGCGGCACGCAGACACTGGAGCAATTGCACGACGCGATTTTCAAAGCCTTCGACCGTTGGGACGAGCACATGTATGAATTCCAGGTCGGGGGCAAGGGGCCGATGGATCGCAAGGCACGGCGATACACGCTTGGTCACGAGAAAGGAATCTCTGGTGGTGGAGAAAAGGGGGCCGGCCTGGTGAGCCGTGCCGCGATCGATAGCCTTGGACTGAAAGTGGGCGATGCGTTCGGCTACTGGTTTGATTTCGGAGACGACTGGTGGCACCAGATCAACGTGAAAGCCATCCAGGACGAGAATTCGGGAGGCAAGTATCCCCGCTGCACGGACAAGGTCGGCAAGAGTCCGCCGCAGTACCCCGATCTGGACGACGAGGACGAAGAAGACGAGGATGACGAGGACGAGGATGATGAATTCGACGACGACGACGACGAGGAGGACGACGACGACGACGAGGAGGATGAGGAATCTGAGGATGATCGAGTGTAGTTCGGACCTCGTTCCGCCGGATCAGGTGGGCTTTGAGGGCGAGGGTGTACCGCCGCGGTGATTCGTGGCCTGGTCGCGAGGATCGCGTGATGGCCGGCCCACATCAGGGAGGAGGTGGCCCGTGCATCTGAGACCGCTATCCGGTCTTTTTCGGTCAGGTCGTTCGGGCAGATGGAATCCTTTCGCGGAGGCAACCGGCACATTTGCCGAGGCGAAGGATCCGGCGGCCACGATTGAACGGTACAAGCGATTGCGCCGGGCCGGCCTTGAACTGAACAACGAGCTGGCGAGCTGCATCGGTCGCGAGGATCTGATTGCCACGGCCAAGAAGCTGGGCTGCTGGCATCGGGGTTCGCTGGTCCTCGATGATGCCTCCTCAGCAGAATCTGTGGGCGAGTTCGGGCTCCGGGAGCTGCCCAAGTGCGTGGTAGATGGCGATTTCCGCCACTTTCAGCTCCCGGTAGCCGTAGGCTTTTCTGATCGTCAGTTTGATCTTGTAGTTCAGCCCCTCCACGATCCCGCTGTTGAACTCCTTTTTCGATGATCCTGACCAGTTGTGTGTGGTCATGGACTACGCGATTCACGGCCTGCTTGTGGAAGGCCGCAACCTCGTCGAACGGTACGTGGCTGAACATCCCCCGAGCCCGGGGTCGGATCGGGCGGATGTCCTGGCGGCCATGCAGCGGGCGTTCTTCTGTCTGCTGGAGGTTCTTGAGGTTGTTCCCGGCGTCGGGCTTGCGGTGCGCGATGTTCTACGCGACAGGGAGCATTTCCTGATCGATCAGGCTTTCAGTCAAACCGCTTCCGCCGGTATTTGGCTGGCCACACGGGTTTTCCCGGTGGACGGTTTCATCATGACGAGTGGAGCGGCTGTTCCAGCCGACGCGACCGTGCTCAGGGAGGTTGCCCGGTTCTTTGAGACGTCGGGGGAGATATGCGGTGGCAGCTTCAATCCAACAACAATCTTACGTCGCCCCCTTCCGGGGGCTTGTCGGCACGGGCCGGAGCACACCCCGGGTTCCGCCCGCCTGCGGCGGTCTCCACCCGGGGCTACGACTGCGGCGCCCCTGCTGGGGCTTCGTATTGCCGTGTCGAGCTTTCGATACCCGGTCACGGGGCAAACGCGCGAGTTCACTCAAAAAAATGCCAAGAGATGCATATTCAATCCGGTGTCAGAACATCGACCCGTGCCAGAGTTCGAGGATGTTTTGGCGGGGGGGAGCGTCTTCGGCTGTGGTCGGTCCGGCGATGACGGCGGCAGGCGCGCTGCGGCCCCGGCTTTCAAAGCCCAGTTCCCAGAAGAGGGGGCGAAGGTCCTCGCGGCCGGTGGTGGTGACGAGGTAGTCGGCCCGGTAATCCAGGGCCAGGCTCAAAGCGGCGCACAGCAGTGAGCGGACCACGTCGGGGCGGTCGGGCGGAGCGATCACGTCTTCGACGAAGACGGTTCGCCGGGTAGCCCGGTCCTCGCAGAACACCACCGCTCCGGCAACGGAGGCCCCATCGGCCTTTCGCAGCATGATCACGCGGATGTTGGCCCGCTCGGGATGCCGGGCGTAGCGCCAGGCGAGATACTCATCGGTTCGGTCGATGCCGATCTTCGCGAGAGGGGTGCATTCCTCGGGCGGCGTCAACAGGCGTTGACACAGCGGGCCAAGGTCCAGAGCGAGGGCCGGCGTGGTGATCTCGACTCGGCTGTCCGAGGGCAGCGGGATGGCGGGCCGGTGGCCGACGAGGCGAAAACATTGGCCTGTCACTTGGGCCAGCAACGTCCCTCCCGGCTGCCTGAGCAGTCCGCGGACCACGCGGCTCGATGATCCTCGGCAGGAGCGAAACAGTTGGGCGGGCGTCACGGGTGCCCGCCAGAGTTCGCGCGTCCAGGGCACGGCGGAGCATCCGAAACGGGTGAAGACGGCGGCGGTCTTGTCGTTGGCGGTGGTGGCTATGGGTATGCACCGGCCGGCGGATTCGAAGAACGTCCGGGCAAGTTGAAGCCCGGCGAAGATGCCGCCATGCGCGAGGGCGTCGGGCGACACGGCATAGTCCGCCACGATCATGGCGGTCCGGGTTTCGGCTCCGGTCCGGAAGGGAACATAGACCGCCCCGATGTGTCCGACGACGCGTTGCTTATCGAGCAGTACCCAGCCGGCCGGCCGATTCTGCCTGAACGGATTGTCCCAGCACTGCCACTTCCAGCGTCGCAGCCATCGGCCGCGATCCTCCAATGTGTCGGGGATCGTCGCCGCCAGCAGGGCGTGGACCGCTTCGCCGTCGCCGGATTCGACCGGGCGAAGCTGCAGCGATCCCGCGGGCGGGCTGGCCGCCGATGAAGTCGCGCCGGCAGGTTCGAGGTTCGGCATGACGGCTACCTGGAAAAACGCTGCCACAAGGCGAGCAGGACCCGCCCCACGCTGGGCGAGACGATCAATCGCGGAAGCTGCATCGGGTTGCGGGACCGGCAGTCGATCGCATCCTGCTCGAGCGTCACCGCACAATGATAGCCCATGTCAATGAGTTGCCGCTCGGTCTCGGGCGAGAAACTGGCCTGCCGGCCGTAGGGGTAGGAGAAATGCGGGCTGTGGTTTCCGAGGTGCTGCTGGAGCAGGGCCCGGGCGGCGGTGAGTTCGTGGCGGATGACGTCGGGCGGCTGGGGTCCCAGCGCGATGTGGCTCAGCCCGTGGCTCCCGACGTCGACGCCGGCAGCCTTGAGCCGGCGGGCCTGATCCCAGGTCAGTGGCGTAAATGCCCGGAAGCGTTTTCGCAACGTCGCCAACTCGTCGCGGGAGTACAGGCCGAACACCTGCTGCATCCGCTCGCGGCGGAGATCCTCGGGCAGGTAGCGGCAGGCCTCGCGGATGGCGAAGATCGCATCGTCCCGGTGTCGGCGGGTGTCCACGTCGAAGCGAAGCGGACGGTTGTCCCAGCGAAACTCGATCTGTTTCCGTGAGCCGCGACAGATGAGCGTGTACAGATCGTCGATCCATTGCCGACCGGCGGTGTCGACGAGGTGGGCGGGCAGAAAGGTGGACCACGGCATGTGGAAGTCGGCCAGCACGGGAGCGGCCACGGTGTCGTTCGTGGCGTAGCCGTCGTCGAAGGTGATGGCGACGGCCCGAGGCGGCAGGGGGGTGCCGTCGCGGATCGCGGCGACCAGATCAGCCAGGCTGACGACGTGAAAAGATCGGCGGAGGGTTCTCAATAGCAGGCGGAACTGGCTGATGTGCAGCGCGTCGCGCTCGACCTCCGGGTCCGGCTTGTGGTCGATGACATTGTGGAAGCAGAGGATGGCGGCCCGGCAGGTGATGTCCGGAAGGCAGTCGTGGGCCCGGACCCAGGTGATCATCCGACCAAACCGGTCGCGCAGTACCTGGCCTTGCCGGACAGGCAGAGTGGCAGCGCGGGACTCGGCCCGCCAGGATAGGGCTGAGAATACCTTGTGGCGAAGCATGGGAAAACGCCGAAACGCCGAAATCGAAACGTAACAAAGTCCCCAAAGGCATGAGTTTTATCGGTTGTCCGGGGGTCTCGCTCGCGGTTGACCGGGTGATCGTGGAGGAAAGACTTGGTTCACCACAAAGGCACAAAGACACAAAGAAAGCCCCGGGAATGCGGCTTGCTGTCCGTGGCCGGCCAAGGCCGAAAGACCGACATGCGGTACCAGAGGAAACATGCGGCAGGCAGCGTTTGGCCCATTTTCTTTGAGAGCATCCTGGAACGCATATGGCACCGGTGTCTTGCCGGTGTGATTTCAGAACGCGCTCTTGGTGTCTTGGTGGTTCAATAACTTCATTGTTGGACCTGAAGATTATCAGACGTTGAGGTTTTCGAGGGCGGCCCTGGCGGCGGCGAGGGCCGCGGCGGCGTCCTGGCCGTCCATGAGCCCGTGGTCGTAGGAGAGGACCAGCGTCCAGGTGGGGCGGGTGATCGGGCGGCCTTCGTGCAGGGCGAGGTCGTCGCGGATGGCCCCGGCGGTCAGCAGGGCGGACTGGAAGGCATTCTGCAGGCCGACGTGGAAGCGGATCGGCTGATCGGAGAGGACGGACACGGTCATCGCCCCGCCGGCGCAATCACCGGCATCGAGTTGGCCGCGGAAGACGGCCATGCTCAGGCGGGCGACCTCGGCGGCGAGTTGTTCGAGCGTTTGGGCGGCCGCGTCGCGGACGACGGGCGCAAACAGCCGGCCGTCGGGCGAGCGGGCGGTGAAGGCGATATCCAGGGACTGGTAGCGGTAGACGTGCCGGCCCAGACGGAATGACGCGAGTCGCGGACAGGCATTGGCGGCGGTGGCAGCGGCGTGGAGCAGGAGCGGGATCGGGCCGGCCATCCGGCCCGCGCGGCGCTGAGCGTCGAGCCAGGCAACGGATCGCTCCATGCCGATGTCCATCGCCGCATGGGCGGTCACCAACCGCTGCTGGGTCGCGGCCAGATGCTGGGCGATGCTCCAGACGTGGTCGGGCAGGTCGCCTTCGTCGATGACCAGCGACTCCAGCGAAGTGGGCAGCTTGTCGTCACCGGTCGCGGCTGAGACGCGGGCTCCTGTTTTGCGGACTTCGGGATGTTGGGCCAGGAATTGTTCCACATCCGCGCGGCGGATCTTGCCGGCGGCGGGGACCCGGGTGATGTCGATGCCGTGCTCGTGAGCCAGGGCGATCGCGCCGGCCGTCGCGTCGATGGGATGGCGCGAAGTCGGCGTTGAGGTGGACGGAGTTTTGGCCGATGATGCCTGGCGGGCGAGATGGTCCTCGATCGCCTGCATCGACGGCCCGATGTGGCCGATGACCTGCCCGACGGCGACGAATTGACCGACCTCGGCCGCCTGCCGAAACACGCCCGCAGCCGGCGAGGGCACGTCGCCGGTCGACTTGCTGGTCTCGATCTCGCAGAGAGGTTGCCCCTCGGCCACCTGCCCGCCGTTCTCAACGTGCCAGCCGATCAACGTCACCTCGTCGTCGTTGACGTTGACCTGCGGAATGATGACGGCGATCACGTTGTCGGTGTAATCCGGCACCACGGCATCTCCTGAAGACCCGGAAATCAGCCCCGGAGAAACCATGAAAGCCGGGTTCACCGCGCGGGCGTTTCGCGGGATCATGGTTTTATGTTGTGAACCGCCCCGGGAGGATCGTCCAGGTAGACACCCGATACGAAGGGGCCCGGCAACGAAGATTCTGGCACTGGATCACGGGAAGTTCAAGAGTGTGACGAGTGCAGCCTCCGGTGTTGCATATTTGGGGAAGATCCGGCAGCGGGGCGGAGCGCCTGGGGGGTTCTCGGGGCGTCGAGCAGGCGTTGACGGAGCCGGGAGTGGGCATTGAGGGTGGGCGTGGGGGTGACCTTGGGGGCGAAAAGGGGCTCTCGCACGACAGTATCCAAGTCAGCGGATTTACGGAGACGGAGTTTCAGGCGGCTGTGATCTTCAGCCCGTCGGCGTGACGTTGCACGACGATGTGCCGGTTATCGAGCCTGGGGTCGCTCTCGGGGAAGTCGGTTCGCGAGTGGACGCCGCGTGATTCCTGGCGGTGCAGGGCGGCGGCGGCCATCAGCCGGGCGACGGTCAGCATGTTCTGGATCTCCCAGCTTTTTGGGTCGTCGAAGAGCTTGTCCATGACGTAGCGACCCCAGAAGCTGATGATGTCGCAGGTTTCGGTGAGTCGCTGGCCGAGCCGCTCGATGCCGACGTTACGCCACATGAGGCTGTGCAGCGAGTTGCGGACGTCGACCACGTCGAGCATGGTGCGGGTCGACGGTTTTATCTCGCTGACGACGTTTCTGGGCAGTTCCGGTGAGTTGTCCCCGGCTGCCAGTTCGCCGGCGTTGCGGCCGGCCACTGTTCCGAAGACCAGCCCTTCCAGCAGTGAATTGCTGGCCAGCCGGTTGGCCCCGTGTACGCCGCTGCTGGCCGCCTCACCGCAGACGAACAGCCCGGGCGTGGGTGAGCGGCTTTCCGCATCGACCACCACGCCGCC
>DATIKE010000511.1:0-10174 GCA_035477895.1 Phycisphaerae bacterium
CGGATTGAAACGCCGTCGCTCTTCGTGCTCGCCGGGCTGAAAGTGGGGCCCGAAGCGTGAGAGGATACGGCGTAGAAGTTGAAGAAGAGGCGACAGGAGTCGGAATTCAGGAAAGGTCATCGGACCTGTTTATTGGGAGAATGCAGATGGCGACTGCGGTGCAGGATTTCAAGGTGAGCGATCTGAGTCTGGCCGACTGGGGCCGGAAGGAAATCATCATTGCGGAGTCGGAGATGCCCGGCCTGATGGCAATCCGGGAGGAGTACGCCGGCCGCAAGCCGCTGGCGGGTACTCGGATCAGCGGCTCGCTGCACATGACCATTCAGACGGCGGTGCTGATCGAGACGCTGGTGGACCTGGGCGCCGAGGTCCGCTGGGCGAGCTGCAACATCTTCTCGACGCAGGACCACGCCGCGGCGGCGATCGCCAAGGCGGGGATCCCGGTCTTCGCCTGGAAGGGCGAGACCCTTGAGGAGTACTGGGACTGCACGCTGCGGGCGCTGACGCATCCGGAACATGCCGGCCCGACGCTGATTGTCGATGACGGCGGCGACGCCACGCTGCTGGTGCACCGCGGCCGGGCGCTCGAGTCGGAGTTCGCCAAGACCGGCAAGCTGCCGCCCGTCTGCCGCGACAACCAGGAAATCGAAATCGTCGACACGCTGCTCCATTCTCAGATCAAGAAAGACCCGCAGTTCTGGCACAAGATGGCCAGGGATATCGTCGGCGTCAGCGAAGAGACGACGACCGGCGTGCATCGGCTATACCAGATGGAGAAAAGCGGCGAGCTGCTGTTCACCGCGTTCAACGTCAACGACTCGGTGACCAAGAGCAAGTTCGACAACCTCTACGGCTGTCGCGAGAGCCTGATGGACGGCATCAAACGGGCGACCGATGTGATGATCGCGGGCAAGAAGTGCGTCATCCTGGGCTACGGCGACGTCGGCAAGGGCTGTGCCCAGTCGTGCCGGGGCCTGGGCGCCCAGATCTATATCACCGAGATCGACCCGATCTGCGCCCTGCAGGCGGCCATGGAGGGCTACCAGGTGGTCACGATGGAGGAAGCCTGCGCGTTCGGCGACATCTTCATCACCACGACCGGAAACGTCGACGTCATCACCCGGCAGCACATGGACCGGATGAAGGACGAGGCGATCGTCTGCAACATCGGGCACTTCGACAGCGAGATCCAGGTCAGCGCGTTGAGCGACCTGTGCTGGGACGAGATCAAGCCGCAGGTCGATCACGTCATCTGGCCGGACGGCAAGAGGATCATCGTGCTGGCCAAGGGCCGGCTGGTGAACCTGGGTTGCGCGACCGGGCACCCGAGCTTCGTCATGAGCAACAGCTTCACCAACCAGGTGATGGCCCAGATCGAGATGTGGGAGAACCGCGGGAGCGGCAAGTACGCCCGGAAGGTCTACGTGCTGCCCAAGGTCCTGGACGAAAAGGTGGCCAGACTGCATCTGAAGAAGATCGGGGCGCACCTGACGACGATGACCGAGAAGCAGGCGAAGTACATCGGCGTGCCGGTCGAAGGACCGTACAAGCCGGAGCACTATCGGTACTGATCGGAACGCTGCCATCACGACCAACCCATAAGCCCAGGGATAAGCCCGATTAGCCCTGGGCTTCGTATTATGTACGAAGGTGGGTCCGTACTCGCGGGATTGAAGAGAAAACGTCCAGAGAGTATCCTGATTTACCTCCACCGCGGATGCCGACGGGCCGACTCGGCCCAGGAGCTTTTCCCGATGCGACACGTGACGGATCCGGCGCGGCTTGCAGTCTGTCTGGTCCTGGGGGCGGCCTGCACGGCCTGTCTGGCCAAGGAACGCCAGAAGGTGACGGTTTCCTACGTGGTGGCCCCCAAGGCCCCGTTGCCCGAGGGCCTCAAGGCCGTGGCGGTCATCGACTCCGGCGTCACCACCGCGGGCGTTCAGCAGGACGATCGCGAGCGCAAGTGGTCGACCATTGCCGCGGACATGGTCGAGGCCATGCTCCAGAACGGGAGCCTCTACGGCTCGCCGCTGGCGGTGGCCAACCGGCGCGAGACGAAGAAAGTGCTCCAGGAGCAGGACCTCAAGCTGGCCGGGCTGGTGGATGGGGCGACCGCTCATCGCGTCGGCAAGCTGCTCGACGTCCAGGGACTCGTCGCCAGCCGCATCACCATCAAGATCGACATCCAGAAAGGCACCAAGTCCACGATCGACTGGATGAGTGTGATGGGCGGCGTGGTCGACCAGCTCACCCAGACGCGACAGCAAAACAACCCGCCGCCGCCGCGCCCGCAGCCGCGGGTCTACCGCGATCCGCGTTACACGAACGACCCGCGGTATTCCTACTCCCATGATCCGCGATACGGCGACCGGCGTTACGTGATCCAGCGGCGCGTGGATCCACGGACCGGCCGGGTGTACGAAACGCGCGTGCCGCAAAAACAACCGTACGTGGTGACACCAGGGCCGACGCCGGCCCCGGGGCAGCCGGCCGTCAGCCGATCCACGAGGACCCGGCAGGGTTACGGGGGGATGTCGCTGGCGACGAAGGACGTGCAGGAGATCAGCCGGCACCTGACCGTGCAGTGCGTGTTCGGCCTAATTGACGCGGCCACCGGGCAGGTGCTCGTGCAGTACGCTCCGCCGCCGTACCAGAAGAAGGACGAGGGCTCGCCCGACTTTTTCTTCGGCAGCAACATCGACGAGTCCGACCTCGACCCGGTGGACCAGTTCATCGGCGAACTGGTCGAGCGGGCGACTCAGGAGTTCGTGAGCCTGATCGTGCCGGCACGGATCGATGTGAGCTATGAGATCATCGGTCGGCACGACGAGGGCGAGGCCGGTGTTCGGGCGCTACGGGCCGACGAGTATTCCGCCGCGCTGAAACATTTCGAGAGCTGGCACCGGAAATACGACGACGAGCCGGAGGCGCTGTTCGCGACGGGTCTGACATTCGAGTTGACGGGCGACTTCGAGCGGGCACTGGACTGCTACCGCAAGGCGATCGCCAGCGAGGACGCCGACGAGGACCGCCTGCCGATCTACCTGAACGCAAAGAACCGGCTGACCGACCACCTGCCGCGCATCCTGCCGCCCCAGCCGACGGTGTTCATTCAGACTCAACCCGGACAGCCGGTTCAACCGCCAATGCAGGGCGAACCCGACATACAGCCGGCGGAGAACGCAGCAGAACCGCCTTCCGCTCCACAATAGGAGTGCACCCTAAAACCCGTGTGGGACCGGCTTCCCTGCCTGCGGCCTGTCTGCGTGCGGACACGCAGGCGAAAAGCTTGTCGTCCCGCAGGGACGAGCTGATAATAGCCCACCGTTTCAACGGTGGGAAAGAGAAGAGTTAGGAATCATATCAAGTCCCGCAGGGACGATTGAGAAACCATTCGAAACTTCTTGAAACAAGTCAGGATGAGCTGTATTACCCGCTCGGGCGAGAATCCCTGCCTGCCAGCAGGCAGGGGGGTCGGCCGTTTCCCGGTCAATACGCATCAACGTCCGGCAGGGACGCCGGATGCCACAAGTATTCTTGAGTTGCTCCAGGTCGAACGAGATCCAATCCGTCTTCCGCATGACAACACAAGCCGCATTGCGGTTATCATCTCAGGAAGCAGACCCAGGGATGCGAAGGCCCTGGAATCCCTTGCGATTCGCGCGCGAAACAAACGCCCTCGTGTCCCCGGGCTTCAAGGTGAGGATGCGTGATGAAAAAGAGAATCAGACGTCGGTATCCCCCGCCGGGAATGCGTCATAAAGCCCTGAAATCACACCAGCGAGACCTGTCTGCGTGCGTACCTGCCTGTGCGTGTACGCACGCAGACGGGCACGCACAGGCAGACGCCGGTGCCACACAGGTTTCGGGACGCACCGTGACCCGCGATCAATGTCGTGCGGCCGACCGGTATGCCATCGAGCAGCTTGGCATTCCCGGGGTGGTGCTGATGGAGAACGCGGGGCGCAACGCAGCCGACGTGATCGAGCGGTGTTTGAGGAGGCGGGCGAAGAGAGAGGGAAAAGGCGGGGCGGTGGCGGTCGTGTGCGGCAAGGGCAACAACGGCGGCGACGGTTTTGTGATCGCCCGGCACCTGAGTTTGCGCGGTTACGACGTGGGCATCGATCTACTGGCGGCCCCGGCGGACCTGACCGGGGACGCGGCCATCAACTTCGCGGTTGCCGCCCGCATGAATATCCCGATCCGCCGACTGGACAAGCCCCGTGCGTTGTCTCAGGCGGCTCGGCGCTGGCGGCGTTGCGCGGCGGTGGTCGATGCCCTGCTGGGGACCGGATTTTCAGGCGAGGTTCGCGGGCCGATGGCGGAGGCAATCCGACACATCAACGCGCTGGAAGGTCCGACGATCGTCGCGGCGGATGTGCCCTCGGGGCTGAATGCGGATACGGGAGTGCCCGGCGGCGAGGCGGTGCGGGCGGATGTGACCGTCACCTTTCTGGCCGCGAAGATCGGGCTGGTGAACACCTCCGCCCGACCCTACGTGGGCCGGCTGGTGGTCGTGGACATCGGCGCTCCGCTGGAGGCAATCCGCAAACGATTGGGGATCCGGGCAAGAAACCCGCGGTGAACCTGGATACCCGGTTTGCGCCGGTCAGTTGTTGTTTGGCTGCCTGCGCTGTCTTTGGGTCGGCTTTGGGTTCCGGGCGGCCGCTCCGTCGCCGCGCTGGCGGGTGGTCGGTCGGCTGGAGGCTTCCGGCTGGGTGCTGGTGCGGGCTTTGAGTTCGGCCCGGGCCTCCTCGGCGACCTTGGCCAGTTGCGACTTGCGCTTCTCGAAGGCCTCGCGCTGGTCGGAACGCGGGATGCCCAGCAGCTTCTGCTTGAGCCGATCGAACATGCCCACGCTGATCGCGTCCTCGAGGTTCTTTCGCCGTTTGTCCAGGCCCTCGCGTTTCTCGCGGACCTGCTCGAGTTCCTTCGGATCGGTCTTGGGGTCGGCCTGGGTCAGTTCCTGGTACCGGGCCTCGAGTTCGGCGAACTCGTCCTTGTGGGCCAGCCGATACGCGGCGGCCTCCTTGCGCGTCTCGTCGAGCACCGAGTTGGCGGCCGACTGCTGGCCGTCGTCAAGTCGGTAGTTGACGATGAACATACGCACGTAGTATTGCCACGCGTCCTCGTGCTTCATGATGGCGTGCGGCCGATCGCTGACCGTCGTGGGCAGATCGGTCGGGCGCACGTCGCCCTTGGACCAGCGGTCGAACTTCTCATCAAACTGCTTGAAGGTCTGATCGATCATCTTCAGGTCGCCGTCGTGCTTTTTCTTCTGCTGATCGTCGAGGATATCCCGCCACTTCATGTTTCCGTCGATGATTTCCTTGTACATGGCGGCCAGCAGCGGACGGGCCCGCCCGGAGAACTCCCTGGCCATCTCGGCGGGCGGCAACTGCCCGTTCTGCTGATACCCCAGATACTCGTCGAACAAAGCCCGCGTATCGCGTTCGTGCTCGCCCAGGAAGCGCTTCACGCGCTGGGTCAGCAGGGCCCGGGTGTACTTCTCCTGCTCCTCGTTGAGGTTGTAATAACGCGTCAGCAGGCTGACGTAAGGGCGCATGATGACGTCGACATCCCAGTACATCGGCGAGTTGCTGGTCGCCTGCCGGAAGCTCTGATCCGGAGGCTGATCGGCCGGCTGCTGGGCGGTCGCCGCCGCAACCCATGTAAGACACACAAACGTTGCCAAACCAAGCCACATCGTTCGCCGGTGCATTGGACC
Organism: Phycisphaerae bacterium; assembly: GCA_035477895.1. GTDB lineage: Bacteria > Planctomycetota > Phycisphaerae > UBA1845 > PWPN01 > JAPKGY01. The sequence continues at coordinate 5,729 of DATIKE010000511.1, forward strand.
CATCCTTTCACGCGTTGCCATTGCCCGGGTCGGTGCCCCGACCCGCTTACGAGCCTGCCGCGCCCGGTGCCCGGAGAGGGTACGTCGTTTCTGGGGCGTGTATTAACCCTGCGCCAAAGGCGTGAATATTATACAGCCCTTCAGCAGTCCGGTCGCACCAGGGACGGGTGCAGCACGCTTTCGGCACACGATATCAGGAAAATGGCGGGGGGTTCCCGGAGGTTTGCCGCCGTCAGGGCTGGGCCGGGTGGGGGGTCGGGCAGGACGGCTCGGGAGCCGGCAAGGCAGGCGGGGAAGCCGAGGCGTCGATCGCCGCCACGTCCTGGATGGATTTCTCGTCCTGGAAGGACCGGCCGACGCGGCGGAACATCCGCCTCATGCACCTGCCGATCCGCAGCCAGGGGAATCGCCGAGCGAGATGACGGAAGTCCGTATTGTCGGGGTCCATACCGAGGCCGGCGTCGATGACCGCTCGGGCCGAGCGGAAACGGCCCAGCTCGATCAGGGCCAGGGCCAGCTTGTGCCGGGTCATTGCGTTGTCCGGTTCGAGGTGCAGGGCCCGCTCACAGTAGGACACGCCGGATTCCAGGTCGCCGGCCCGGAATCGGCAGACAGCCAGGTTGTGCAGGGCCGGAACCAGGTTGGGCGCCCGTTCGAGCACCCGGTGGTAATAACTCTCGGCATCGGAGGGCCTTTGCAGGACGAGGTGACAGTTGCCCATCGCCAGGAGAGCCACGACGTCGTCGGGCTCGGCCTTCAATGCGATTGTAAGATGGCGCATCGCCTCGTAACAGTCGCCGCGGCGAAGCTCGACCGCGCCGAGATATGCCCGCAGGCCGAGGTAGTCGGGCTCGGCGTCCAGGGCGGATTCCAGGTGATCCAGGGCGTCCTCAAGCCGATCGTCGCGCAAGGCGATCAGGCCGAGCATGACCTTGGCGCGGACGGAGTCCGGATCGAGCTCGAGCAGTTGCGCGAACCGGGCCCGGGCGGCCGGCAGGTCTCCGGACTCGATCATCAATTCGCCCAGTTCGGCCAGGACCTCGGCGTTGCCGGGATCGCTCCGCAGGGCGGCCACGTACGCCTCGCGGGCCTTCTCGGGCTCGCCCTGAAGGCGATGGATCTGGGCGATGCGCTGGCGCACCTGCGGATAGTCGGGCGCGATCTCCAGGGTGCGCCGCCAGCAGTATATGGCCCGGCTGAATCGGCCGCGGCAGGCGAGCGACTCGGCGAGGTGATGGAAGCAGTTGGGGCAGTTCTCGTCGATCTGCTGGGCGAGGTAGAACATCTGCTCGGCCAGTTCGTGCTCGCCCATCCGGGTGTAGGCGGCGATGCGGTGGCAGTAGGCCGGCTCGCAGTCCGGCTCCTGATGGGATAGTTCTTCAAAGAGGGAAACGGCCTCGGGGTATCGACCGACGCGGATGAGGTCGATGCCGAGGCGGGTCGCGATGTCGCGATTCGCGGAGTCGCCGCCGGCCCGCTGGTAGGCCTCGATGGCCTCGTCCAGGCGGCCCAGTTCGTCGAGGATGCGGCCTCGCTGGGCCACCCATTCCAGTTCGTCGGGATTGATGGTCAGGGCCGCGTCCAGCTCGGCCAGGGCCTCATCCCAGCGCTGTGAATCGACCAGCTCCAAGGCACGCTCAACGCGGATCTCGGCGTCCATCCAGTCATTCATGGCGGAGGAGTCCAACACGATCGCGACAAACGTCTTTCCGAGGCGCGACTTTTCTCCCTGCACATTGCCCAAAAAGCTATCGGTCAGCGCGCGGCGCGGTTCGCGTAAAAAGCGGCGTCGGGGCCCGCGGGCCCGGCGCTACGGTTGCACGCCGGCGGGGCATTGACCCGCTTCCGGTCGAGATCCCGCCCGGGCTCGCAAGGAAAACAGGGAAACGCGACCCGTGCGCGCGAAACGCGCCTTATCGGAACGTCGTTTGGCGGTGGGGCTTATCGGAACTTCATCGGCCGATCTGATACTGCCTGTCGAAGACTTCAACGAAGTGGTAGACGTTGCGGAAATCCTCGATGCGGTCGGTGGGCTGCTTGGCGAGCCATTGGTTTTCCACCAGGGCGAACACGATCGCACCGAGGTCTTCGGTGGAATGGATGTTCCAGCGGGCGAGCACCCCGCGAGCCATCAGGCCCCAGCGCTCCAGGGCGATGTCGCGAATCCCCCAGCACAGTTCCTGTCCGGTCACGTGCCGGTTCAGATTTGTTGCGCCGCCCAGGCGGTCAACCGCCTCGACGATCTCTTCAGGCAGATTCCCGGTATCGAAACGCTGCAGAAGATCCTCGGGCGTGATGTCGTTCTTGGACATCCAGGTCGCGACGACCCTCTGGTCGGTGGACATCGGGCCGTGGACTTTCTCGGCGGCCAGCCCGATGGCTTCCTGCACGAAAAGGTAGGCTTCGAAGGGATAGCGCCCGACCTCGCGGACGATATCTTCCAGGGGTTTGAGCTGTTTGGAAGGCATGGATCTCGCGGACTCCGCGCCGAAAAAGAACCTCAGGACGACGAGCCGCCATGCCCCGGGTCGGACGGACCGGGACCGCGTCCCCTCTTTCGCCCGCGTCGGCGACGCAGGTGGTGCCGTCGACCCGTGGGACGAGACTGCTCGCCCTGGTCCGGGTGCGGAGCGCCGCCCGGTGAAATCCGCGCGGGACCCGATTCATCCGACGGCGGCTCGACCGACTCGCCCGGCACCGCCTCATCGAGTCCCCGGGGTGATTCGTCCTCCCCTTCAAGGGCATCGCCCGACTCGTTCGGAGGCTCCGGGCTGCGGGGTTCGGACGTCGGTCGCTGGTCCGGCCGTGGTGTGGCCGGCCCGCGCCGTGGGCCGAGGGACCCGCGGGACGCCGAAGAACGCGAACGGGAGCCCTGCCGACCTTCGCCCTCGTCGTCGGAAGGCGGCGGGGGTAAAGGCATATCCCTCTGTGTGATCTCCTCCACGGGCACGGTGAACAGCCGACCCTGGTCGTCCAGCACCCGGACGAGCTGGGTCAGAATCTGTCGGTCGACGACCTTGCCGACTCCCTCGGCGCAGGCGACGCGCGAACCGATCCGCGGCATCCGCCGCACGAGCGTATCGTAGGCTTCGTGCTCGTAGCGAAGACAGCACTTGAGCCGGCCGCAGCGGCCACTGACCTTTGCCGGGTCGAGGGTGGCCTTCTGGAGCTTGGCCATCTGCATGTTGATGGGCTTGAGTGTTTTCAGAAAGCTCCGGCAGCAGCACTCCCGCCCGCAGGTCTCGTAGTCAGCCAGCAACCGGGCTTCGTCGCGGGCGCCTACCTGCCGCATCTCGATTCGCGTCTGATATTCGCCCGCCAGACTTCGGACCAGCTCACGAAAATCGACTCGATGCTCGGCCATGAAATAGAATACGATCCGCTCGCCGCCGAAGAGGTGCTCGCAATCGACGATCTTTATCTGCAGACCGACTTCGTCGGCGAACCGCTGACAGGTATCCAGTTTCTCAACGCAGTCCCGCTCGATGTGGTGCATCTCGACGAGGTCCGCGTCGGTGGCGTCGCGAAGCACGCGCCCGTTCTTGAGCTGATACGCGTCCGCGCCGCTGGCCCGGGCGTATTCCCGCATCTGCTCTCGGGATACGCAAGGCGGGTTATTCGAGCAGGTGCAGTCGAGGGGCTCACCGACCTCGATCCCACGGTCCGTCGAAACGATGAGCCGGCGTCCGGGGGTCAACCGTATATTGGCTGGGAAGGTGAATTCGCCGACGTATCGCATCCGCCCGTAGCGTACCGCCACCGTGGGCGGCCCCTTGCCGGGCCCACCGCGCTGCTGCTCGCCGGGCGCGGGCTTCGCAGCCGCGTCGGCGACTTCGTCGACGTTGTCCGGCAGGTCATCTGACGGCATGTCAGGTACTCGATCGGCCATGTCATTTCTGTCCGTCGTCGGGAACCGTCGGTATCGACGGTCCTTCGCCCTCGAGCCGCGCCGCACAGGCTGAAGCCCGCGGCTCCTCTGGGGCGAGGGCGTCCAACAGCCAAGTATATCGTGTGGAGGCCGACCTTCACAGAATCGCCGCCTCAGCCCGCGGCCAACGGCGAGGAGGGGATCGGAACGCTCCGGGTTTCGGCCGCCAGGTGCAGGAAGAGGGTTCCGATGGCCAACTCGACATGGACGTTGCGTCCCAGGTTCGCGTCAGCCTCGGCAAGTCGTCGCAGGCCGGCGACAATCGACGTGGGCCGGCCCCGGGCCAGCCGCTCGACGACTTCCGGCTGGTCGGCATTGATGAGTTCAGAGGCAAAACCCACTTTTTGGCGAAGAGCATCGACGTGGAAATCCGCCAGCGTCCTCAGCAACGCGCGCGTCCCGGTGCGGAGGGCATCGGTATCGCTCACGTCGGGATCTCGCTCGGCGACGCGCTCGGCGAGCTGGCGGGCCTCGGCCAGTAAGGGGGCGGCCAGCGCGTGGGTCGCGAAGCCCCGGCC
>DATIKE010000512.1:0-7982 GCA_035477895.1 Phycisphaerae bacterium
ACAAAAAACCGCCTGCGAAGAAAAAAACTTTCAATTTCGGTCGGGATGCTCTCTCCCCCTGATTCTCCTCTCCCTCATCGGCCTTCGAGCCCCTCAGCCAGCCCCCGAGGTGCGAAGAATCCCCTATTCATCAGGGCTGCGGATACTGCCGAGTGGAATGGGAAAGCGTCGTCAGGAATGTATGAAGAGAGCAACAGAAAACGGACCCGCTCGTCCGTGTCCATCCGCGTGTTTCGCGGCTATCGGGTGCGGCTTACTTGGCCCGCTCGAGGTATTCGCCGGTGCGGGTGTCGATCCGCACCACCTCGCCCACCTCGATAAACGGCGGGACCCTGACCCGGGCGCCGGTCTCCAGCGTTGCTTCCTTGCTCTGGTTGGTGGCAGTCGCCCCCTTGATGGCGGGCACGGTGTTTTTCACGGCCAATTCCACGGTAAAGGGAAGCTCCACGTTGACGATCAGCCCCTCGATGATCGTGCAGGTCAGCACGATGTTCTCTTTCAGAAACTGGATGCCGTCTCCGATCACGTCCGCCTCGATGGAGACCTGGTCGTAGGTAATGGGGTCGGCCAGGACATAGCTGTCGCCATCCTTGTAGATGTATTCCATCGGCTTGGTCTCGACGTAGACCATCTCGACCCGGTCGTCGACCGCCATCCGCTGGTCGAGCACCCGCCCGGTCTTGAAATCCTTCAGCTTGACCTGGTAGTAGCTCCGCCAGTTGCCCTTCGCGACGTGCTGCATGTCCTTGATCGTGTACCGCACGCCGTCCAGCAGGACGACCTGCCCTTTCTTCAATTCGCTGGCCTTGACTGCCATTCTCTCAACCCTTCCTCGAATCGCCTACGGGCATGACTGTTTTGCACCATCGTCCCCCGCGGCAGGCCGATCTCGAGGATCCCGGCCAAGCGGGCCCGGCCCTTACCCCCGGGCCGACCCCGTAGTGTGGCAGACCCACTTGGCCCAGTCAACCTCTGCCGGGTTCCACCTGCGCCGCTCTGCAGCGGTGCCACGCTTGTTCCCGACGTCGCCCGACGGTAACCTTGCTTCAGATCTGGACCTGCGCGTCGGCCGAGGGTCGTTTCATGCCCGAAAATATCGCCGCGGTCGCCTCTTCCGCTGCCATCGAATACCTGCGCTGGTCGATGATCCCGGACGTGGGCCCGATCCGCTTCGCCCGGATCGTTGAAGCGTTCGGCTCCCCGCAGGAGGCTCTTGGTGCAGGAGCGGGGCAACTCGCCAACATCGAACGCATCGGCCCGGCCATCGCCGACCAGATCGCCCATCAGCGCGACCACGTCGACGTTCGCGGGGAACTCGAGCTTGTCGCCCGGCACGGCGTCCGCGTCATCTGCGCGGAGGACGCGGAGTTTCCGCCGGCTCTGCGGCACATCCCCGATCCGCCGATCTGCCTGTACATTCGCGGCCGACTCGAACCCGAGGACGCCGTCGCCATCGGTGTGATCGGCGCCCGGCGATGCACGCACTACGGCCTGGAGCAAGCCAATCGGTTCGGGTATCAGCTTGCCTCGGCCGGGGTGACCGTCGTGTCCGGCCTGGCTCGCGGCGTTGACAGCGAGTCGCACAAAGGCGCCATCGCCGCCGGCGGCAGGACCCTGGCTGTCCTGGGCAACGGCTTGGCGACGATCTATCCGCCCGAGCACGCTGAGTTGGCCGACCGCATCGCGCGACAAGGCGCCGTCCTCAGCGAACTGCCGATGACCACCGAGCCGACCGCCAGCAATTTCCTGCCGCGCAACCGCCTGATCTCCGGCTTGTCGCTCGGTGTCCTGGTCATCGAGGCCGCCCGGCGCAGCGGCTCACTCACCACCGCCCGACTCGCCGCGGAATACAACCGCGAGGTGTTCGCCGTCCCCGGCCGCGTCGACAACGAACTCGCCCGCGGCACCAACCGCCTCATCCGCGATCAGCACGCCAAGCTTGTCATCGACGTCGAGGACATCCTCAGCGAGTTGGGCGACGTGGGGCAGGTCCTGGGCGCGGGACGGCCGGATGCGGAGGAGCAGGCCCCTTCGCCCGCCGCCGCCGGTTTGCGCGACGATGAACGGGCCGTGCTCGATGTACTCAACACCGAGGCCGTCTCCATCGAGTCCATCGCCCGGGCTACCGGTCAGCCGGCCGCCCGCATCGCCGCAACGCTGATCGGTCTGCAGCTTCGCGGCCTGGCCCGGCAACTGCCCGGCAACATTTTTGTCCGCGTGGGGAAACGATGAGTATGCGCATGTTCGAAAACGCAGTGTGCCCACCCTGCCGGAACCCGCGGCGCCGGCGCCGGGTTGACGGTGGCAGGGTGGGCTCTGCCAGCCGAATGCAGTTTTCGTTGCCGGCTGCTGTTGCCCTGGTCCTGGCGATCGGGACGGATCTCCGGGCGGTTTCCTCCCAACCCGCCTCGTCTTCCGCTTTGGCGACCGTGCCCGCGATACCCATCGGTACCCACCCCGCCTCGACCCGCGCTTCGCGGCCGGCTTCCGCGCCGTTTGCGTCTTCACGACCCGTCCCGCGCCCCGCGTCCCGACCTGTTTCGCGTCCCGCCTCGCAACCGGAGTCCGCTCCTGTTGCGACCGTACCCGCTACGCTGCCAGCGGTTATGGCACCGCGGAATCCGCCCGCCGACAAGCCCGATATCATCCTCATCACGGCGGCCAACATTCCGCTGGGCCTCACGGGTTTCGGCGGGAACAAGGCGATCCGAACGCCGAACCTGGATCGGCTGGCGGCCGAGAGTGCCTGCTTCACCCGCTTCTACGTCGTCACCCCACAGGCCGGGCCGGGTCGGGCCACGTTGCTGACCGGTCAATATCCCCCCAGGCACGGTGTGACCATGGACGGCGAGCCGCTCTCGCTGTCGGCCGACACCGTCACCGACCGACTGGCCTCTGCCGGTTATCGTTGCGGCCTCATCGGGCCGTGGAACCTGGGAGGCGTGGCCACCAGCCGACCGGCTTTCGGGTTCCGGGATTATCCGGCCACCACCAGCCAACCGTGGTCCTGGCAGAACTGCGACGTGTGGGTGGACGGCAAGCGGGCCAAGGCAGGCGGATTCCTCCCGGACTGGCTGACAGGCTACGCGATTGAATGGCTGGCCCGTGCGGATGATCGGCCGGTGTTCCTCTGGGTCTGCTACCCTGCTCTTGGCGAGCAGGCAACCTCGCCCCCGGACGGCGACAAGCTCTATCCTCCCGCCTCACTTGAGTTGCCGGTCGCCTTCCGGACGCCGCTTACGGATCGACCATCGGCCATCGGGATGTCGCCACCGGCCCGCAAGTTCCAGTCGCTCAACGAGCAGAAGATCCGCGAGGAACGCTCCAGATACTTCTCGATGCTCACGCATTTCGATGCCCAGGTCGGCCGGCTGCTCGACTGGATCGACCGTGTCGGGCTGCGGGAGCGGGCGGCGGTTGTTTTCACCGCCGAGACCGGCTGGGCCATCGGCGAGCACCAGCTCGTGGGCGCCGGCCCGGCCTTCTACGACGAGATCGTCCGTTGCCCGTTGCTGATCCGCCGTCCCGGCCCGCCCGGCAGAGGGCTGCCCATCGACCGCGTCACCAGTCAGGTCCACGTCGCGCCGACCATACTCCAGCTCGCCGGCCTGACCGTCCCCGTCACCATGCAGGGCGCCTCTCTCCTTCCTCTGGTGGACAATCCCCGCTCGGACCACTGGACCGACGAGGCCTTCTTCGCCTTCGAGCGGCAGGATGATTACTTCTGCCAGGTTCGCGGCGCAGTCATCCAAAACTATAAGTATCTGGACTACGGCACCGGAACCGACGGCCTGTACGATCTCAAGGCTGACCCCGAAGAACTGTACAATGCCGCCCAGGTTCCTGAGTACAGGTCCGTCATGAACGTGCTCGGCAACCGCCTGCGGCATTGGCAACACATGACCCGGGACCCGACTTACAAAAAACCGCCCTTATGAGACTGTCGAGGTATATCGCGGAAGCGCGGCTGCGGGGTCCGTCCGTATTCGCAGAGGAAGAGGAATGACATCGACCGGCAGGATACTGCGTGTGTTCTACGATGCGATGTACAAGGCCTTCGGACCGCAGCACTGGTGGCCAGCGCGGACACCCACCGAGGTCGTCATCGGCGCCATCCTGACCCAGAACACCGCCTGGCGCAACGTCGAGCGAGCGATCGACAACCTCCGCCGCGAAAAGCTACTCGACTGGCACCGGCTGCACCGACTTCCCGAGCCCGACCTTGCCGAGCTGGTCCGACCGGCCGGCACTTACAGGGTAAAGGCTCGCCGGCTCAAGGCCTTCGCGAACTGGCTGCACGACAACCACGACGGCGACCTCGGCCGCATGTTCGCCGCCCCGTTGCATGCCTTGAGGGAGGAGCTGCTCGGTATTTCGGGCATTGGGCGCGAGACGGCCGACGCCATCCTGCTCTATGCCGGCAACCTGCCCACCTTCGTCGTCGACACCTACACCGCGAGGATACTTTTCCGTCACCGCCTGATCGACGACTCGGCTGATTATGATGAAATCAAGGACGTGTTTGAATCGAACCTGCCGGCCGACGTGCGGTTGTTCAATGAATACCACGCCTTGCTCGTCCAGGTCGGCAAGCTCCATTGCCGCCCCCGTGCCCGCTGCGGAGGCTGTCCGCTCGAACCATTCGAGCACGAAGTCGAGATAACTTGATTCCTCTCGTCGGATTGCGTTCGCCGCGGGGCCTTATCACGGCTTCCAGCGCACGAAGGCTTCCATCGCGTAGTACTCCGGCAGGCCGAGCTGGTTGAATCGCTCCGCGGTCTCCCTGTTCCTTGCCTCCGCCCGCTGCCAGAATTCGCGGTCGTCGTATGGCCCCGGGAACAGGGCCTTGTCCTTCTGCGACTGGTGCTTGAAGATCCCGAAGATCTTCTTGATGAGTTGGGCCTTGGAGAGCGGCACCGCCATGTCGATCATGTCGATGTCCCATTCCTGCCAGGCGCCGCGGTAGAGCCAGACCTCCTCCGGCTGTTCATCTTTGGACAGCCGGCGCAGGGCGTTGAAAATCGCGTCGGCGCACAGCCGATGCGTGCCGTGCGGGTCGGCCAACTCACCCGCGACAAACACCCACTGCGGCCGGATCTTCTTCAGGAGATTGTGGACGATCTTGATGTCCTCCTCGCCGATCGGACGCTTGCGCACCTCGCCCGTCTGGTAGAACGGCATGTCCAGGAACGCTGCGTTCTTGAACGCGATACCCATAGATCGGCAGGCTGCTGCGGCCTCGTTCCGGCGGATCCACTCCTTGATCAGCAGCACCTCGCGGATATCCATCGCCCCCGGCGACTTGGACGCGAAGAACTCCTTGACCTTTCTGACGATCTGCTTGGTCTTGTCCATGTCGATGCCGAACAGCCGGTTCAGGTCCGCCCAGGTATTCAGCATCTGCCGGGCGTGCTCATCGAACACCGCGATGTTGCCGCTGGTCATGTACGCCACGTGCACCTCGCACCCGCTGCGGGCCAGCTCGTGCAGCGTCCCCCCCATGCTGATCACGTCGTCGTCCGGGTGCGGGCTGAAGCATAGGACCTTCTTGTCCCTGGGCAACATCCCCTGCCTCATCAGCGTGTTCCACATCCTTCGTCCGACGCGGACGTTCAGATCGTCCACCGGGCCGGACTGACGCGCCAGCGAGGCCAGGTGATTGTTGTCGTAGTCGTCCCGGTCCAGCTTCAGGATCGACTTGCCGGTCAGAAGGCTCAGCCAGATGACGGCCCGGGCCTGGTATTCCTCGCTCCACTCGATCTCGCCCAGCAGCCACGGCGTGTCCATCCGGGTCAGGTCCGCGCCCGCCGCCAGATCGACAATGATCTCCGCGTTCGGATGCTCCTGCAGGAAACTCGCCGCCACCGCGTCGGTCACCGGCCCCTCGACGGCCTTTCTGATGATGGGCGCCTTCTGCTCGCCGAAGGCCATCAACAGCACCCGCCCGGCCTCCAGGATCGTCCCGACGCCCATCGTGATCGCCTGCCGGGGAACGTTTCCCTCCCCAAAGAAGTCCGACGCCGCGTCCATCCGCGTGGCCCGGTCCAGCGAAATGATCCGCGTGCGCGACTCCCGCGACGACCCCGGCTCGTTGAAGCCGATGTGACCTGTCCGGCCGACACCCAGGATCTGGATGTCCAGCCCGCCAGCCGCCATGATCGCCGCCTCGTACTCCCGGCAATACTTCGCGACCTTCTTTTCCGGCAACGTTCCATCGGGAACATGGATGCCGGCCGCCGGGATGTTCACGTGGTCGAAGAAGTTCTCCTTCATCCAGCGGCGATAGCTCTGGATGCTGTCCGGCCGCATCGGGTAGTACTCGTCCAGGTTGAACGTCACGACATTCGAGAAGTCCAGCCCCTCCTCTTTGTGCATCCGTATCAGTTCGCGGTACACGCCGATCGGCGTGTGACCCGTTGCCAGGCCAAGCACCGTAGGCTTGCCCTCCTTGTTGTGCCGGCGAATGGTGTCGGCGATGATCCCCGCCACCCGCACCGCCGCCTCGAGGTCATTCGTGCAGATCGTGGTCGGAATCTTCTCGCGAACCTTGAACAACTGATCCTGCGGTACCGGCTCTGTCCTGAACACGGTTTCGTCTCCCCGGCGGGATCGGCCGGACCACACATGGGTCCGCGCCCGCCCGCCGTCTCACCTGAGTTCTTGCGTCAAACCCTCTGCCCGCCTCGCCGATCTCAACGCCCAGCCGCGACCACCCGGAAAACCACCGCCCCGGAAAGGCCCGGCGGCCTTCCGGAGGCTTTGCGGCCGGTCGTGGTTCGTATTGCATCAAGTGCGGCCGAAAAAGATTCTTAGCCGATGGCCTGATGCGGGCGGGCTACGGGCAGTAAAAAATCATGGTAATCGCCCCGGCCCGGCAAGCCAAGGCCCACGGCAGACGCAACTCCGGCATGGACGCCCCGTACATCGAGGCGTCACCCTCGCTGCCTCTGCCTTGCCTGTCGATGAAGCAGGCGCCGTCGGCCCGGCCTTCTGACCGGTTACACGTTGCTGGCCAGGAAGAATGTGATGCCCGCGATGCCCGCCAGCAGGCCCGTCTGGATCACGTTGAGCGCGGTATCGCAGCCTGCGGCCTGAAGCATGACCGCCCCGGACCCCAGCCACATCAGCCGGCGGATAACACGGTTCCACTTGGTGGACATATGATTCTCCTCAGGTTGTCTTGCGGCCCGATCGCCCGGTGTCGGTCGCCGGGCCGACGGGCCTGTGTTTCCGGGGTCCTATTGTCCACATCGCCCGCTGCCCGTCCACTCCAGGTCGATCTGGCTGTGACGCCGGGGCGTGTGACAGTGTAGGGGGTCCCAGCAGAACCCCGAGCGCCTGCCTGTGCGTGTCCGCCTGTCTGCGTGCGGACGCGCACAGGCAGGCACGCAAACAGGCCGCAGGCAGGGAATCTCGACACAGCGGTTACCCCGTGAACGGTTACCGCCCTTGTCAAAACTAGCTCCGTCCCCGTTTCGACGTGCCGTTTCGACTTGCTGCGAGCTTCGGAGGACTCCGCCCGGGGCTATGCCTGCGTTGCCCGCTCCGCGGGCTTGGACCAGACCGGGTTGGCTCACACGAGCGAACCCTGGACCAAGAAAGGGGTCGGGAGTATTTCTTGACATCTTTACCCTTTTTTTCCTTCTGTGGCCGGCCGCGCGGGTGCAACGACGACTCCTGCCCAAGACGCACGGCGGCACGTTTCTGCCGCTCGGGCCGGCCGAACGGCGCCCCCCGGCGGACGCAACACCGCAGGGTGTCCAGTTCTTCCTGGCTCTGACCCTGATTCACCGCCGCCGCCCAGTGTCATTATGGACTACCGTCCTTTTACGGCCCCGGTGCCAGCCCTGATGAATAGGGGATTCTTCGCACCTCGGGGGCTGGCTGAGGGGCTCGAAGGCCGATGAGGGAGAGGAGAATCAGGGGGAGAGAGCATCCCGACCGAAATTGAAAGTTTTTTTCTTCGCAGGCGGTTTTTTGTT
>DATIKE010000513.1:0-2939 GCA_035477895.1 Phycisphaerae bacterium
CCGCGACAGGTCCCGGACAAGCGGGTGGCTCCACCACGGGCACGGGGGTCGGCCGTTCCCTGGTCAATACGCATCAACGTCCGGCAGATGGACGCCACGGATTTTCTTGAGTTGTGCCATGCGGCCGCCAACATAAAAAATCCCGATGAGGGTCCGTAAGAACGACGCTCATCGGGATTGGTGGGTCGATCCTTCCCGGGCTTGACGAGGGTTTGAGAACCCGCGAAGGACCATGATTTCGTGAACTTACGGGCTGCAGCCCGGGGTCAACGACGGGTTCCAGGGCACGTTCCCGCCCGTGTAGCAGTTGTTGAACTGGGTATAGTCCGCGCCGTCCACCTTGTTGTCTTCGTTGCGGTCGAAGCACTTGCAGCCGCTCGGCACCCCGGTCGTGCTGCCGGTGTAGCAGACCTGGAACGCCCCGAAGTCCACCTGGTCGACGTCTTTGTCCAGGTCGCTGTCCGCGAACGGGGTCGCGCAGCAGACCGTGCCGGCGCAATTGGTGCCGTTCCCCTGGAACTTACCGCCCATCGTCGCACAGTTCTGATCGGTGGCGAATACGCAGGAGAGGTCGGGCAGGCAGCAGGCGCCTTCGATCACGCCGCCGACGCCGCCCAGCAGTCTCACCCGGTCGAACGAGATGAACTTGGATTTGTTGAGCTGCCAGCCGCCGCCGTCGCACCGGAAGTCGCCCATCCGAATGGGCTTCATGCCCGCGATGTTGCCGTTCACGCACGAATATGAGCCGTTATTGAGCTCGCAGCCCACACCGGTGCCTGCCCGGAGCACGTTGAAGCCGCCGAGGTACTGGCGGGGGACCCCATAGGCCTCGCTGGTCGTCCAGACATTCGCGACTCTTGTATAGTGCAGAACATCCATCGTGCTTGTCTTGATGGTAAGCACGACGTAGTTGAGCTTGTCCCCGAGGGTGAAGTCGCCGTAGCCCGGGAACATGCTTTCCCTGAGGATCCGCCACTTCAGGCCGTCGTAGAGGGACAGGTGCCAGTTCTGGGGGACCTGGTCGGCCGGGTTCTCGCAGTGGCAGGGGTTGTTGTCCAGCATGGCCAGGGCCCCGCACGCGATGACCTGCCGCACGTTGGTCTGGAGCGGCGGGCAGGGGTCGGGTGATGCGGTCCGTGGCTCATACGACTGACAGATGCTCGGCCAGGCGACGTGCACGCTGAAGTGCGGCGACGGGCAGGTGGCGTAGCAGCTTTCGCAGCCGTCTTCCGTTTCCTGCGAACCCACCATGACGTAATCCGTCGGCGCCTGGTCGGAGGCCGCCGGAGTCCGCGGCGGCACGATCTCATCGGTCAGGGCCAGCTCCATGTAGCCGTTGCTGTAGTGGACGCCGTTGGCCGGGTCGACGCCGCCGCTGAAATGAAACCTGAGTATCAGCGGTTGTGCATCCGACCCGTTGGCCGCGCTGTAGCCCGGCAACGCGGATGCGATGTAGGGGGCAAGGTTCACCTGGTTCTGGCCGAGTTGGCTGCCCTCGTCGCCGCCGTTGGCGTGCCTCATGCCGTACGGGGCGGTGGACAGGATCTCCTGGTTGTCCTCGATGGTTGCGTTGACTCCGCCGAGTCGGGCGGTGTTGTAGTTCCAGGAGGCCCAGGGCCACGTCGCCCGCAGCGCGCCGACACTCGACGTGCTGCTGGGCGTGCAGAAGTTGGTCGGGCAGGGATTAGGGGTGCAATAACAGTCGAACCGGTCGTAGAAGATGTCGGCTTGGCCCATGGCAACCGGCGACATGACCAGCACAATGCCGATCGCGAGAATTGAAAGCCTCATTTGAGTGGCCCTCCCTTATGTAAAAGTGACCTTGGGACATGTAACCCGCCCGCGACTCTCGGTTCCCGGTCGGGCCTTTTTCTCCGCTGCATCCCAATATATCGTAATCTCGCGGCCCATGTCAACGGTTTTCGCCCGGATTTTTTGAGCCCATCCCCAAACCCCTGCCTGCGGCCTGTCTGCGTGCCTGTGCGTACCTGTCTGCGTGTACGCACAGGCAGGCAGACAGGCAGGCGTGTGGGACCGGCTTCCCTTGATACGCCGCCCGCCCCGGGCGGACCCTGCTCCCCACAAGGGCGGCCGGCCCGCCCTTCCGGCCGGCAAGCCGGTCGCTTGCGCTCTCGGTTCTGATCAGAGCGTCGGTGGCGGTCGGAATCAGAACCGCGAGCGCCGGCGAGTCGGCCGGCGCTTCCCCCGTAAAAGAAACCGGCGGACCCCGTTAAGGGTCCGCCGGTTCGGGTTTCCGATTCAGGCCTGGGCCTGGATCTTACGGGTTGCAGCCACTCGGCGGGCTGGTCTTGTTGAACGGCACGTTCGGACCGGTCCAGCAGTTGTTGAACGCGGTGAAGTCCGTGCCGTCAACCTTGTTGTCGCCGTTGCGGTCGTAGCACGCGCAGCCGGTCGGGACGGCCCCGGAGCCGTTGTAGCAGACCTGGAAGGCCCCGAAGTCCGCCTGGTCCACGTCGCCGTCGGTGTCGGCGTCGGCAAACGGCAGCGGGCAGCAGAGGACGGTGGCACATCGGCCGCCGCTGAACCGGCCGCCCAGGGCCTGGCAGGCGCCGAGGGTGATGCCGGCCCCGCCGTTGTCCTGACAGGTGCCGTTGTCCAGGCAGCAGGCCCCGAGGTCGGGGATACCGCCGTAAACCACCGGGGTGTCGTGATAGCTGATACCCCAGGAGTCGTTGATCTCACGGGTCCGCGGCTCGATCCACTTGCCCAGCGGCTCGCGCGGCCCGTTGCAGGTACCGTCGACGTTCAGCCGGCACGCCGGGGCGGTGCCGCTGCGGATGGTGTCGAACGCCCCGAGGTAGAAACGCGGAAGCGTGCCCACCGAGATCTGGTTCTTGCCATAGCTGGTTTCACCGAGACGCTTGCGGAACTCGTGGCGGATCTGGAAGGTGCTGGTCTTGATCCGGATCTCGTACCAG
>DATIKE010000514.1:0-2619 GCA_035477895.1 Phycisphaerae bacterium
GTGGGGACACCCTTCGTGTGGTGCTCGACCAACGACGTCGTCGCCGCCGCCACCCAGGCGGTCCTTTACGAAAAAATGACCGGCGATGCGACGTATCGCACGCTGGCCGCCGAAGCCCGAGATTGGATCTTCGGGCGAAACCCCTGGGGCGTGTCATTCGTGATCGGAGTCCCAGACTCAGCCACATCCGCCGGCCGGCCCCACCACCTCTTCCACAAGCTGACGGACATCCAGCCGGTCGGCGGCCTCGTCGACGGGCCGGTCTGCCCCGACATCAACGCGAAGTTCAAGTTCACCGGCATGGGCCCGGACCGCCTGGCCCGCTTCCAGTCCGAAACGGCCGTCTATCACGACGACTACGAGGACTTTTCCACCAACGAGCCCACGATCGACGGCACCATCTCGCTGCTCCTGCTGCTCAAGCTCTGGTGATCCTTCTACGCGATCCCCCGCGCCTCGTCGCGCAGCGCCAGCAGGTCCTTCATCACATTGTGCAGCGAGTCTGGGTGGCCGGTCGTGCCGAATGCGTCGTGAAGCTGCCGATAGAGCTTGAACAGCCCATTGTAGACATGGTTGCGACCGCGATCGGGCTCGTAAACCTTCGGTTTCAGCCCGGTCATCTTCTTCTGCGCCTCTTCGACCGAGTCATACCCGCCCGCGGCCGCCCCCGCCACCACCGCCCCGAAGATCGCCGCCCCCAGCGCGCAGGTCTGGGCCGACCGGCTGATCTTCATCGGTCGGCCGGTCACGTCCGCGTAGATCTGCATCACCAGCGGGCTCTTTTCCGCGATGCCGCCGCAGGTGATTACCTCCTTGACAGGCACGCCGTATTCCTCGAACCGCTCCATGATGATCCGCGCGCCCATTGCGCTGCCCTCGATCAGCGCCCGGTACACTTCCGCCCGCGTCGTATGCAGCGTCTGCCCCACCAGAACCCCGGTCAACCGCGGATCGACCAGCAGGCACCGGTTGCCATTGTTCCAGTCGAGGGCCAGCAGCCCCGACTCCCCCGGCTTCAGCCTGGTCGCCTCCGCCGCCAGCGCCGCGTGAGCCTTGTCGCCCTTGTCAAAGTGGTTCACGAACCAGTTGAAGATGTCCCCCACCGCCGACTGGCCGGCCTCCAGCCCGAAATACCCCGGCACGATCGACCCGTCCACGATCCCGCACAATCCCGGGATATCCTTCAGCGGCTCCGTGTTCGGGTGAATCATCATGTCGCACGAGCTGGTGCCCAGAATCTTGGCCAGGGCCCCGGGCTTCACACCCGCGCCCACCGCGCCGAGGTGCGCGTCGATCGCTCCTGCCGCCACCGGTGTGCCCGGCTTGAGCCCGAGCTTCTTGGCCCATTCCGCGCACAGCTCGCCCGCCTTCTGATCGCACGGCACCGCCCGCTCGAACGTCTTGTTCCGGCGGACGTCGCCCAGTTTCGGATCGATCGACCGCAGAAAATCCTCGGCCGGCAGTGCCCAGTTCGCGTTGTACATCGCCTTGTGACCGGCCGCGCACACGTTCCGTTTCCACGTCCGCGGGTCTGCGTTACCGGTCAGCACCGCCGGGATGAAATCCGACTGCTCGACCCAGGCCGCCGCCGCGTCCATCACTCCCGGCGCCACCCGGATGCAGTGCAGCGCCTTGGACCAGAACCACTCGCTCGAATACACCCCGCCGCACTTGGCCAGGTACTCCGGATGCTGCCTGCGGGCCGCCTCGGTGATCTCGGCCGCCTCGGCAAACGACGTATGATCCTTCCAAAGCCACGCCAGCGCGTTGATGTTCTTCGCGAATCGTTTCTGCCGGCACAGCGGTTCCCCGCGCCCGTCCACCGGCAAAGGCGTGCTCGCCGTCGCGTCCACGCCGATCCCGACGATCTGCTCGGGTTTGCATCCGTTCGCCTTGGCCGCGGCCTTCAGCGCCGCCTTCGTGCACCTGGTCATCGCCTCAAGCCAGTCGTCCGGGTGCTGCCGGGCGACGTTCGGGTCCTTCGGGTCGAGGATGATCCCCGCCTTCCCGCCCGGATAGTCCGCGACTGCCGTCGCGATCTCCTTCCCGTTGGCCGGGTCCACGATCAACGCCCGCGCCGAGTTCGTTCCGAAATCCAGTCCGAGTGTGTACGCCTTGGCCATGATCGGTTACCTCGTTCTTGCTCGATGACGAGTAGTTCACATCTCTCAGCCGCCGATCGGCTTGGGCCGACCTGTTGACCCGTGGTGACCGCGACCAGCCCGCCCGCCGCCGGCCTCTTCGCGTTTTCTCCGGCACCAGCAACGCGCGGCGCCATATTACCGCGCTGACGGAACCGGGTGAACATGGCCCCCGAGCGGCCCTGTGGCATCAAGGTGGCGATCACCAGCAGCACGAGGCCTCGCGGCACATTCAAACACACACCCCCCCCCTCGCCGAATGAACCCGCCGTTTTCACAACTCCTTATCTCTAAACGTGTTACAGACAATTATTCCACGATCAGCCGACCCGCCGAGCGCAGCCCTGATGAATAGGGGATTCTTCGCACCTCGGGGGCTGGCTGAGGGGCTCGAAGGCCGATGAGGGAGAGGAGAATCAGGGGGAGAGAGCATCCCGACCGAAATTGAAAGTTTTTTTCTTCGCAGGCGGTTTTTTGT
>DATIKE010000515.1:0-2424 GCA_035477895.1 Phycisphaerae bacterium
TCCCTCAGCAGTTTCTCGGCCTTGCTGATGTCCGCGTGGCGGATGGGATACATTCTGAACAGTCCATCGGTCACCGGGGGCACGTCCAGTTTCTCCACCAACTGCAGGATCTCGTCGTAGGCGGACTTGCTCGAAGCCAGCAGGATCGTCCGGGTCACCGGATCGTCGGCGATCGATATCTTGTCCGCCGGCTGCTCCTTCTGCCCCTCGGTCAGGCTGTTCTTCAGCCGCTCGTCCCACAGCTTCCTGATGGTGTCAACCACCTTGGACGAGTCGTTGTTTTTCAGCGCGATCAGCCGGATCTCGGACATCGGCGACAGCCGCTGGGCCTCCAACTGGTTGATCAGGCCCATGATCGAGCTGAAGTCGCCGGCCGACGACGCAACGATCAGCGAGTTGCTCCGCGTGTCGGCCACGATGACCGGCTTGTCCTCGGGGAGGTTGCCCTCGCGGCGGAGCTTGGCCCGCCGCTCCCAGAGATCCTCGATCTTGCTTGCCAGGTCCGTGGCCGTCAGGTTCCGCAGGTTGACGATGTGGATCTGGCCCAGCCAGTCCTCCTCGGCGTCATCCAGCCGCTTCACCAAGGCAGACAACGACTCGTACACATCCTCCTTGGCCACGATGATCAGGCTGTTGGTCCGCACGTCCGGGATCACCAGCGTGCGTTCGCGCTCGGCGGCGGCCTTGCTGGCGGTCTGTTCGAGGACCTTCTGCTGCTGATCGATCAGCTTCTGGACGACGTCGGAGATGGTCTTGACGTCGGCATGCTCGAGCCTGACGATGCGGGGGGCAAAAAGAGTCGGCACTTCCTTGCGGTCGATTTGCCCGAGCAGCGATTCGACGATCGCCAGGTTCTGCGGGCTGGCACTGACGATCAGGGCCTTGGTCCGCGGGTCGGCCACGATCGTCACCTTCATCAGGGCCTCGGGCAGAGTCTTGGTGTCGGCGGTCCCGACGTACAGCCCCTGCCTGAAGAAGTCCTGCAGGAACTTGGCCGCGTTCTCCGGGTCGGCGTACTGCACGAAGTACGTCTTGTACACGCCCTCGGCGGTCGGCGGGACGTCCAGCTTCTCGATCAGCTTGACGACCTCGTCGAAGTTCGCCTTTGACGAGGCCACCAGCAGGGTCCGGGTCAGCGGGTCCTCGACGATGGCGATCCGGTCGGAAGGCTGATCCTTCTGCCCCTCGCCCTTGCTGATCTTCAGCCGCTCATCGAAGAGCTTTCGGACGATCTCGGCGACCTTGCCGACATCGTTGTGTTTCATGGTCACCAGTCGGATGTCGGCCATCGGTGCGATCTTCTGCTCGGCCAGCTTCTTGACGAGGGCCTCAATGGCGGCGTAGTCGTCCTGGCTCGAAGCGATCACCAGCGAATTGCTGCGGGTGTCGGGGATGATGACCGGCTTGTCCTCGGGCAATCCGCCCTCGGCCCGGATTTTCGCCCGGCGCTCCCAGAGTTCCTCGATCCGGCTGGCGATCTCGGTGGCCGGCAGGTCGGCCGCCAGGTTCACGATCCGGATCTGGCCCAGCCAGTCGTCCTCCACCCCGTCCAGCTCCCTGGCCAGCTTCGCCAACTCGTTGTAGTCCTCGTCGGTGGCCACGATGATCAGGCTGTTGGTCCGCACGTCCGGGATCACCACCGCCCTGTCGCGCTCGGCCACCGCGGCGGTCACCGCCTGGGCAAGTACCTTTTGCCTCTGATCGGCCAGCTTGGTGACCACGTCGGCGATGCTTTTCACGCTGGCGTGTTCGAGTTTGACCATCCGCGGCGCGTACTTGCCGAACGTGCTCTCGACGTCCATCGCCTTGACGATCTGGCTGACGAGGAGCATCTGCTCGGCCCGGCCGGAGATCACCAGCGTGTTCGTTCGCTTATCGGCGGAGATGCCGATGTTATAAGCCAGGGCCTCGCCGGGCAGGTTCGCCGGGACGCGCTTGATGACGTCCTTGCCGGGCACATCGGAGAGTGTGGCGCCCTGCTTGAATACGTCCTGCAGGGCGTTCGCGACGGCCTCGACGTCCGCGTGATCGAGCGGATAGACGTTGACCACCATGTCGGCGCCGAGCGGGACGGTATCGAGCAGCCTGACCAGCTCGCCGACCGGCGCGATGTTCTCCTCGACGGTGGCCACGATCACCGCGTTGCTGCCTTCCTCGGCCAGCAGCTTGATGGGCTTTTCGAGGTTCAGGTCCTTGAGCTGCTTTTCCTTGCCATCGGGTGATTTCTGGATCACCTGAAGCCGGCGGATCTGCTCGGCCGCGGCCTTGGCCGCGTCGGTGTCCATCTTCAACATGCCGGTCAGGGCATTGGTCACGTCGACCGCCTTGGCTTTCTCCAGCGGGAAGATGGCCATCTTCACCACGCTGCCGGCCAGCGCCGTCGGCTCGACATCGATGAGCTTGATCCATTCCCTGATCTGCTTG
>DATIKE010000516.1:0-1997 GCA_035477895.1 Phycisphaerae bacterium
GCAGGAGACCATGCGGGCCGCGATGCGGGCGCCAGACCTGGTCAAGCAGATCCTGACCTTCAGCCGGCAGACCGAGGAGGAACACACCCCGGTGCCGGCCGCAATGGTCGTGAAGGAGGTGGCCAAGTTCCTGCGGGCGACCGCACCCAGCACGATCGCGATCGAGGCGAACATCAGCCCGCACCCGATCACCGTGCTCGGCAACTCGGTCGAGCTGCACCAGATCCTGATGAACCTCTGCACCAACGCGATTCACGCGATCGGCGACCAGCCGGGGACCATCGAGATTTCGGCCGCCCCGTCGGCGGTTCCCGGCAACGGGGCGAATGTCCCTCCGGATCTCGCTCCCGGCGCCTACGTGAAGATTGCCGTCCGGGACACGGGCGCAGGGATCCCTCACGACATCCAGTCGCGCATCTTCGACCCCTATTTTACCACCAAGGAAAAAGGCACCGGGACGGGGCTGGGGCTCGCGGTGGTCCACGGGATCGTCAAGAAGTACAAGGGGGGCATCCGTCTGGACAGCGCGCCAGGGCAGGGGACGACCTTTTCGATCTTCCTGCCCCAGGTCGCGCTGCCGGCGGCGTCGACCGAAGGGGCACAGGCGATCCGAGGCGGTTCGGGCCGGATCCTGCTCGTGGACGACGAAAAGATGCTGACCGACGTCGGCGAGAAAACCCTCGCGCGCTTGGGCTACCAGGTGACCTCGCGCACGAGCCCCTTCGAGGCTCTGGAGCTCTTCAAGGCCAAGCCGCTGGCCTTCGACCTGGTGATCACCGACCAGACCATGCCCGGCATGACGGGCGATGAGCTATCGGCCGAGTTGATGCGCATCAACCCGCAGGTGCCCGTGATCCTCTGCACCGGCTACAGCCACAGCCTGGACGAGGCCGGTGCGGCGGCCAGGGGCATCAGCGCCTTCGTGATGAAACCGATGGTGATGGCCGCAATCGACGCGACCATCCGCAAGGTGCTGGCCGAGCGGGGATCACACGCTGTTGCCCCGGCGAGGACCGAAAGGGCGGCATAGCAGACTGCTGTAATACGGCGTCTCGGGCCGCGATCCGGCGCTGTGCGGCTCGGGGCTTGCTGCCGGCTATCGCGTCGACTTGATTTCGGGGAACGGCTTGTTCTCGTTCTTCTCGTCCACGAATCTCACTTCTCCGGTCACCGTGTCGATCACGTAGACGTAGACCCAGTCCCGCTTGAGGCAGGTCGAGATCTGGTAACGTCCGACCGCTTCGGGCGAGTGCCCGGCGCCTGTCACCACCATCAGGGCGAGCGCTGCGACCGCGCCGAGCAGCGCATAGGTCAGTGGATGGGCCGTCTTCATGTTGGCTCCTTTTCGTCGTGGCAGGCCCCCGGGCCGGGGGCGGGGCGAACCCTGTGCAGTTCCCGGATGCTTTCACCCGGACGGTACGATTGTCAAGCCGCCACCCGCTCCAGGTCGGGGCCGGCGTCTGGCTCCGGCGTCCGCACTGTGGTAGGGTGTCTGCATGAATGCCATCCTTGCCCCCACACCCGCCTGATCGAGCCGATGCCCCGATGACGTGCCCCCGTTCTCCGATTTCACACGAAACCACTGCCGCCGACTCGGCCAAGGGCATCTACTTCATCGCCGCCTCGCAGTTCGGGCTCGCGTTTTCTTTCAACTGCGTCATGTCCTTCATGCCGTTCTACATCCTGAGGATCAGCCCGTACTCCGAGCGGGAGACGATGGTCTGGATCGGCGTGATCATGGGCGCTACCTCATTCGTCGCTGCACTGGCGGCGCCCTTCTGGGGGGGGCTGACCGCACGGGTGCGGCCCAAGCTCCTGTTCCAGGGCGGCATTTTCTGCAACGGGGTGCTCTTCTGCCTGATGGGATTTGTCGAGAACCTGCCGCTGCTCCTGCTCCTGCGGATGCTCCAGGGCGCGCTCGGCGCGGTGTCGACCATCGGGCTGGTGCTGATCGCGGGCGTCGCCCGGCGCGAACGGCTGCCGGCCTACATGAGCCT
>DATIKE010000517.1:0-5722 GCA_035477895.1 Phycisphaerae bacterium
GACGAAATTCACGCCGAACGGATCAACCTGTGCGCAAAGTTGTGCGACCTGCGGCCGGCCCGCGAAGGCGGGCCGCAACAACTGCTTCGAGAGAATTCCGGCCCCGGGCTTCCGCATGGGCCTCTGATCATCGTCGCGCCGGTGCAGGCGCTCATGCAGGCCGTGCCGACGCCGGAAGCTCTCGAACAGGACCTCCTCACCCTGAGCGTTGGTCAGCAGCGTGACCCGCTGAAGCTGGCCGACTGGCTGGTGGAGCACGGCTACACGCGGCTGGACCAGGTGGAATCGCCCGGCGACTTCGCGCTGCGCGGTGACATCCTGGATGTCTATCCGCCGGGTGAGGCCGAACCCTACCGTGCGGACTTCTTCGGTGAGCAGGTTGAGTCGATCCGCCGCTTTGACGTGAGCACGCAGCGATCGGAAACGGAGTTCGTCTCGATCCGCATCGCGGGCATGCCGGCCATGCTTGCGGCCCTGCGGGCCGGGCGGCACAAGTCTGCTTCACGAAAAACCCCGTCAGAGCCGGGCCCTGAAAGCCCGTCCGGGTTCGGCGATCACGAGCCACGCCGCACTATCCCTCTCGGCAGGGGGGGGCAAGGGGGGAAACAAGGCAGGAGTTCCGGAGAGCGACCGGCCGACAGATCGATCACCAGCTTCCTGTCGTACCTGCCGGCCGACACGATCCTCGTCTTTGCCGAGCCGATCGAGATCCAGGAGATGGGTAAGATGTTCTGGAACCGGCTGGGCGCCCCGCGAAACATGATGCCGGTCGATCGGATGTTTCAGCGGAGCCGGCCGTTCGCGCAGGTGCACCTGTACAGCCTGTCGGCCGGCGAGACGGAGGGGCGGTTCACCTTCGGCGTGCGGAGCCTGGCCCGGTTCGAGACGAAAGCGTCTGAGGCGCTGGCGGAGTTGAATCGGCTGGCGGGCGAGCGCGACGTCTGCGTGTATTGCGACAGCGAACCGGAGAAGCAGCGTTTCCGCGAGTTGTGGGCCGGGGCGATCGGAGACCGGCCGAAGCGCCTGGAGCTGGCGGTCGGGCTGCTGCATCACGGCTTCGACTGGCCGGCCGGCCGGCTGGCGATGGTCGGGCACCACGAGGTTTTCCGTCGCTACCAGCAGCGCCGCCGCATCCGCAAGGTTCACGCCGCCCGGCCGCTGGAGAGCTGGCTCGACCTGAACCCCGGGGACTTCGTGGTGCACGTCGTGCACGGCATCGCCCGGTTCCACGGCCTGCGAGTGATCCGCAAGGGCGTCTCCAACAAGAGTGAGGAATACCTCACGCTCGAGTTCGCCGAGGGCGCCCGGATGCACGTGCCGGCCAGCCAGATCCACCTCGTGCAGAAGTACATCGGCGCCGGGATCAGCGCCCCGCCGTTGAGCAAGCTCGGCGGCACGCGTTGGGCGCGCACCAAGCAGCGGGTCGAGGACTCGGTGACCGACCTGGCGGCCGACCTGCTGCGTATCCAGGCGGTTCGGGCCAGCCGGCCCGGCATCCCGTACCCCGACGACACCACCTGGCAGGCCGAGTTCGAGGGCAGCTTCATCTACACCGAGACCGACGACCAGCTTGGCACGATCGTCGAGATCAAGCGCGACATGCGCAAGAGCACGCCGATGGACCGGCTGCTGTGCGGCGACGTAGGCTACGGCAAAACCGAGCTGGCCATGCGGGCGGCGTTCAAGGCGGTCGAGTACGGCAAGCAGGTGGCGGTACTGGTGCCGACGACCGTGCTGGCCGAGCAACACGAGCGAACCTTCAGCGAGCGCTTCGCGGACTACCCCTTCGCCATCGAGAGCCTTTCCCGCTTCAAGACCCGGCGACGGCAAGTGGAGACGCTGGAACGGACCCGCAAGGGGCAGGTGGACATCCTGATCGGCACGCACAGACTGCTCAGCAAGGACGTGCGTTTCAAGGACCTGGGGCTGGTCATCATCGACGAGGAGCAGCGGTTCGGCGTGGAGCACAAGGAGCGTCTCAAGCGGTTTCGCGAGACGGTGGACGTGCTGACGATGAGCGCAACACCGATCCCACGGACGCTGCACATGTCGCTGCTGGGGATCCGCGACATCAGCTCGCTGGCGACGCCGCCGCTGGATCGCCGGGCGATCGTCACCCAGGTCACACACTGGGACGAAAAGCTGATCCGCGAGGCGATCATCCGCGAGATGAACCGCGACGGGCAGGTGTTCTTCGTGCACAATCTGGTGTACGACATCGTCTCGTTCGCCGACGCGATCCGGCGGATCGTTCCTGAGGCCCGCATCCTGATCGGCCACGGGCAGATGCCCGAGCGCGAGCTGGAGCGGGTGATGCTGGCGTTCGTCCGGCACGAGGCGGACGTGCTGGTGTGCACGACGATCATCGAGTCGGGCCTGGACATCCCCAACTGCAACACGATCCTGATCGACCGGGCGGACCGCTTCGGGCTGAGCGAGCTGCACCAGCTCCGCGGCCGCGTCGGGCGGTACAAGCATCGGGCGCACTGCCACCTGCTGTTGTCCCGCGGGCGGACGCTGACCTCGACCGCCGCCCGGCGACTCAAGGCGATCGAGGAGTTTTCCGACCTCGGAGCAGGTTTCCGGATCGCGATGCGCGACCTGGAGATCCGTGGGGCGGGCAACATCCTGGGTTCCGAGCAGAGCGGCCATATCGCCGACGTCGGCTACGAGCTGTACTGTCAACTGCTGGAGGCCGCCGTCCATCGGCTTAAGAACGAACCGACCGACACATTCCGCCCGGTGCACCTCGAGCTGGAGGTGCCGGCGCACATTCCGCGGAACTACATCGATTCCGACCGACAGCGGATGGAGGTTTACCGCCGGCTGGTCGCCTGCCACACACGGGCCGAACTCGATCAGCTCGAAAAAGACATTCGTGACGCGTTCGGTCCTTACCCGCCGGCGGTGCGGACGCTGCTGGATATCGCCGAGATCCGCATCCTGGCCCAGCCGTACAAGATCAACTCGATCACCCAGCAGCCGCCGGACCTGGTTTTCTCGGTGGAAGAGCTGTCGCTGGTCGAGCCGCTGCTGAGCCGCAGTCCGGGTTCGCCGCGCATGGCCGACCCGCACACGATTCACCTGCGCCTGAGCGAAGCCTACTTCGAGCCGGCCACGCTGCCGGCGGTGCTGCGCCGGATGTTGCGGCCACAGGACGCGCCCACTACAATCGCGACCCCATGAAGGCCTTTCGTCGATGGCGTATCCCGCGTCGGATCGTCGGTCTCTCGGCAGCATTGACCGCGGCAGCGCTGGTCGGCTGCGACCAGAAACCCGCCGGACCGAAGCGAAGCGATCACGAAGCCGCCCATACGCCGCGGTTTCATCCCGACGTGCCTCGGGCCGACGCGACCGGGACGACCGCGCCGGCCACGGCCCACGCCGTCACCCAACCTTCAGACATCACCTTTGCCGACCTCGGCTTAGTGGGCTGCCCGGTTCTGTTTGTGAACAGCGAGACGGTCACCGTGCAGGAAGTGCTCGAGCCAATCATCCAGGATTTAACCCAGAAGGCGGCGTCGATGCCCCTGGCGGGCTACCGCAACCATGTTTTCCGAACGGTCAACAACCAGATCGACTTCGTCATCAGCATGATCGTGCTGAACCAGGAGGCCAAAGACAAGTACTCCGATGAAAAGCAGCAGCAGGCTTTCGACAAGGAGGCCGACCGCCTGGCCCGCGACGTCGTCAACCGCCGCTTCGGCGGTGTTACCACCCGGTACGAGGCCCACCTGAAGGCCCTGGGACTGACGATGGACGACATCAAGGCCCGGGCGAAGCGGCAAGCCATGGTGACGCAGTTCCTGCACGACCAGTTCAAGCCGATGGCCACCGACCCGAGCCGGCGGGAGCTGCTGCGGTACTACCAGACGCACATGGACGAGTTCTCCAGCCCGCCCAGAGCACAGCTTCTGCTCATCGAGATCCCGCTGGACAAACTTCTAGACAAGCCGCTGCACCGGGCCTCGCGCGATGAGGTCCAGCGGGCCCGAAGCGAGGCCCGCGTTCAACTGGCCCGGGCGCGGGAGGAACTGGAGAGTGGGGTGGACTTCGCCTCGGTGGCCCGCGGGTACTCCAAGGGCATTCGGGCCGGTCAGGGTGGCGACTGGGGCGAGATCACACCGGGCTCGCTCACCGGGCGATGGGCCAAGGCCGACGAGGTTCTGTTCACTCTCAGGCCCGGGCAGGTCAGCGACGTCGTCGATGCCGGCGACGCGATGTTTCTCATCAAGTGCGGGTCATTCACGCCCGGCCACAAGCTCGGCTTCGAGGAGGCACAGGAGAAGATCATCGTGCGACTGGCGGACGAGGAGTTCAATCGCCGCCGCGACGAATACGTCATGGACCTGCTCAACAAGGCGACGATCCGAAAACGCCAGGAGTTCTTTGAGGCGGTCCTGGCGACGGTTCCCCGCCCCGCGGCGCTGACCGGGCCTTCCTCTCCGTAATCTAATCTCCCTTGGAAAGACGTGTACGGCAACGCACCTGTCGCGTTTCCGCAACAGAGTCCGCCGGCGGCTGTTCACCAGTCGCGCACGGATATTGCTTGACCGGGCGGGCAACCGCTATACTCTCGTCAACAGACTTTGTGTCTCGGCGGCCCCGCCCGGGGTTGAGGGGCCACAATCCCATCGGCACCCCCATCAGAAGGAGTCGCGCAATGTCCGCTCGCCAGAAGCATGGGAATGACAAACTGGATCGCCGTCGGTTTCTGAAGACCACCGCGGCCGGTGTCGGCGCCGCCGCTGTAGCCGGTTCCATCGCACAAGCCGCCGAGGGACCGGCCGCCAGTCAGCCGGCGGCCAGGGTCAGCGACAAAGACCCGATCTGGCTGAGCAGGAAAGACGGGATGGCTTACGCCCGGCTCGGGCGGACAAATCTCATGTGCAGCCGGATCGTGGCCGGCTGGTGCAAGAACCTTCCGCTGGAACGATTGCTGGCCCGCGGGGTGAACTACTTCGACACCGCCCTGGGCTACGGCAACTACGAAGTCGAAATGAAGCCCTTCCTGGCCCGCAACCGCGACAAGCTCTTCCTGATCAGCAAGGCGACCGACGTCGCCGGGTACTCGCGGATCGACAAAGGCGTGATCGACCTGTACCGCAAGGCCATGCAGGCCTTCCTCGGCGAAAGCGAGGGCGATCTGCTGGCCCTGCACAACAGGGCGATCGCCAAAGCCAAGGCCACCGGCGAGAAACCGGACCTCCGGCCGGCCGGCAAGCACATCGCAAAAATGTATCTGGACAAGCTCGACGAATCCCTCGGCCGGATGGGCGTGTCCGACGTGGACTCTTACTTCGTCCACGGCATCGAGGTTCCGTGGATCTTCGACTGCCTCGAACTCTGGGAGGCTTACGAGAAGGTCCACAAGGCCGGCAAGGTCAAACACTTCGGATACAGCACGCACAAGCACGTCAAGGAGGTTATGGCCGCGGGGGTGGAAGCGAACAAGCGCGGGCCGTGGAAAATCGACCTGGTAATGCCGGCGGTGAACCCCGGCAGCTTCGACGACCTGAAGCCGGAACTGGAGGCCCTGAAGAAGCAGGACGTCGGCATCGTGGCGATGAAAACCAAGGGCATCGTGAACCGGCCGGTCGACGGCCGGGAGGAGAAGTTCAAGAGCCTTACCGACGGCAAGAGCTTCAACGAGTGGGAGCGGGCCAAGCTCTGGATGCTGAACATCACCGAGGGGCTTGTCGACGTGGTCATCGCGGCGATG
>DATIKE010000518.1:0-15600 GCA_035477895.1 Phycisphaerae bacterium
CTATGCCTGCGTCAGACCCCTTCCCGTTCACTCCGCCCCGCAGAAATACTGCCCCGAAGACTATTCTTCGCCGCTGGAGCTCCTGCCGATGCCGTGACAACCGGCCACGGGCAGACTACGATCAGGCCACGCGGAACCGGCGGCCCCCGGCGGCCCGAGGCCGCTCCGCCCGGTTCGCGGCTGAGGACCATCCACGATGAACGAAGCTGCACTGCGACAACTGCTGAGCGCCGTCCGCGGCGGCAAGATCCCGATCGACCAGGCCGTTCGCCGGCTACAGTATCTGCCGTTCGAGGACCTGGGCTTCGCCAAGGTCGACCATCATCGGGAGATCCGCTGCGGCTTTCCCGAGGTGATCTACTGCGAGGGCAAGACAACCGCCCAGGTGCTGGCCATCATGCAACGGCGGCTGGCCGGCGGCGGCAACCTGCTGGCCACCCGGGCTTCACAAGAGATCGCCAAGTCGGTCAAGCGGCGCTTCCGCAAGGCCCGGTACAACGCGGCCGCCCGGACCATCACGGTGCGTAATGAGCCGGCCCGGCTCGCCGCGGGCTTCGCCGCCATCGTCTGCGCCGGCACCTCCGACCTGCCGGTCGCCGAGGAAGCCCGCGAGACCTGCGAGATCATGGACCAGCCCACCCGGCAGTTCTACGACGTCGGGGTGGCGGGCATCCATCGCCTTCTGGCCCATTCGGCCGAGATCCAGCAGGCCAGGGCGGTCGTGGTCTGCGCCGGCATGGAGGGGGCGCTGGCCAGCGTCGTCGGCGGGCTGGTGCGCTGCCCGGTCATCGGCGTGCCGACGAGCATCGGCTATGGTGCGAACTTCAGCGGTATCGCCCCCCTGCTGACCATGCTCAACAGTTGCGCCTCGGGCGTCTCCGTGGTCAACATCGACAACGGCTTCGGCGCCGGCTACATCGCCTCGCTGATCGGAAAATCGGGCTCCGACGCCTGCGAGACGAAACAACCAAAGGCCAGGACCAGGAAAAGAGATCCAAACCGCCGTGGTTAACCCCCTGGCCACAGGGGCCATATACGCTCGACACGTGGTCACAACAGCTATGCGGTATTCGCTACCCGAAAAGCAATCCTCCATGTCATCACACAAGACAACCCGGCTCGCGATCAAGCATGTGAAGACCATCCCTTCGCTTCCCAGTCGGGCCGCCGACGCCCACAAGGGCACGTTCGGCATGGTGCTGGTCGTCGGCGGAAGCGTGGGGATGGCCGGTGCTCCGGCGCTGGTCGGGCTGAGCGCGCTGCGCAGCGGCGTGGGGCTTACAACCATCGCGGCCCCGGCGCCGGTTCAGCCGACGGTGGCCGGCCTGTGCGCATGCGCGATCACCCTGCCGTTGCCCGCGAACGCCGCGGGCCGGATCAACCCTCAACAAAGCCTTCGCCTGCTCCGACAGAGAGGCTGGCTTGCCCGCGAGTCCCGGCCGAGCGCGCTGGTCGTCGGCCCGGGAATCGGTTTGAACGGCGACCGGTACGGGCGGCAGCTTTGGAGGCTCATCAACGCTTTCCGCAACGACGCCCGCGTGCCGGCGATCATCGACGCCGACGCCCTCAACCTTGCCCGCAAGTCGACACGCAAGTCGCCCAACGCATGGAATCAGCAACCGCACTTCCGCACCGTGATCACGCCGCACCCGGGCGAGATGGCCCGACTGCACGGCGTGACGACGAAGGACGTCCAGGCTGACCGGATCGGATGGGCGGTTCGCACCGCACACATGATGGCCGGAAATCGATTCGATCCCGACCACACGCCGGTCGTGGTGCTCAAGGGCGCGGGAACGGTGATCACCGATGGTCACCGGGTGTACGTCAACCGCACGGGGAATCCCGGCATGGCCACCGGGGGAAGCGGCGACGTGCTGGCCGGCACGATCGGCGCGCTGATCGCGCAGGGCATGACCGTCTTCGACGCCGCGGTGCTCGGCGTACACGTTCACGGGCTGGCCGGCGACCGGGCTGCGGAGGTCATCGGGCAGATCGCCATGATCGCCACCGACATCATCAACTGCCTGCCCGTGGCATTCGAGGAGGTCGTCGCGAAGGGACGTCAATCCAGAAAATGAACGGGGTGCGATTGCGCTGAAGCGCTCCCCTTCGGGTCGCGGCTATGGCGGTTCACGTTTGGCGGAGTGGTGTCAGAAACCCCGGCCTTCCGGACTGAGCCAATCCAGGGCCCGGATGGCGAGCATGGGATTCCCGGAGAAAATGGGGGTGGAGGCGGTGGCCTTCAACTCGATTCCGATTTCATAGTAGCCCCGGCCGGCATAGCGACAGAAGCGGGCCAGCCCGCCCATATACATTCTGGAACGTTCCGGAAGCGTGACCTCGATCTCGACCGGTTCGCCGAGCGCGAACATCCGGCGCACCAGCACGGCGATCCCGTTGCGGCACAGGTTCCGCGTGCGGCCGGTGGTGGCCACCACCACCCCTCCCGAGGGCATGAACCGGATCGTACATCTCGATCGGAAAGGATGGCGCGGGTGTTTTCGGTGGCAGACCCAGTACGAGTCCTCCTTGCTCTTGGTGGTTTGCCGCCGAGCCCGAGTGTCCAGTTCGTCGAGCAGGGTGTCCAGGGCCTGATAATCCACCGTGTCACGCAACATTCTGACCGTCCCTCTCGGCCCTCTCGGCCTGCTGTAGACCAAATCGGCTTGGGAAGCCGGGTCGTTTAGCTTCGCCCTTGGCCTCACCAACCCTGAGGCCGATGCAGAGGAATATGGTGGTCCCATAACCCCGGCCGCAAGTGGGCCGAGAGCCCTTTCGACCACAGTCGGAGCGCCGACCCGGTTCACCACGGTCGAATCGATACGGAAGGGGAAGCCTGGAAGACTCCCGGCGCTCTTGCCGCGTCTAGCCGGTCCGCCTGGGGTTGCACGCCCGGAATCCAGGCCTTGGCCGAGCGTTGCATTTACAACCCCCGTCCACAGTGCTAATCTTTTCCACGCTGGAAGTCGTACAATCTCGCTTGGAGGCGGTTCCATGTATCGAGGATATCTCTGGGTGACCGGATTGTGCGGGCTGACGGGTCTTTTGGCCACCGGCTGCGGAGGCGGCGGCTACGGCGGCGAAATCCGGGTACCGGTCGAGCAAAGGCATGCCCTGACCGCCGGTTCGCAAACCCCGGACCAGATCCGGCTGCCCGGCGACCGACTTTTTAACATCCACCTGAAGAACAGCAACCGGGACGCCGGACCACAGGGCACCGCCTTGGGAGACTCGGACGCCACACCCGACGGGCAGGCGTTCTGCGCGGTGTCGGCCGGCGGCGAGGGCGTCGCCAACGCCGAGTTCACGATCGGCCACCGCGTCGACAATGAGAGCGACCGGCGGCTGGCGGCCACTATCCAGGTCGAGTTCGAGCTACAGCAGGAATTGCAGGCCCCGGGCGTCCCGGCCGCCAAGACCCTGGCCACCGCCAACCTGACCCTGACGATTCTGGATGGCCGCAAACACACGCTGGCGACTGTTCCGGTGCTGGCCATCACAAGTGATCAGGCCGTCGGAAGTGCCCAGAGCACCTGTCGGCACAACCTGTCGGCCTTGCTGGAACCCCAGCAGAGCTACAGCGTCATTCTGCAGGGCAACACCCATACGGAAACCACCGCCGGCCAGGAGGCCTCCGGTCGACTCCAGGTCCGCAACCTGCACATGCGATTGACGTTCGCTCCGGCACCGCCGGCGAGCGGGCCGGCAGCCGGGACATCACGGCCGGCGAGTCGATAACCCTGCATCATTGGCCACCTGCGTGAGGAACACGTATGGCGGTTCTGCAGATCACCACGCCCAATGGCACCCGGATCCTCGATCTGCCGGACGGTCTGATCACGATCGGTCGGCGGAGCAGCAATGACATCGTCATCGAGGACGACCGGGCCAGTCGTGTACACTGCAGCCTCAGACCGATGCCCGGAGGTTTTCTGCTCAAGGACCTCGAGTCGCGCAACGGCGTGAAGGTGGACGACCAGAGGATCAACTGTGAAAAGCTGATTCAATACGGCGAAGCGTTCGTGATCGGCCACACGAGCATGCGGATCTTCGAGGACACGGTCCCGCCGGTCGAAATGGACGACACGCTCGTCGAGCCTTCGATCGAGGTGCCGGTGGCCGAGGTAGTCGAGGATGACTCGCTGGTCGGCAGCCCGGAGTCCGGCCCCGAGCGACTGCTCTCCGAGGCCCGCCGCGATCTGAACAACCTGCGGACCGCCGGGACCGATCCGGGCTTCGAGTTGGACGACCTGGCTCTGCTCGACCGCCAGGGAAAACCCGTCCACGCCGGCAGGATGGACGAGAAGACCAGCCCGGCCGTCCGAACGCTGAGGCTGCTGTTCTACGGGGCCATCCGCACCCGGTCCACGGACATGCACTTTGACCCGGTCCGCGACAGCTACCAGGTGCGGTTCCGCATCGACGGCAAGATGCTGCCGGTTGTTTTGCTCCCGGAGAGCATCGGCAAGACCGTGCTCAGCGTGGTCAAGGTGCTGGCCGATCTGGACATCACCGGCAAGCACCACATCCAGGACGGCGGCATCTCGGTCCAGGGCAACCGCCGCGTCGACTGCCGCGTGTCGCTCACGCCCACCATGCACGGAGACAAGCTGGTCCTCCGCGTGCTCGACACCGCCGGCATCCCGCTGCAGCCCTGGGAACTCGGCCTGCCGCCGCTGATACTCAGGCAGATCCGGGCGATCTGCAATCTGGATGCCGGCATGATGATCGTCAGCGGGCCGACCGGCAGCGGGAAGACCACCTCCCTCTACACCTGCCTGCGGAGCATCGACTCCAAGACCCGCAATGTCGTCACCATCGAGGACCCCATCGAGTACCACATTGACGGCATTACCCAGATCCAGATCAATCTGGACAGGGGTTTGAACTTCAGCGGCCTGCTCAAGTCCATCCTGCGGCAGGATCCGGACGTGATCATGGTCGGCGAGATTCGGGACAAGGAGACGGCACAGACGGCGATGCAGGCGGCCATGACCGGGCACCTGGTGTTCTCGACGCTGCACGCCAAGGACGCGATCGGGTCGATCTTCCGGCTGATGGACCTCGGCGTCGAGCCGTACATGATCGCCAACTCGCTGTCGCTGTGCCTGGCCCAGCGGCTGGTGCGCAAGCTCTGCCCGCACTGCCGCAAGGCGTATCAGCCCAAGCCCAGCCAGCTCGTGAAGATGGGCATGCAGAACGAGCGGATCGCCGAGTTATACACTCACGTCGGGTGCCGGCGGTGCATGAACGTCGGGTACTGGGGCCGGCTGGCGATCTTCGAGATGCTCAACTTCAACGACGACCTGCGGGATGCGCTGATGACCACCAAGACGATCCACGATATCCGCCGGGCCGCCGGCGAATGGACCTACCAGAGCCTCACGGAGAGCGGCTACCGCAAGGTCGTCGAGGGCGTCACCACCGTCGAGGAAATCGAACGCGTCGCGGCACGGGAATAACCCGAGTCCTTGGTTTGCCGGATCGCATCACCGCTTCTCGAAACCCCCGGACAAATCACCAGCCGTTCGACAGCCGCCGGGCGTCCATATACCATGATCCATGGTCTGTGGTTGCCCCGCCGGAAATACGTCGGCCCCGCGGAGGATGATACGCGCATGCGAAAAAACAATTCGACAATCCGACCGTCGTGGTTCTTTTTAACTCTTCTATTTACACTGGCGCCAATGACCACGGTCGCGGCCGCCGACGCGAAGCGCCCCAACGTGCTGCTGTTCCTGGCCGACGATCAGCGGCCGGACTGCGTCGGGGCGCTGGACCACCCGGTTCTCAAGACTCCGGCGATGGATTCGCTGGCCCGGCGGGGCATGGTCTTTCGCAACGCATTCTGTTTCGGCAGCAACGTCGGCGCGGTCTGCCTGCCCAGCCGGAACATGCTCTTGAGCGGGCGGGCGTACTTCCGCTGGGAGGGGCAACATTACGCACCGCCCGACAAGCCCAACTTTCCGGTCACGCTCCAGCAGGCGGGCTACGTCTGTTATCACCACGGCAAGAAGGGAAACACCGCGGAACCGATCCAGGCGAAATTCGACGTCAACAAGTACCTCACAAACGACATCGACCGCGAGGGCGGCGAGCCCGGACTCACCATCGTCAGCGACGCCATTGCCTTTTTACGCGAGCAAAAGGCCAGAGGCGACCAGCGACCGTTCTTCATGTATCTCGCCCCGCCGAACCCCCACGACCCGCGCATCGCGGCCCCGAAGTACATGAATCTCTACCAGCGCGACCAGATCCCCATCCCGCCCAACTACATGCCCATCCACCCGTTCGACAACGGCGAAATGACCGTTCGCGACGAGAAGCTGGCCCCCTGGCCGAGAACAAGAAACGAGATCCGCCGCCACCTGCACGACTACTATGCGTCGATCTCCGGGCTGGACTACCACTTTGGACGGCTGCTCGAGGCACTGGACGAGTTCGGCATGACCGACGACACCATCGTGATCTTCGCCTCGGATAACGGCCTGGCCATCGGCAGCCATGGGCTGATGGGCAAGCAGAACCTCTACGAGCACAGTGCCAAGGTACCGCTCATCATCGCCGGGCCGGGCATCCCCAAGGACAGCACCGACGCGCTGGTCTACCTGATGGACCTGTTCCCGACGACATGCGACCTCGTGAACATCCCAGTGCCGTTGGGGCTGGATGGAAAAAGCCTCAAAAGTGTCATCGACGGCAAGAGCAAGGGCGTGCGGAACACACTGTTTTCAGCCTATCGCGACGTGCAGCGGGCGGTCCGCGACGCGAGGTGGAAGCTGATCCGCTACCCGGAGATCGACAAGACGCAATTGTTCGACCTGCAGAGCGACCCGGACGAGTTGAAGGACCTCTCCGGCGACCCGGCCCAGGCGGATCGGATCAAACGGATGACGGGTGAACTGGCCAACCTGCAGAAGCAGTACGGCGACACAGCCCCGTTGACGGTGTCGGACCCGAAAGACCCGACGTTCACGCCGCCGGCCGACAAGGAGTCGTCATCACCCGCCAGGGGCGGCTGATATTGCCGATGACAGAGGAGTTCCCTTATCGGGAAACTCACGCGAACTCGGCGGGCAGCTCGTAGCCCTTTCGGCGCGGGCGCGAGAGCATCTTGTTGGCCTCGTCGTCGCCGATGAATCTCTCGGCCTGCGGGTCCCACTTGAGCTTACGCTTCAGATCCCGGCAGATGGCGATGATCTGGCAGAGACTGGTTGCCCGGTGGGCGATCTCGACGTCGGCGTTGGGTTTCTCGCGCGTGCGAACACACTCGAAGAAGTTGTCAATGTGCCATTTGCACTCACCGGGGCCTTCGGGGTTGGCCGGGGGAGCGTCCTTGAGCAACTCGGGCTGGTCGGTGGCCACCTTGCCGCGCATGATCTTGAGCCGGCCTTTTTCGCCGACGAAGATCGCGCCCAAAGCCTCGTGCCCGACGAACAGACCCTTCAGGTCGCCCTCCGGCGGGGCCTTCTCACCCTGCTTGAGCTTCGGCTGATAGCCCATAAGCTTCAGCAGCGTGCCGTCGGCGTACTTGCAGGTTACCGGAGGCTCCTTGCCCTCACCCTCCAGCCAATACTCGACTGGGCAGGTGTCGTCGGTGCCGAGGGCGCACTGGGCCTGGTCGAGGCCATGCGTGCCCCACCCGCTGATGCCCCACGACTGCCCGCCGCAGTCATAGTCCCACCAGATGTTCCACTGGTAATACAGCTCCTTGTGATAGGGACGCATTTCGGTCTGGCTGCACCACTTGTCCCAGTCGAGACCGTCGGGGATCGGCTCTGCCGGCTTGGGCTCCCAGCGTTTTGGGTCCTCGAAGTTATAGGATATGACCTCACTGATCCTGCCGAGCTTGCCTTCGCGGACCAGCCTGCTGGCGTGGACGTTGATCGGCATGGACCGCTGCTGGGTGCCGACCTGGAAAACGCGCTTGTACTTGCGGGCGGCCTTCACGAGGGCCCGGCCCTCGGCGATGGTCAGCGATACGGGTTTTTCCGCGTATACGTCGAGACCGGCCTGCATCGCGTGGATGCACGCCAGGACGCGGGCGTGCGTGGTGGTCGAGACGAAGACCGCGTCGAGCTTCTCCTTCTCGAGCATGTCCTGGTAATCCTGATAGCGGGCGATCTTGTCGCCGTTGGGGACCTTCTTGGCGGCCTGCTCGGTGCGGGGCAGGAAGCAATCGCACAGGGCGACCAGGACCGCGTGGTCGGTCAGATTTTCATCGGCCATGAGGTACTGACCGCGCCCGCCGGTGCCGATGAATCCCAGCCGGATCTTGTCGTTGGGCCCGCGCTTCCCCTCTTTGCCCAACACGTGGGACGGGACGAAGTACGGCACCGAGATGCCCGCGGCCGCCGCGGCCGCCGACTTGCGAAGAAAGTCGCGTCGTCTCATGAGCGATCCCCTTCTATGATGTAGTCGCCATCGTGAGCGGCCCGGCAATCCAAGCCAACGGGTCGCTGAACCGGTATTAGACCCCGTGCAGACGGGCAATGCAAGCCGCCCATCGGAATCCCGCAGCCTTGATCCTGATGGGTGACTGGTGCGTGCCTGCCGGGCACGACAACCAAGTCAGCGAAGACCGGGATGCGTACCCGGGACAAGGACCCCTGATGCGGCGAATTCAGGCGTCCGGCCCGACAGGCCGTAAATCGCCAGGGGAGCTTTTTCCTCTTGACAAGCGGGGGCTAATGGGTGCCCCCTTTTCCGTCTGCGCGCCGGATGTCCGACTGTTCATCTGGCGGACCTCATGCGGTACCTTCGCACGAACGCCGTAGCCTCCGCCTCTGCCCACGTCACAGCGACCGCCAACGCGACGACAGCGGCGGCCGTTAGGTCGAGCGGCACCAGGCCAAGCAGCGCTCGCAAGCTGGGCACAAGGACCGTAAGTATCTGCAGGCCGATGCTGAGCAGGACGACCACGTGCAGGACAATGTTGGGCTTCGGATTCAGGTTCACCCTGCGCGCGGGGTATGCGTAGATCACCTGGGCGAGTGATTCGTAGAGGAACGCCGCGGTGATCGTCGTCGCCGCGTTGTAGCCAAGCCAGGGAAAAATCACCAACAGGCATAAGCCAACGGTGCCCTTTACCGTACCCGTAAAGAGAATGAACCGCAGGGACGGTTTATCGAGGAGCGGGTTTTGCGGGTCGCGCGGACGCCGTTGCATGACACCCGGATTGCGATCGAGGGCGAGCGCGAGCGCCGGCGGCCCGTTCCCGATGAAATTGATCCACAGCAACTGGAGGGCCGTGAGCGGAAGCAGGAGCGCGCCGGCATCGTCCCGCAAATCAAACACCACGGCGCCGAACGCTCCGACGACCACCAGCAGCACGAGAGCGACATTCGCCGACAGCAGGAAGCGAATGAACTTCTGGATGTTCTCGTAGATACTGCGGCCCTCCTCGATGGCCGCAACGATCGTGGCGAAGTTGTCATCCAGCAGTACGAGGTCCGCGACTTCGCGCGACACGTCGCTGCCGCGCTGGCCCATCGCGATGCCCACGTCCGAACGCTTGAGCGCCGGGGCGTCGTTCACGCCGTCTCCGGTCATGGCCACGATCTGCCCGTCCGCGCGGAGCGCCTCGACCAGCTTGAGCTTGTCCTCCGGCGCGACGCGGGCAAACACGTTCACGTCACGTACGGCGCTTTGCAGGGCATCCCGGGGCAGGGCCTCCATGTCACGGCCAGTCAAGACGCCGCTGGAAGAAATGCCGACCTCCTTCGCGACGGCGAGTGCCGTGGCCGGGTGGTCGCCGGTGATCATGACCACGCGAACGCCAGCCTCCAAGGCGCGACGCACGGCATCCGGTACTTCCGGGCGGGGCGGGTCCCACAGGAGAATCAACCCCAGGAACGTGAGACCATCGTCACCCTCGCCCCCACGCCAGGCCAGTGCGAGCACCCGGTGGCCTTCGGCGGCATACGCTTCGGCTTTCCGCTCCCACTCGAGACACTGCTCCTCAGTCAGCCGGCTCCTCCTGAGCAGTACCTCCGGCGCGCCTTTGAGATAACTGACCGGTCCTCCGTCCTCCTGCACCGTCACGCGCATGAATTTGTACGAGCTGTCGAAAGGCTGACTCGATATGAGGGGATGCCCCGCTCGCAGCGCGACGGGGTCCAATCCCTGCGACCGGCCGTAGTTCAACAAGGCGATCTCCAACGGATCCCCGATGTTTGTCTCGGGCTCCGCATCGTTGGCCAGCAACATGGCCCGCAGCGAGCGCTGGGAATCGGGGCTGTCGAGCTTGCGAGCCTGCATGCGGTTCTCTGTGATTGTGCCGGTCTTGTCGGTCGCGATGACGGTCACGGAGCCCAGCGCCTCAACCGCAACCAGGCGGCGAACGACGGCCTTGCGTTTCGACATGCGCTCAATGCCCAGCGCTAACGTGAGTGTCAGCACGGCCGGAAGCCCTTCCGGCACGGCGGCCACGGCCAGGGCAACGGCAAAGAACAGAATCCGGTCGAATTCGCTCCAACCCTCCCAAGCGATGCCGGCTACAACGATTACCGTGGCCAGAACCATGACCCAGCGGGCGATCTGGTTACCGAAGACATGCAATCGCCGCTCCAACGGTGTCTTCCCGGCCTCGATGCGGCCCAACATCCCGGCGAGCCGCCCGAGATTACTGGCTGCGCCGGTTCGCGTAACCTCGGCGTATGTCTTTCCTCGCACCAGCAGCGTGCCGCTGAGCACCTCGTCGCCGGTTGACTTGTCGGTCGGAACCGACTCTCCGGTCAGAATCGACTCGTCGACCATGATCCCGGTGGTTTCGCCCAGGCGGCCGTCCGCGGGCACCCGGTCGCCGGCCTCCAATCGCACAACGTCGCCAGGCACAAGCTCGCTGCTGGAGATGTGGACTAGTTGGCCGTCGCGTAGCGTCCAGACACGGGGGCTGGCCAGAGCCTTCAGCCGGTCCAGAGCCGCCTCGGCCCGGTACTCCTGAAAGACGCCCAGCCCGGCGTTGAGCAGCAGGATGAAGGCGATCGCCAGCGATTCAACCGGGATGCCGTGCGCGCCCTCGCGGCCCCAAATGATCAGATTGAACGCCAGCGCAAAAAGCAGGATGTAGATGAGCGGGCTGGCGAACTGGCGCAGGATGCGCCGCCACAACGGCTCCGGCGGGTGCTCTGGCAGGGCGTTCGAGCCGTGCCGGGCGCGCCGGAGCTGCACCTCGTCGCTGGTAAGTCCATGCAGATGGGACAAGCCGGTCGTGCTAACCGGCGTTCGCGTGATATTCTCCGCGTACATGGGGCGAGACCTCGTTTATGCGGGTGACGTTTCCCCTGCCGGCGCGTTGGCAAGCGGATGCTCGAACCCGGCGGGCTTCACCGCCAGGGTCGAGCAGGGTGTGCGGCGCACCACGCGTTCCGCGGTGCTTCCCCGTGTCCTGGTTCAGCCTGAAATGGAGAACCCGCCTTCCTGAGTTACACCTGTCCGGAAGACCGTCTCCCGGCATCGAACGTTCTTCCCTGTCCCTTGGCTCGCGGCGAAGCCGCGAGGGACTTAGCGCGTGAGCGCCAATCCCGAAGGGGATGAGAAGAGCTGGCGGAGCACGCCAAGCGGTTCTCCGCCCGCCCTTCGGTCTTGGCCCCTGGGTCGGCGCTCGGGTCGGTTCCCGCCGTTGCCCTATCCTCCGCCCAGGCCGGTTATCATCATACCACCCACTAGCCCACTCCCGCAATCATTTTTTCCGCCGGGCAACCGCAATTCGAGCGGCTTGGCGGGCAGCCTCTCGACGCGCCCGGGCCTCGTCCAGCTTGCGGTTCCAACCCTCCAGGCGACCGGCCTGCTTGAGCACCCGGTATACGCTCGACGGACTCGCCGCCACCACATCCGCGTCCAGCATCATGAACGCCAGGCGGCGGTAGCCCTCCAGCGGATACTGCCGCTCGAACTCCAGGATCGCCGCCGTGTCAGCCATTATCCGCAGTCTGCAGGCGATATCCAACACCGGGCTCCGTGATGATGAAGCACGGTTGGGCGGGGTCGGGCTCAATCTTCTGGCGGAGTTGGCCGACGTAGACGCGAACATAGTGCGTCCGATCGACATCGGCCGGCCCCCAGACTTCGCGGAGCATGTGCTGATGCGTCACAACCTTGCCCGCGTTGAGCACCAGCACGCGGAGTAGTTCATACTCGTTTGGGGTCAGTTTGATTTCGCGGCCATCGACGCGGACCTGCCGTCTCGCCAGATCCACACACAGCCCGCCGTTGCGGAACACGGGCTCATCTACCTGGTCGGCGAGGCGATTGCGCAACGCCGCGCGGATTCTGGCCAACAGCTCGCCCATGCCGAACGGTTTGGTCACGTAATCGTCGGCACCGGCGTCAAGGGCCGCGATCTTGTCGGATTCACGGCCACGCACCGACAAGACGATAATCGGCACCTGCGACCATTCGCGAACGCGACGAATCACCTCCATGCCGTCGATGTCGGGAAGGCCCAGGTCCAGGATCATCACCTCCGGCCGATCGTCCGTAGCTTTGAGCAGCGCTTCGTTCCCGTTCGCCGCCTCAATGATGGTGTAGCCGTGTGCAACAAGGCTGGTCCGCAGAAACCGTCGTATCTGCGGTTCGTCATCCACTACCAGAACTCGTGCAACCACTTCCATCATAGTACCTCTGACACTACTGCGGCGTTGCGGGCGGGTCTTCGCTCTGCAGCGAGATGGTGATCACAAGTCCCTGACGATCAGCACGCCCGCCGGCTATGATCGCGCCGCCGTGAGCCTCCACAATACCTCGGCAGATCGACAAGCCCAGGCCCGTGCCGGCCACCTGCCGATCCATCGCTCGTACACGGTAGAACTTGTCGAAGATCTGTTCAAGCTGTTCGACCGAGACTCCGGGGCCTTCGTCCATCACCTCGATTACGACATGGCGGCCCTGTTGTTTCGCACGGACGTCAATCGTCGCGCCCGGCGGCGAGTACTTGGCGGCGTTCTCCAGGAGATTCACAAAGACCTGCTCAATAAGGACAAAGTCTACCCGCACCAGCGGCATGGCCGCAGCCACCTCTACCAGGACGCGATGCTTGGCCAACTGGCGACGAAGCCGCGCGACGGCGGAGCCGATGATGTCGCCGAGTTCAACCCAGTCGCGATTCAGTTGGAGCTTGCCCGATTCCAGCCGGGTGATGTCAAGGAGATTGCCGACAAAGCGGTTGAGCCGCTCCGCTTCTTCCTGGATGGTTGCCAGGAGGTCGGCACGCGTTGGCTCATCGTAGTCGCGACCATACTCGCTCAGGCTGCTGGCCGATCCGATGATGGACGCTAGCGGCGTGCGCAGGTCATGTGAGATGGAAGACAGCAATGCGGCCCGGAGCTTCTCGGTCTCGCTTACGACCCGGGCCTGCTCCATCTCTTGCCGCAGCCGCGCTCGTTCAATACCGACGGCGGCTTGGTCGGCCAGCGATTCCATCAGCCGGCGGCGTCGCGGAGAGAACTCGCCGGACTCGGACTCAAATTGAACGCCCATCACGCCGACGGCTATCCGGCCTGTCGTCAGGGGCAGAAACGACCAGGCAACGCCGGGCAGTGTGTCCGACCCGCGGCCGGTGGGCTGGTTGTGCTCCCAGGACCAGGTTGCCGCCGCCCGCTCATGCTCGGTGAGAGTCGTGGTTTCGGGCTGACTCGCCGTGGGCGCAAGCTTCGACAAGGAAGGCAGCAGGACAACGACGCGAGCTTGTAGAATACCTGCAACCTGACGGACCACGGTGCGGGCAACGGCATCCGTGTCCGTGTCCGCGGCGATGGCACGGCTGAGTTCAAACAGTGCGTTCGCTCGATCTTCACGACGGCGCGCGGCTTCGGCCTGTTCACGCATTCGTGCGGCAATCTGACTCGTGATGATGGCCACGATGGAATACACGATGAAGGCCAGCGCTTCCTGGGGACTGGCGATGGAGAACGTGTACAGCGGCTGGATAAAGAAGAAGTTGTAGATCAGGGCGCTGAGCACACAGGCAAAGATTGACGGCCACAACCCAAGCCGCACGGCCACCAAGAGCACGCCGATCAGAAACACCATGGACAGGTTGGGCAGCGACAAGTGCTGCTGGAGGAACTTTGCCACAAACGCGCTCAGCGCCACGATCACAGCGGCCCAGCCGTGCTCCCGCATTCGGAACAAGGGTGCCCGTGACGGCGTGTGCGACGGTGTTTCAGGATGCTCGTCCTCGGCATGGATCACGTAGACGTCGATTGGGCCGCTGAGCCGAATCAGGTCGTTGACGAGGGCGCCACGCCAGACCTCCTGCCACCACGAACGGCCGGACTTGCCGATGATGATTTCGGTGACGTTGCGCGAACGGGCGTAGCGGATCAGGTCTTCCGCCGGCCGGTTGCCAGGGAGGTTGATTGCCTGCCCGCCCAACTGCTCCGCCATTCGCAGCGTCCTGGCGACCCGATCGCGATCGGCCTCTGAAGCACGTTGGTAGGCGGGGGTCTCCACGAAGACCGCCAGCCACTCGGCATTGCGACGGTCGGCTCTCCGTTTGGCGGCTCGTACCAGCCTGGCCGACGTCGGGCTGGCACTGACGCAGACCATGATGCGGTCCTTGGCCGCCCATGGCCCCTCGATCGCCTGCGCCTTCATCCAATCCTGCATCTGCACGTCGACACGGTCGGCCGTACGCCGCAAGGCCAGCTCGCGAAGCGCATTCAGATTGCCGGGGCGGAAGTAGTTGCCGATCGCACGCGTGGCCTGCTCGGGGATGTAGACCTTGCCGTCCTTGAGGCGCTGGATGAGTTCCTCCGGCGGCAGGTCGATCAACTGGATCTCGTCCGCCTCATCGAGAACGCGGTCCGGCAGCGTCTCTCGCACCTGCACGCTGGTGATGAGGGCGACGGTATCATTAAGGCTCTCAAGGTGCTGGACGTTGACCGTGGTGTACACATCGATGCCGGCGGCGAGCAGTTCCTGAACATCCATGTATCGCTTGGGATGCCGGCTGCCGGGTGCGTTGGTGTGGGCGAGTTCATCGACCAGGACAAGCTGGGGCCGACGGGACAGAATCCCGTCGATGTCCATCTCAGTCAGTTGCGTACCGCGGTACTCGACGCTCTTGCGTGGAACGACCTCCAGCCCTTCGAGCAGGGCTTGGGTTTCGGCTCGACCGTGGGTCTCGACGATGCCGACCGCCACGTCGATGTTCTCCCGCCGGCGTGTTCGCGCCGCCTGCAGCATCGCATAGGTCTTGCCGACTCCCGGAGCCGCGCCCAGGAAGACCTTCAATCGGCCGCGCTGAGACCGCCGGGTCATCGCCAGCAAGGCATCGGCCGACGGGCGTCGGTCCTGGTCTGTGTGAGAGTCGCCCACGTACGCACCCAGCTTTCCAGAGCCATCTTACCTCGATTGGCCTGACGGTTGGAGCCTGTCCAGGGCCATGTTCAGTTCGAGTACGTTGATGCGAGGCTCGCCCAACAGGCCAAGCTGTCGGGGCTCCGTGTATTGCCGCACCAAAGCTTCCAATTGGTCTTTCGGCGTGGAACGGGCCTGGGCAACGCGAGGGATCTGAAAGGCTGCCGCTGCCGGGGAGATGTGCGGGTCCAGCCCGCTGCCGGAGGTGGTCACCAACTCGACCGGGATCGGCTT
>DATIKE010000519.1:0-5352 GCA_035477895.1 Phycisphaerae bacterium
ATGTCCGTCTGGATCACGCCCGGCCGGACCTCGTACACGTTGATGCCGAACTCCGCCAGCCGGGCGGCGAACAGGGCGGTCATCATCGACACCCCGGCCTTGCTGATGCAGTACTCGGCCCGGTTGACGCTGGCGGTGTACGCGCTGATAGACGAGATGTTGATGATGCAGGCTCGCGGAATCACCTTGTTGCGGAGTTGCTCGACCATCAGTCTGGCGGCCCTTTGGGTCAGGAAAAACGGCCCCTTGAGGTTGGTCCTCATGACGA
Organism: Phycisphaerae bacterium; assembly: GCA_035477895.1. Classification (GTDB taxonomy): domain Bacteria; phylum Planctomycetota; class Phycisphaerae; order UBA1845; family PWPN01; genus JAPKGY01. The sequence goes on from DATIKE010000519.1 coordinate 269, forward strand.
TGTCGTAGCTTTTCTCATCCATATCGAGCATGTCGCAGCGTCTGGGCGGCGCGATGCCGGCGTTGTTTACCAGCAGATCAAGCCGTCCGAAATTGTCCATGCAGTATTCAAGAAGCAGCTCATGGTGTTCGCGGGCGGCGATGTCGGCCTGGCAGGACTCGGCCCGCCCGCCAAGGTGCTCGATCATGTGTTTGGTCCGCTCGGCGGCATCGCCGTTCTGGTTGTAGTTGACCAGTACGGCATAGCCTTCGCCGGCCAAGGCGAGGCAGATGCCTCGGCCGATGCCGCGCGAGCCGCCGGTCACCAGGGCGACAGGTCGATTGTTGGTCATTCGACGCGCTCCTCGGGACAGGTGGCGGGTACGCCCCGCGACGATCGTTGATCCGCAATGCGGACCGTTCAGCCGGTGTTGTAGCGGCCGCCCCCTGTGTCGGGCGTTTCCCGATCGGCAGGAATCATCGGCCGGCCGGGGCGCCGGCCGCTACAGTCACTCTTAAGCCGCTCTAATCTACGCGCCACAACGCGGGCGCCAAGTCCGGGTCATTCAAGTCCGTCAACCGCGTGTTCCGCGGCCTCGGTCGCGACCTCGTTGATGCAACGTTCGATGGTCGTCATGAGTGCGTCGAGGTTTTCGAGCGCAATCGCCAGCGGGGGCACGATCACGATGGTGTCGGCCAGCGGGCGGGTGATGACGCCGTAGCGCCGGGCTTGCAGGCACACTCGGGCGCCGATCTGCAACCGGTAGGGATACGCCTCGCGCGTGGCCTTGTCGCGCACCAGTTCGATGCCGGCCATAAGGCCGACCTGGCGGACGTCGCCCACGCGGGGGTTGCCGGCCAGCCGGCGCAGGTGGTGAGCGAGCCGACCGATCTTGTCCGGCAGGAGGTCGAATGTCCGGTCCTTTTCGAACAGGTCGAGCGAGGCGAGCGCGGCCGCACAGCCCAGCGGATTGCCGGTGTAAGTGTGACCGTGGTAGAAGGTCCGCCCGGAGTCGATCGGGCCGAGAAAAGATTCATAGATGGTCCTGGTCGCCAATGTGGCGGCCAGTGGGAGGTAACCGCCAGTAAGACCTTTGGACAGACAGAGCAGGTCCGGCGAAACGTTTTCGTGCCCGACGGCAAACATCCGGCCGGTCCGGCCGAAGCCCGTGGCAACCTCGTCGGCAATAAGCAGAACGTTGGCGCGGTCGCAGTGTTCGCGGATGCGTTTCAGGTGGCCCGGCGGGGCGGCGATCATGCCGCCGGCCGCCTGGATCAGGGGCTCGACGACGACGGCCGCGATGCGACCCTGGTGCTCGTCGAGCAGTCGGCCGACCTCGTCGGCGCAGACCAGGTCGCATGTCTCGCGGCACCTGCCCAGCGGGCAACGGTAGCAGTAGGGCGACGGAGCGAACTCGGTCTTGAACAGCAGCGGCCTGTAAACGCGATGGAACAGGTCGATGCCGCCCAGACTGACCGATCCAATGGTGTCGCCGTGGTACGCTTCCCTCAGGGCGATGAACCGGTCGCGTTGCGGCTGGCCGACGTGGTGCCAGTAGCCGTACGCCAGCTTGCAGGCGACCTCGACGCTGGTTGAGCCGTCGTCGGAGAAAAAGACCTTGGTCAGGCCCGACGGGGCGATGTCCACGAGCCGCTTGGCCAGCCGGATGGCCGGCGGCGAGGCCAGGCCGAGCTGTGTCGTGTGGGCGATCCGCCCGAGCTGCTCGATGATCGCCTGGTCGATCTCGATCCGGCGATGGCCGTGGATGTTGCACCACAGGCTGGAGTTGCCGTCGATGTAGCGCCGACCGTCGGCGTCGATCAGGTGCTCGCGCTCCCCAGCCACGATGATCAGCGGGTCGGCCCGGTTCCAGAGATCGTGCTGCGTGAATGGATGCCAGACACAGCGGCGGTCCTGCTCGGTCAGAAGCCGCTGTTGGTCGGACGAGAGCCGTTGCACAACGTCGGCGAGCGGTACTGGGTATGCTTCAGGCATGATCGCAATCTAACCTGCCGGTTGCTTCGCAACAAGGTCTCATTGCTGGACCGAGATTCCCATCTCTCGACTGGGGGAACGGATTCCCGAAACAGGACGAACGAGAAGGCCTGCCCACCATTCCGGGGCCAGGATTCACAGAGGCTGCGTTGTCGCGTATCATGCGCCGGCACACCAGGAGCAGTGAGCATGTCGGTGCGATTCGTGGTTGGTCGGGCGGGGAGTGGCAAGACGTGGCGGTGTCTGGAAGCGGTCCGGGCGGCGTTGCGGGAGGATGCCGCGCGCGGCGGGCGACTCATCCTGCTCGTGCCAGAACAGGCCAGCTTCCAGATGGAGCGGGCCTTGGTCGAGACGCCCGATGTTCCGGGGTTCACGCGGTGCGAGGTGCTGAGCTTCCGCCGGCTGGCCCACCGGATCTTCGCCGAGACCGGCGCGGACTCGCGGCGGGGGGACGAGACGATCGGGCCGCTGGGCCGGCTGATGGTCATTCGCCGGCTGATGCGTCAGCAGCGGAAATCACTTCGGCTTCTGGGCGAGGTGGCGGACAAGCCCGGGCTTGTCAAACACGTCGCAGGCACGATCGAAGAGCTGATGCGGGAGAACGTCGAGCCGCAGGCGCTGGCGGACCAGGCCGCGAAGATGGAAGCGGGTAACCCGCTGGGAGCGGCCAAGCTGGCCGACGTCACCCGGCTGTACCTGGCGTACGTGGATTACCTTATCGACGATCGGCTCGATCCGGCCCAATATCTGAACTTGGCGACCCGGCGATTGGATGCATGCCCCTGGCTGGCCGAGGCCGACGTCTGGGTCGACGGATTCGCCGGTTTCACCCGCCAGGAGGCCGACCTGCTCATCGCCCTGGCCCGACGCGTACGCCGGATGGAGATCGCCTTGCTGGTGGACCCGGACGCATCGGCCGTCGAGGCGTCCAGGCCGCCGGACTTCACGTTGTCGCTGTTCGCCCGGACCGAACGGACGCTGATCAACTTGCGAAATGAGATGCGGTCGGCCGGCGTCGCAGTCGAGGAGCCCGTCCGACTGAAAGCCAGGACGTCTCCGCGATTCACCTCTGACGAGTTGGCGGCTCTCGAACGACGACTGTTTGGAGCGGAAGGCGCCGAATCGCGAATCGAGTCGGCCTCCCATGCGGCAGTCCAGGTCTTGTCGCTGCCGAACCGGCGTTGCGAGGCGGAAGCCGCGGTCGCCGAGATCCAGCGGCTGACGCGGGAGGGCGATCCGCCGATGCGATACCGCGATATCGCGGTGATCGTCCGCGACCTCGACGCCTACCAGGATCTGCTCTCGGCGGCGATGCGGTCGGCCGGGATTCCGTGTTTCATCGACCGCCGGCAGTCGACTGCCTATCACCCGCTCATTGAGTTGATTCGGTCGTTGCTGGCGATCGCGGCCGACGACTGCCGCTGCGAATCCGTGCGTCTCTCGCTCAAGACCGGCCTGCTGCCGATTGAGTCCGGGCAGGCCGACTTGCTGGAGAACTACCTGATCGCCCACGGGATCAACGGCCGCTCGCGCTGGGACGAAGTCTGGACGCATACGCGGATCTTCCGCCGCGTCGGCGAGGGCGGCGAGTTGAACGACGTCCAGCGGGTGACGCTGGAGCGTGTGAACGAAGCCAGGCGTGCGTATCTGGCGGCGGTGGGGTCCTGGGTGGACGACGCGTCCGCCGAGGCCGGGCAAACAGGCCGAACCTGGGCGACGCGACTGTTCGAGTGTCTCGAACGCATCGAGGTCCGACAAACACTGCGAACCTGGACCGATCGGGCCGACGAAGACGGCGAAACCGAGCAGGCGGAGACTCATCGGCAGGTCTGGACGGACTTCGTCGAACTGCTGGATGAGTTCGTGCGCGCTCTCGGCCAGGAATCGATGACGATTGATGCGTTCCGCGAGACGATCGAGGCGGCACTGAGCGAGTTCGACCTCGGCCTGGCCCCGCCGACGCTCGACCAGGTGGTGGTCGGCGCGATCGAGCGCAGCCGGCAGCCGCAGATCCGGGCGGCCTTGCTGCTCGGCTTCGACCACCTGCACTATCCGCGACGGAGGTCGGAAGACCCGCTGCTGGGTGACGTGGAGCGGGAAGCGCTGGAGGATGCGGGCGTCCCGGTCGGTGCATCGCGCCGGCGGCAGATGCTCGACGAGCGTCTGCTGGCCTACATCGCGCTGACCCGGGCCAGCAAGCGATTGTGGATCAGTTTCCCGCAGTCTGATGCCGAGGGCCAGCCGATCCAGCCGTCACCCTTCCTTCAGGAAGTACTAACCGCATTGCCTGGTGTCCGGACTGAGGAGCCCGGCGACCCGCGGATCGGTGGTGTGCCGGCATGGATCAGTGGGGTAAGCGATCTGGGCGGGCGGCTGGCGGTGGAGTTCCGCTACAGGCCGGTCCTCGATGCCGAGGGCGAGCCACATCGCCGCGCGGCCTGGAACGCGCTGTACGAAGCAGCGAGGCGAAGGCCGGAGTGGCGAACGACGTTGACGCGGGCGCTGGCGGGCCTGCGTTATCGCAACGATGCCCGGCTCGACGTTGAACTCGTCGGACTCGCGGTCGGTGGCGGGCAACTGGTCGCCAGCGTGAGCCGGCTCGAAGCCTTCGCCCGCTGTCCGTTCGCTCATTGCGCCGACTACTGGCTTCGGCTGGAGCCGCGTGTCGAGGCCGAGATGAAGCCGACCGAGGTCGGCACCGTTTGCCATGCCATCCTGGAGCGGTTTGCCGCGGACTTGCTGGCCGGCGGCACGGGTCTGGCGGAACTCGGTGACGACGAGATCGCCGAGCGGGTCGACGCGGCCGCGGTGAGTGTCCGGCCGCTGCTCGACAGCGCGATGATGCTCGACCACGCCCGAAACGCGTTCCTGATCGATCGCGGCCGATCGTACATGGAGAGGGTGGGGCGTTGGCAGCGCGATGCCGCCAGGGCCGGGCGTTTCCGTCCCTGGAAAGTGGAATACCCGTTCGGTTTCGCGGGCCGCGGCAGCGGTGTCCTCGCCCTGACGACACCAAAGGGACGCACCATCCTGCTGCGCGGCCGCATCGATCGCGTCGATCTGGCGGATCTGGGCGACGAATTGCTGGGAGCTGTGATCGACTACAAGAC
>DATIKE010000520.1:0-7888 GCA_035477895.1 Phycisphaerae bacterium
GACCGCAACGATGTCCGCGAGGGCGTGGTGGCCTACAAGGTCGCGGCCCACGCGGCCGACCTGGCCAAGGGACACCCCGGAGCCCAGCACGTCGACGACGCGATGAGCAAGGCCCGCTTCGAGTTCCGCTGGCGCGACCAGTTCGCGTTGGCCCTGGACCCCGAGAAGGCCGTGCAGTTCCACGACGCCACGCTGCCCCAGGAGGGAGCGAAGACCGCCCACTTCTGCAGCATGTGCGGCCCCAAGTTCTGCTCGATGGAAATCACCCGGCAGATTCGCGACTACGCCGCCGAGCACGGGATGGATGAGACACAGGCTCTCAGATCAGGCATGGACCAGCGCAGCGATGAGTTCCGAAAAACGGGTTTGCAGATCTACCTTTGATCCCGCATCCTCCGGCATGCGACATGCAGATGAAAAACGATCGGGCAGCGCGGGTTCCGATCGATGAACCCGCGCTGCCCGAGAATGTGGGGGCATGGGTGGATTCTCAACCGCCCGCGGGTGTGCCTTCCTGCGGTTCGCCGATGGCTGCGCGAATGCGCTCGATTGCCGCCTGGCGTGATGCCACGACCCGCCTGCTCTGCTCGGCGGCCACCTGCTGCACCTGCTCGACCTGCTCCCTGGTCCCGCCGGCCTGGAGGATCAGTCGGCCGACACGGAAGGCCAGCTCCCGAATCTCCCGGAGGCACCGGTCGTTGCGGAGCGTGAGCGAATCGATGGCCCAGTGCCCCACCAGTCTGGCCTTGGCGTCCTCGCCGGCGGCCCGGAGTTGCTCGATGATCGAGACGGCAGCGGCCGCGGCGGACCGATTCCCCGCCACACAGCGGTCGGCCAGTTCGGCGGCCTTGGCCGTGTACCACAGGACCAACTGCCCGGGCGTGAGGTTTGGCGGGACGGGCGGCGGAGGAGGCGGCTGAACCGGATCGGCAGTTGTTGCCTGAGCCAGGGCAAACGAGGCTCCAGGCCCGAACATTCCCAGTACAACCAGCGCGACTGTCAGGATTCGATACATAACAACCTCCCTCTCCAATGACAGAGGAGAACCGTATTCTCCACACGGAGTTATTTGCCACATCCGACCGGCTTGGCCGGCCGGGTCCTTCCGGCACGTTGGAGGTCTCCGCCCGTCGAGCCTCCCGGTCGGCCGACGCCTGGAGAAACGATACACGGCGCGGGTTATTGCCGGAGGCTCTGCCTTCATTGCGGGAAAATGGAGCGGGCGGCTATATTGCCCCTATGACCGATACACCCCGCCAGAATGAGACCGCGACGGATACGCAGCCGTGGACGGTCAAACGACTGCTGGAATGGACAACCGCGTTCTTCCAGGAGCGTCGTGTCGAGGGCGGCCGGCTCGCGGCGGAACTTCTGCTGGCCAAGGCGATGGGTTGTCGCAAGATCGAGTTGTACACCCGCTACGACCAGGAGCCGACCGAGACCCAGCGGGCTGAATTTCGGGAACTGGTCCGCAGCGCGGGTAAACACACGCCGATCGCCTACCTGCTCGGCTCACGGGAGTTCTACTCGCTGGACATCGAGGTCGCGCCAGAGGTGCTGATCCCCCGCCCGGAAACCGAGGCCCTGGCCCAGCGAATGATCGATTTGTGCCGGTCCAAGCCCGACCGCATGTGGCGGATCTGCGACGTGGGCACGGGCAGCGGGTGCGTCGCGGTGGCCATCGCCAAGTACGCCCGCAACGCGGAGGTGTTGGCCACGGACATCTCCCCTGCCGCCCTGGAGGTTGCCGGCCGCAATGTCGCCAGGCACGGCTTGACCGAGCGGGTGCGGCTATTGGAGGCCGACTGTCTCAAACTCCCCGCCGACGCCGTGCCGACCAGCGGTTTTGATGTCATTGTGTCGAATCCGCCGTACATCCCGGAAGCCGACTGGCTCGAACTCCCACCGCACATCCGCCAACACGAGCCCCAGGGAGCATTGACCTTTACCGGCAGCGACGGGCTGATCATGTACCGCCGACTGGCGACCGAGGCCCCGGCCGTCCTGCGTCCCGGCGGCCTGCTGCTCATTGAGATCGGCCACAACCAGCATCGGGCCGTCCAGGGGCTATTCGAGCAGGCCGGCGGCTGGACGTACGTCGGCTCGCATCGCAACACGAGCGATCCCCACGACCGCGTTCTGGAGTTTCGCCATGGCTGAGTTCAAAAGGCTTCGTCGTTCGCGATCCGACCGCATGATCGCTGGTGTCTGCGGCGGGTTGGCAGATTTCTTCGGCCTGTCGCCCACCAGCGTGCGGATCGTCTACGCGCTGGTGTCCATTCTCTCGGTCGCGTTCCCGGGACTGATCGTCTACCTGATCCTCTGGCTGCTGGTTCCGGAAGAAGCGAAGCTGCTCTGATCGCTCACCCGCGGCTCACGGCTATAGCGGTCCACGTTTGTATGTAACGGATTGCTGGACCGAGATTCCCTGCCTGCGACAGGCAGGCGGAGAAAGTCATCGCCCGCCGTCCACCGTCAGGACCCGCACGTCGCGGGCGGGCACTGGAAGCGAGAAGCGCAGACGGCCGCCATTGCGTGTGGCCTCAACGGCCTCATCGGTGATCAGGTCGCGGACCGTCGCCCGTCCCTTAACCGGGAGCGACACCTTGACCTCGATATCCGGGCCGTCGTGGTTGAGCAGGATGACCGTTCGACTGCCGGGGCCTTCGAGCACACGGGCCTCGAGATGGGTGGCGTCGGGCTTGGCCTGGACCTTGACCGGCGACTCGACACCGGCGGCGGACGCAAAGTCCATCAGCACCCGCAGCGGGTTCGCCTCGCCCTTGGCGTCGTAATGCTGGCAAAGCATCGTCCCAACGTACAGCGTCCGCCCCTTGCCGTGCCGACGGGCGACGATCGCCGGGCTCCGGTCGTCGAACGTCGCGACCACCTCGGCCCCGGGCAGCAGGTCGAGCTTCTCCGCATAACGGTAGGCCGGGATCTTCGCGTTGACCGGCAGCGACGGGAATAACGGGTGCTCCTGCCGGACGATCATGTCGGCCTGGCCGATCGGATAAACCTCGATCTCCCGACAACCGAACAACTCCACCATGCCGGCTCCGGGGACGGTTTCGTACAGGAAGGTGCGCTCGTCCTTGAGGCCGCACCACATCCCGGCGAAGAGGTAGCCGCCCTTGTCTACATAGTCAGTCAGGCGCTTGCCCTCCTGGCGGGACAGGATGTATGAGAACGGCAGGTAGATCGCCTTGTACCGCGACAGGTCGGCGGCCATGAGTTGTTCCGGCACGAGGAAATCGACGGGGATCTGGTTTCGGTAGAACGCCCGGTAGACGCCGCGTTCGCTGGCGACCACGACCCCCATATCCTGCTCGCCGTGCGCCTGGATGAAAGTGCGCGGGTCGTGAAGGATGGCAACCTCGGCGGGCACGGGTGAACTGGTCAACAGGCGACGGGCGTGGCGGTTAAAGACTTGGGCGACCTGGCCGGCCTCGCGGGCCCGATCGGTCAGGCTGCCGTCGTAGTTGACCAGCCCGAAGCCGCCGCACTCGATGCCGGTCGTTTCCGGCCGCCAGTTCCAGTAAAAGATGCCCGAGGCGCCGTGCGCGATCGACTGCCAGCTCCACAGCCGGATGTCGTTGGGCGTGGGGAACCGCGAGCGGTAATTAAGCCCGAAGATGCTTGGCCCACCTTGTAGTTCCTCGATCCACATCGGCTTGCCGCCGCCGGCCGACCGGATGCCGTCGAGCTGGATCGCCCCCAGGCTCGGGTCGTAGGCGCCGCTGCCGCGTTCGATCCAGAACGGGAAGAAGGACATGCCCACGAAGTCGAAATGCCGGGCGATCTGATACTCGTCGGTGGCGTTGTGGACGTACCCCCAGCCCCAGCCGCCGAGATGACAGGTGATCGGGCGTTTGGGGTCGATGTCCCGGGCGGCCTCGGCCTTGAGCCGCTGGAACTCGGCCGTATTCCAGCACATGAACCGCCGCCAGTCCTGCCAGAAGACCTGGGCCCGCTCGAACGTCCCTGCCCGCACGGGTTCGATCTCCGACCAGTCGCGGTGGTGGGTCGACCAGATCTCGTTGAGCTTTTCCAGTGAGCCGTACTTGTCCTTGAGCCACTGGCGGTATCGGGCCACGGTGTGCGGGCAGTAGCAGAACAGGTCGGCCACCGGATTGCGGTCCACCGGCGTGGCATATGAGACCCAGATGCCGGCCTCGGCGCCGACATCCCACGCCAGCACGCTGGGCCGATCCTTGTATCGAGCGACGACCGTGCGGATGAAGCGGTCGATGTGTTTGCGAACCTCAGGATGATCCCAGCAGACCGGGCCCGGCTTGAAATCGATCACCGAGAGCCACTTGCCGTCGGGGTACTTCCGGGCGACCCACTCCGGCTGGAGTTCGGGCCACGGCCAGAGCAGGATCTTTAGCTCGTGCTTCTCGACGAGCGCGATGAGGCGGTCGAGCCGCTCGAAGTTGAACTCGCCGGGCGCCGGCTCGATGTCATACCAGTCCACGTGGGCGGTCATCGAGTTGAAGCCGACCTCCTTCATGCGGGCGATGTCTCTGTCCATGTAGGCGGCCCATTCGTCGACCGGCGGCAGGTAGTGCTGCCAGTGCGGGATGGTGGCCATGTGCATGGCGCCGCACGGGAAGAAGTCCGCCGGCAGGCCCGGGTGCACGTTTCTATCGGCTTGTCCCGCCGCCATGTATCGGTGTGTGAAACGCCGCACGACTTGACTCCGCCGTCTCGAACTGCTCGATGTCTTGCTCTTTCACGCCGGCACGCACCGGCCGGCGGGGACGATTCTACAGGCCCTGCCTGCCGTGTCGAGATTTCTTCCTCGACACGCTACAATTCCTGCCATGAGTCGTGACCTCATGGAGACCCTGTCATGCGCAAGTACTTGTTTCTGATTCCGGCCGTCTGCTTCACCCTGTCCGCAGCATTGGCTGGCGAGACGCTCTACAACGGCATTGTCCTGCCGGATCAGTGGCCGCCGAAGATCGCCGAGCTGAGCCGTGAGCCCATGCCGGTGCCCTACCTGGAGAATCGGCCGGAGGTCGTCCCCATCGACGTCGGCCGGCAACTGTTCGTGGACGATTTCCTGATCGAGGAAACCACGCTGACGCGCACCCATCACAGTGCCCGGTATCACCCCGCCTGCCCGGTGCTGAAACCCGACAAGCACTGGGAAAACGACGGCATGAAGGATAAGCCGAAGAAGGCAACGGCCATCGTCTTCGGCGGTGGCGTGTGGTACGACCCGTCGGAAAAGCTGTTCAAGATGTGGTACATGGGCAGCAACCTGAAGCGGACATGCTACGCCACGAGCAAGGACGGAATGCGATGGGAGAAGCCGTCGCTCGATGTCGTGCCGGGCACCAACATCCTGCTCGATCAGGAGCGAGACTCGGACACCGTGTGGCTCGACCTGAACGAGAAAGACCCCTCGCGGCGGTACAAGATGTTCACCACCGTGCCGCGGCCGGAGGGCGACGGATTCAAGCCCGCGATTTACTACTCGGCTGACGGCATCCACTGGGGCAAGCCGCTCATTATCGGCGGCGGAATCGGCGACCGGACGACTATTCACTACAACCCGTTCCGCCAGCGTTGGGTTTACAGCATCCGCAGCCTGATTGACCCCTGGGGACGCTCGCGGCGCTACGCGGAATGCACCGATCTCGTCGATGGCCTCGGCAACCTCGGTAAAATCGCGACGCTTTGGCTGACCGCGGACCGCCTGGACCCGAGCAATCCGCATCCCGCCGGGAAGGACACCGGGCCGCAGTTGTACAACCTCGACGTCGTGCCCTACGAGAGCCTGATGGTCGGGCTGTTCTCCATCTGGCAGGGCAAGTCGGCCGATGACTCAGAGAAGCGAAACGAGATCCTGGTCGGCTACACGCGGGACGGCTTTCACTGGTACCGCCCCTGCCGCCGGCCGTTCGCCGGTGTCAACGAGACGGACGGCGCGTGGAACTGGGCGAACGTGCAGTCGTGCGCCACCGGCTGCCTGGTGATGGGCGATCAATTGTACTTCTACGTGAGCGGGCGCGGCCGAAGCGGCGAACCCGCCTGCACGGGGCTGGCGGTTCTGCGCCGCGACGGTTTCACCTCGATGGATGCGGACGATGCCCCCGGCACACTCACCACCCGACCGGTGACATTCAAGGGAAAACATCTGTACGTCAATGTCGATGCCGGTGGCGGCGAGCTGCGCGTCGAAGCGCTCGATCGAGACGGCGGTGTCATTCGAGGGCTCGACAAGGATTCGTGCAGGCCCGTCACCCTCGACAGCACGATTCAGCCGGTGCAATGGAAAAACACCATGGATCTGGCCGCGCTGGCCGGCAAGCCGGTGAAGTTCCGGTTTCATCTGTCCAGAGGCAAGCTGTACTCCTTCTGGGTGAGCCCGGATGAATCGGGGGCGAGCCACGGCTATGTCGCCGCCGGCGGGCCGGGATATGCCGAGCCGCGAGACACAGTCGGCAAGGCCGCCTACGAGGCCGTTCTGCGCCTCATTGCCGCGAGCGGGAAATCCGGAGAATAAGCATTGTCATACGCTGCGCGATCACAGAGAGAACTGCAATGAACCGACGCTGTGGGCATACATTCGTGCTCGTTTTCACCCCTGCGCTTCTGGCCGCCTCGGGAAGCGTTCTCGCGGGCGAAACGCTGTACAACGGCATCGTTCTGCCTGATGAATGGCCGCCGAAAATCGCCGAACTGACCCGCGAACCCATGCCGGTGCCCTACCTGGAGAATCGGCCGGAGGTCGTTCCCATCGACATAGGCCGGCAACTGTTCGTGGATGATTTCCTGATCGAGGATACGACCCTCCAGCGCACCTATCACGCCGCGCGGTATCACCCGGCATGCCCGGTCCTCAAACCCGATCGGCCATGGGAACGCACCGGGGAAAGCGAGAAACCGTGCGCGATGGTTTTCAGCGACGGAGTGTGGTACGACCCGCAGGAGAAGATCTTCAAGATGTGGTACATGGGTGGCTACTGCAAGTCCACGTGCTACGCGACGAGCAAGGACGGGATTCATTGGGAAAAGCCATCGCTGGACGTCGTGTCGGGGACAAACATGGTGCTGAAGCAGTCGCGTGATTCCAGCACCGTCTGGCTGGACCAGATGGAAACCGACGCCGCACGAAAATACAAGATGCTGTACGCCGTGCAGAGACGCGATGGGACCGAAGGATGCGACCTCGTGCTGAGATACTCAGCCGACGGAATTCACTGGGGGGATCCGTTGGGCACCGCCTGGGCACCGGGCGACCGCACGACGTTCTTCCACAACCCCTTCAGGAAGTTGTGGGTGTACAGCATTCGCAGCTACGCCTCCCCGCTGGGCCGATCGAGACACTATGCGGAATGCACGGATCTGACGCAGGCGATGAACGAATCCGCCAAGCTCACTCACCCGTGGACCACCGCGGACCGGCTCGACCCGCGTAATCCGAATCCGGCATTCAAGGATGTGCCGGCGGAGTTATACAACCTGGACGCGGCGGCCTACGAGAGCCTGCTGATCGGACTGTTCTCGGTCTGGCAGGCGGACCCCGGCCAGAAGGTGGACAAGCGCAACGAGGTGCTGATCGGTTTCAGCCGGGACGGCTTTCACTGGCACAGGCCGGACCGCCGGCCTTTCGCGGGCGTGAATGAGACCGATGGGGCCTGGAACTGGGGCAACGTGCAGTCGGCCGGCGGCGGGTGCCTGGTCGTCGGCGACAAGCTGTACTTCTATGTCAGCGGGCGCGGAAAAAACCGCGCGACCGACCCGGCTGTCACCGGGCTGGCTGTCCTTCGCCGCGACGGGTTCGCCTCGATGGACGCAGGCGAAACGCCGGGGACTTTGACGACACGGCCCCTGACATTCAACGGCAAATATCTTTTTGTGAACGCCGATGCCC
>DATIKE010000521.1:0-7421 GCA_035477895.1 Phycisphaerae bacterium
CGAGGTTCTGAAGTTCTGGGAGCAGCATCGGATTTACGAGAAATCACTCGAACAGCGACAGGGCGGCCCGCCGTTCGTGTTCTACGAAGGCCCGCCGACGGCCAACGGCCTGCCGCACCCAGGGCATTGCCTCACCCGGATCATCAAGGACCTGTTCCCGCGCTACAAAACCATGCGCGGCTGCTTCTGCCACCGCAAGGGCGGTTGGGACACCCACGGCCTGCCCGTCGAGGCCGAGGTTTGCAAGGAACTCGGCATCCACACCAAGCAGGAGATCGAACGCCACGGCATCGAGAAGTTCATCCAGCTTTGCCAGCAGTCGGTGTTCCGCTACACGAAGGAATGGGAAGAGCTGACCCGCCGGCTCGGCTTCTGGATCAACCTGGAAGAAGCCTACGTCACGTACCACCAGTCGTACGTCGAATCCGTCTGGTGGGCGCTGGCCACACTGTTCAACCGAGGCCTGCTCTACCAGGGCCACAAAATCGTCTGGTGGTGGCCGCAGGGTGGCACCGCGCTGTCCTCCGGCGAGGTCGGGCAGGGTTACCGCGAGGTCGACGACCCGTCGGTGATCGTCCGCTTCCGCGTGAAGGATGAGCCCAAACGCAGCTTTCTGGCCTGGACGACGACGCCCTGGACGCTGCCGAGCAACACCGCACTGGCCGTTCATCCGGACTTCGACTACGTCGAGATCGAGGTCGACGGCGAGAGACTGATCCTGGCCAAAGAGTTGCCGCCCAAGGTGTTCAAGGGGTTGCCGGTCGATCTGGAGAAGGACGTCAAGACCATCCGAACAGTGAAAGGTCGCGATCTGGTCGGCATGAAGTACGAGCCGATCTTCGCCTACACGACGCCTCAGGGTGGGCGGGCCTACGAAGTCATCGACGCGGAGTTTGTGACCCTGGACACCGGCACGGGCATCGTGCACGTCGCCCCGGCCTTCGGCGAGGACGACTACCGGATCGCCCGGGAAAAGGGCATCGGCATCCTGCAGCTCATCGCCCCTGACGGCACGTTCGTGCCGGAAGCCACCGACTTTGCCGGCCGATTCTGCAAGGAGGCCGACTCGGACATCATTCGCTGGATGAAGGATCGCGGCTTCCTGCTCAAGCGCGACACCTGCCGTCATGACTACCCGTTCTGCTGGCGGGCCGAGAACGACCCGCTGATCCAGTACGCTCGCAAGAGCTGGTTCGTGCGAACGACGCAGTTCCGCGACGAGTTCCTGGCCAACAACGCGAAGATCAACTGGCTGCCCGAGCACATCCGCGACGGGCGGTTCGGCAACTTCCTGGCGGATAACGTCGATTGGGCCTTGTCGCGCGAGCGGTTCTGGGGAACGCCGCTGCCGATCTGGGAATGCGAAAAAACCGGCAAGCAGGAGGCGGTCAGCTCGTACGCCGAACTGCTGGCCAGGCCGGGTGTGGCCGGCACGGACGTCTGGGAGAAAGCCAAGGCCGCCAACCCGGAACTGATCGACGATCTCAAGGTGCACAAGCCGTACATCGATGCGATCACCTACGACTCGCCGTTTGCGCCTGGGGCCAGGATGTGTCGCGTGCCCGAGGTCATCGATTGCTGGTTCGACAGCGGCTGCATGCCCTTCGCACAGTGGGGCTACCCGCACACTTCCGGCAGCGAGGAAGTCTTCAAGAGCCGCTTCCCCGCCGACTTCATCAGCGAAGCCATCGACCAGACCCGCGGCTGGTTCTACACGCTCCTGGCGATCAGCACGGTGCTGTTCGGAGATGTTTCATTCCCGCACCCTTTCCGCAACTGCATCGTGCTCGGCCTGGTCGGCGGCGAGGACGGCAAAAAGCTATCCAAGAGCAAGCGTAACTACAAGGAGCCGACGTACATCTTCGACCGCGAGGGCGCCGACGCCATGCGCTGGTCGATGTTGTTCAGCCAGGCCCCGTGGACCGGGGCGCGGTTCAAAGAAGACACCATCGCGACCGACCAGCGCGAGTTCCTCATCAAGCTCTACAACGTCTACAGCTTCTTCGTGATCTACGCGAGCATTGACAAATGGTCGCCGGGCGACGGCCGGCTGCAGAACGATCGACAGAACTCGGACCAGATCCTGTGTGGGACCGGCATCTTGCCGGTCCAATCGTCCGGCTGGAAGCCGGTCCCGCAAGTACCATCAGAGAACCTGAGCAAGCTGGATCGCTGGGTCCTGGCCGAGTTGAACCAGACGATCGCCGATGTGGCCGCCGCCATGGACCGGTACGAGAATTATCCCGCCTGCCGTCGGCTGGTCGATTTTGTCGATGCTCTCAGCAACTGGTACGTGCGGCGGTCGCGGGATCGCTTCTGGCGCAGCGGCATGGACGAGGACAAACGGGCGGCCTATTGGACGCTCTGGACGTGCCTCTGCGAATTGTCGAAGGTCATCGCGCCGTTCGTGCCGTTCTTTGCCGAAACGCTATACCAGAACCTGGTGCGGTCGCAGTTCGCCGAAGCGCCCGAGAGCGTCCACCTCTGCGACTACCCGGTGCCGGACGCGTCGAGGATCGACGGCAAGCTGATGGACGAGATGGGCCTGGTTCGCGAGATCACCTCGCTGGGCCGGTCGGCCCGCATGGATGCCAGGCTGAAGGTTCGTCAGCCGCTGCCGGTCGTTGAATTGGTATTGGCCGACCCGTCGCACCAGTCATGGCTCGACGAGGATTTGCCGCTGATCGTCGACGAACTCAACGTCAAGCGGATCGAGTTCGTGGCCGACGCCGACCGGTACGTTTCCTACGAGATCAAACCGAACTTCAAGGTGATCGGCCCGAAGTACGGCAAGCTGGCGCCGAAGATCAAGCAGGTCCTGGCGTCGGCCGACGCCGCTGCTCTGCGCCGCCAGCTCGACCGGTCGGGCAAGGCGGCCGTCACCGTCGACGGCCAACAGGTGGAGTTCACCGGCGAGGACGTGCAGGTGACGCTCAAGGCCAAGCCGGGCTGGGCGGCCGCACAGGGCACGCAGGTTGTCGTCGTGCTGAGCACCGAGATCAGCGACGAGCTTAAAGCCGAGGGCATCGCCCGCGACGTCGTCCACCTGATCCAGACCGCGCGTAAGGACGATCGGCTCGATTATCAGGACCGGATCAAGGTCCGCGTCGACGCCGACGGGGCGGTTGCGGCCGCGATCCTCGCGTACGCCGACTACATCAAGGGCGAGACGCTGGCCGTCGAACTGACGGTCGATAAGAGCATCCTCGACCCGCCGCACGCCGGCGAGATTGACGAAATCCCGGTCCGCTTTGCCATCGAGGTGGTGTCGTGAGTGCCGCCGGCCCGGACGATATCGCGCCTCGCAAGGGCCGGTTGGCCGTGATGCTCTCCGGGGGGGGGCGAACGCTGCAGAACCTCATTGACTGCATCGGCCGAGGCGAGATCGACGCCGAAATCGCCGTGGTCATCTCGTCGTTGTCGCAGGTGAAAGGCGTCGACCGGGCCCGGGCCGCCGGCCTGCCGGTCGCGATCGTCCGCAAGAAGGATCACCCGGACGTCGAGCAGTTCAGCCGACTCATTGCAGAAACGCTCGACGATTACCGCCCCGAGCTCGTCTGCCAGGCGGGTTGGACCTGCTTCTGGCGGATTCCCGACCGCTGGATGGGCAAGGTGATGAACATCCACCCGGCCCTGTTGCCGAAGTATGGTGGTAAAGGGTTCTACGGGCACCACGTGCACGAAGCGGTCCTCGCCGCCGGCGAAAAGACCAGCGGCTGCACCGTCCACCTCGCCGACAACGAGTACGACTCCGGGCCGATCATCCTGCAGCGCACCGTCCCCGTGCTGCCGGGTGACGAGCCCGACGCGCTGGCCGAGCGGGTCTTCGAGCAGGAATGCATCGCCTACCCGGCCGCCATCCGACTCTTCCTCAAGGGCCACCTCGAAATCCACGGCAACCGCGTCTTCCTCGTTCGCCCCGGTCGCCGACCGATCCCGCCCCGGCTGGCGGATCGGTGAATACAGGTTGAATCTGAATCTGTCGGAACAAAGAGCTGCGGGCTTCAGCCCGCGCGGTCTCGGGCACAGCGATATGCCCGATCGCGAAACGTAGTAGATGAGCGAGCAGCCTATTTGTGGTGTTTGGCGATCAGCTCGCGGACGGCTGGGACCAGTTCAATCGGCACTTCCACAATTGCCTGGGTGACGAAAACGCCTTCTGGCTCATTGTTTCGGAACGTAGATCACTCTCGGGTATCGCCCTGCGTGCGTTACTCGACGCACCGGCGGAAAAACGCCTCCAATCTCGGCCGATTCACCTCGCCCATCTCTTCCAGGGCCTCATAATGATCTGACCCGTCGACGAGCCAGAGTTCCTTCGGTTCGCGAGCGGCGTCGTATAATCGGCGGGCCATGCGCGGATCGACGATGCGGTCGGCCGTTCCGTGCAGGATCAGCAACGGCCGCGGGCTGACCCGGGCCACACAGTCAATGGGGTCGTGACCGTCGCCCATCAGCAGCGGCACCCACCAGGCGACTATGAACAGCAGCGGATTGCGGCGGATGTGCCAGGTGGCGATGCCGCGATAACTGTCGAACGCTCCGTCGGCCGCCAGCCCGCGCAGTTCCGGCCGTTCCGCTGTCAGGACGATGCCGACCGCACCGCCAAGTGACTGCCCGAACGCCACGATCCGCCGGGGGTCGACGCCCGGCCGGTGCAGCAGATAATCGAGTGCCACATGAGCGTCGGCGATCGACCCGGCCCGCGTGATCCGGCCCTGCGATTGGCCGTACCCGCGATAATCGAAGCAGAGCACGTTCCAACCGCACGCCGGCAGCCAGCCGATCTGGTGGAAATGGGCCGTGACGTTGCCCGCGTTGCCGTGCAGGTGCAGCACCGTCCCCGCCGCGGGGCCGTTGGCCGGGAAGAACCACCCGTGCAGTTCCAGCCCGTCGCGGGTGGCGAACCGCACCGACTCGTACCTCAGCCGGAGCCGTTCCGGCTTATCGTATTCCCGCCGGGTGGGGTGATAGAACAGGCCGTCGCATCCCAACATACACGGGCTCTCCAAGACGCCGGCCAGAAGTATCGCGGATCGCATACGCACGTTCAACTCAGTCTGCTCCCGGGATTCCCTGGTGCCGTTTTCGGTTCGCGAGTTTCCTTCGTTTCCTGCCCCGGAGGGGCGGTTGAACCTCCGCACCCCTGCCGCCTTTCGAACACGAAACTGTCTTACCGGAAACGGTACTGGCCTGACGCCTGCCTGCCGTCAGGCAGGGATTCACGTTCGAGACAGCCGCGTCGCTGGCGCTCTCGGTTCCGATCGGGCGAGTCGGCCTTCACCTGCGGGTACGTCCGCCATGCGACTGGCAGCCGCTACCAGCGTGCAGCTTGGCCGGTCGCTGGCGCTCTCGGTTCTGATCGGGCGAGTCGGCCTTCACCTGCGGGCACGTCCGCCATGCGACTGGCAGCCGCTACCAGCGTGCAGCTTGGCCGGTCGCTGGCGCTCTCGGTTCTGATCGGGGCCAGCCGCGACCGCTTTATCTGTCGCAGACCCGGGGCCTCCGGGCCGCACCGAGCTGGAGGGGGCCATGCCCATCGCGGACCAGCCTGTCCAATGTCCAAAGTGGCCTTCTCGGAATTGGGATTATTCCGGGCACTTGATCCCCCAGGCCGGGTTGTCAGGCCGGACGCCGGACGTTATCATCAGAATGACATGTCGCAGCTCGGCCATGCCGTCCTGCTGGGTTGGATGTGGCCGAAACGCGCCTGGGGGCCTGCCGCCGTCAGGATGGGCGGGAGGCAATCCGTCTGAAATAGCGTCGTGTGACGCGGCCGAGGTCAGGGATGCAGTGGCCGCTCCAGTGGTTCCCTGTCCCCGAAAACGTGGAGGAAAGCCAGAATGAGCCGTGAATACCCGCTCCAGCAGGTCAACGAGCCGAACCTCGTCGAGGACATCTTCCCCTACTCGTTGCCGAATTCGCTCCCGCCGCTGATCAAGTTCGAGGGGTTGTGGCAGGAGACCATCGACGGCCGGACCGTGACCTTCGACCCGGCGGCCCGCGTGAAGCAGGACATCCACATCACGGATACCACGTTCCGCGACGGTCAGCAGGCCCGA
This sequence comes from Phycisphaerae bacterium, assembly GCA_035477895.1. Taxonomy (GTDB): domain Bacteria; phylum Planctomycetota; class Phycisphaerae; order UBA1845; family PWPN01; genus JAPKGY01. Next base: position 6,063 of record DATIKE010000521.1, read on the forward strand.
CCGCCCTATACCGTGGATCAGCAGGTCAAGATCTACGAGATGCTCGCCCGGCTCGGCGGGCCCAACGGGGTCATACGCCAGACCGAGTTCTTCCTCTACACCAAGAACGACCGCCTGACCCTCGATCGCTGCCGCGAACTGGGATACAGATACCCCGAGATCACCGGCTGGATCCGGGCGGTGAAGGGGGACTTCCGGCTGGTTGTCGATGCCGGCCTCAAAGAGAGCGGCATGCTTACCAGTTGCAGCGACTACCACATCTTCTACAAGCAGAAGCAGACCCGCCGGCAGGCCTTCGACCAGTACATCGAGGTGGTCGAAGCGGCCCTGGAGACCGGCGTCCGCCCGCGATGCCACATGGAGGATGTCACCCGCGCCGACCTGAAGGGCTTCGTCTTCCCGTTCGTGCAGAAGCTGGCCCGCATCAGCGAGCAGGTGCCCGACCACCTCAAGGTCAAGGTCCGCCTCTGCGACACGATGGGCTTCGGGCTTGGTTATCCCAACGTGGCCGAGCCGCGCTCCATCCCCAAGCTCTGCTGGCACGTGGTCAACGACTGCGGTATCCCGCCCGAACGCCTGGAATGGCACGGGCACAACGACTTCCACAAGGTGCACATCAACGGAACCACCGCCTGGTTCTGCGGCTGTAACGCCCTTAACGCGACCCTGTTCAGCACCGGCGAACGCACCGGAAATCCGCCGCTCGAAAGCGCGATCTTCGAATATATCGCCCTCAAGGGCGATATGTGCGGCATCGAGACCCGGGTCATCACCGAGTTGGCTGACTACATGACCAGCATCGGCGTGCACATCCCGGACAACTACCCGTTCGTCGGCCGGCACTTCAACACCACGCGGGCGGGCATCCACGCCGGCGGTCTTCGCCGCGACGAGCGCATCTACAACATCATGGACACCACCACGCTGCTGGACCGCCCGCCGCGCGTCGCCATCACAGACCGCACCGGGACCGACGGCATTGCCGTCTGGGTCAACGAACACCTCGGCATCAAGGGCACGCCCGACGAGGTCAAGCTGACCAAGGTCTACAAGATTCAGCAGTGGGTCATGGAGCAGTACAACAACCACGGCCGGCTGAGCGCCATCAGCGACGAGGAGCTGGCCCAGCAGGTGAAAACACATCTGCCGGACCTCTACGCCAAACACAAGGCCCGGCCGTCAGTAAATAGGTGACTGTCCCCTATATCCCATTTCTGAAAATGGGGTATCCCCTTTGCTCAACCATCCACCATGGGTGGCGGGACGGTGCGGCGGTTCTTCGTGACGATGGCCGAATAGGGCTGCGGGGAAACCTGCACAGCCTGCTGGACGAGGCGGTAGAAGAGTTTGCCCCGGCTG